>NZ_JBMDXE010000350.1:0-65040 GCF_048594845.1 Rhodopseudomonas sp. | reverse complement strand
CGCGGTCAGCGACCAACCGGAGGTCTGGCAGTGGGTGCGCAGCGACAGCGACTTGTCGTTCTTCGGGTTGAACTGCGTCAGCAGCTTGGCCCACAGCAGCCGCGCCGCGCGCATCTTGGCGACTTCCATGAAGAAGTTCATGCCGATCGCCCAGAAGAACGACAGCCGCGGCGCGAATTTGTCGACATCGAGCCCGGCGGCGATGCCGGCGCGGACGTATTCGACGCCATCGGCCAGCGTGTAAGCGAGCTCGAGGTCCTGCGTCGCACCGGCTTCCTGCATGTGATAGCCGGAGATCGAGATCGAATTGAACTTCGGCATCTTCTGCGAGGTGTAGGCGAAGATGTCGGAGATGATGCGCATCGAAGGCGTCGGCGGATAGATGTAGGTGTTGCGCACCATGAACTCTTTCAGAATGTCGTTCTGAATGGTGCCCGACAGCTTCTCCGGCGGCACGCCTTGCTCTTCAGCGGCGGCGACGAACAGCGCGAGGATCGGCAGCACCGCGCCGTTCATGGTCATCGACACGCTCATCTGGTCGAGCGGGATGCCGGCGAACAGCGTGCGCATGTCGTAGATACTGTCGATCGCGACGCCCGCCATGCCGACGTCGCCGGCGACGCGCGGATGGTCGCTGTCGTAGCCGCGATGCGTGGCGAGATCGAACGCCACCGACAGGCCCTTCTGACCGGCGGCAAGGTTGCGGCGATAGAACGCGTTGGAGTCTTCGGCGGTGGAGAAGCCGGCATACTGCCGGATCGTCCAGGGCTGGTTGACGTACATGGTCGGGTAGGGGCCACGCAAAAATGGCGCGACGCCCGGCCAGGTGTCGAGGAAATCGATGCCGGCCACATCCGCCTCGGAGTAGCCCGGCTTGACCAGAATGCCCTCGGGCGTCAGCCACGGCTGGGCTTCGCCTGCGGGCGCAGGGGCGGCGGTCGGCTGGAAGGCGAGGTCTGCGAAGTTCGGAATCTTGCTCATGTTCTTCGTTCTCTGTTCCAGCCGATAGTATCACGGCCGGTTTGACGCGTCATGCGAAGCTCAGTCGTGGTCCGGCTGCTGATAGCTGAACACTTCGGCAAGCTTCTCGGGTCCGTAATTCTGCTTGGTGGTTTTGCTCGGCAGGGCTGCAATCGTGCCGACCCAGCCGAGCCGCGACTCGGTGCCGAATTGCGACGTCGGCACCAGCCGGTCCGGCCGGTCAAAAGTTCCGGTCATGATCTCGATGCTGTCGCCTGCGATCCGCCGATAGCTCATCGGCGTGCCGCAAGCCTTGCAGAAGTCGCGCTCGGCGATCGAGGAGGAGCGGAACGACGCCGGCTTGCCGCGGGTCCAGGCGAAGCTGTCCTTGGCGATATCGGCGAACGAGGCAAACGGCGCGCCGCTTGCCTTCTGGCACATCCGGCAATGGCACAGCGTCACCCGCAGCGGCGCGGCCGTCAGCGCGAAGCGCAGCGCTCCGCATTGGCAGCCACCGGTGAGCACTGGTCTGCCGGTCGCGGTCATGCCGCCTCGATCTCGGTCCAGGCGTCGGTGAGCAGCGCGAGGGCGTCGCCGCCGGCGAAGATGAACTCCTGCACCCCGGCGTCGCGGAGCGAAGCCTCCAGTTCGCCCGGACGGCCCGCGAGGTAGATCCGCTTGGAGCCGGCCTGGCGCAGCGCCTGAGCGGCCGGAGCCGCGTGCGCCGGGTAGGCTTTGTCGGACGAGCACAGGCACGCAAACGCCGCGCCGGAGGCCTTGAAGGCGGCGGCGAGGGCGGCCGGGTCGGTGAAGCCTTCGCTGTCGACAGCCTCGATGCCGCCGGTCTCGAAGAAGCTCTTCGCAAAGGTCGCCCGCGCGGTGAAATCGGCCGGCGTGCCGAGATTGGCGAGGAACACCTTCGGCCGGGCCGTCTTCGCGGCGAGCGCCGCGTCCGACTTGTCGCGCAGCATCTCGAACGGCGTGGCCAACCGGATCGGCGTCAGCGGCGAGAAGCTGATCTTCGCTTCACCGGCGGGCGGAATGGCAGCCGGCGCCAGCTTCAACACGGTCGGCGGATTCTCGTGCAGATTCGGGAATTCGCTGGCGCCGGTAAGGACGTCGCGGCGCTTGCCGATCGCCTTGTCGCGCGCCGCGCGAGTGGCGGCGACCTTCGGCTGGATCAGGCCAGCGGTCAGCGCGGCGAAGGCGCTGCCGGCTTTCTCGATCTCCTGGAACTGCGCCCAGGCGGAAGCGCAAAGTTCCTGAGTCAGCGCCTCGATGCCGCCGGCGCCGGCGGCCGGGTCGGCGACCTTGTCGAGATTGGACTCATCGAGCAGGATCAGTTGCGTGTTGCGGGCGACGCGGCGCGCGAAGGCGTCGGGCAGCCCGAGCGCCAGCGTGTGCGGCAGCACCACCAGTGAGTTGGCACCGCCCAGCGCGGCCGAGAAGGTGGCGACAGTGGCGCGTAGCATGTTCACGGACGGATCGCGCTGCGTCAGCATCCGCCATGCGCTCTCGGCCGCGATAAACAGCGGCTTCGGCGACAGCCCGCAGCTCTCCTCGATACGCGCCCACAGCAGCCGCAGCGCGCGGAATTTCGCCAGCGTCAGGAACTGATCGGCATCCGCCGACAGCCGCGCGTAGATCAGGTCACGGGCTTGGTCGAGCGGCACACCGGCGGCGTCCAGCGCGCGCAGATACGCGGTGGCGGAGGCCAGCACGAATGCCAGTTCCTGCGCTTCCGAACCGCCGGCGTCGTGAATGACGCGGCCGTCGGCGGCGAGCACGGTGGACTTGAAGCCGAGTGCAGCGAGGCCGGTGGCGACCTGCGCGACGCCGCTTGCGATGTCGGCCCAGTCGGACGAACTCGATCCGTGCACGGCGCGGGCGCCGAGCGGATCGATACCGAAGCGGATGTTGCAGGCGGCCGGATCGGTGCCGCGGCTCTTGATCAGGTCGGCGAGATCACGAACCAGGTCGCAGGATTGCGGCGCGAACTGCAACTCGATTGCGATGCCGGCATCGAGATGGACGCCGTCCAGCACCGTCTCCAGCGCCTGCTTGGTCGGCGGCAATCCGAAGCCGCGCGCGCCGACGCTGCCGGTAAACACCAGCGTCAATCCGGTCGCGCCGTTCTCGAGATCGTGCAGCGCCTGCTTGTTGGCCTCGCGCGCATCCGGATGGTCGATCCGCTGCATGATGCCCCATGGCGCTGCGGGCGCGCGGCCGGCGATCGGCGCTGCGCCCTTGGCGCGCGAATAGATCGGCTGAATGGTGACGCCGTCGTGGGTCTTGCTGATCAGCTTTTCGAACGGGGCGCCCTTCAGCACGCCGTCGACCAGCTTGCGCCATTGGTCGTGGTCAGCCTGCGGGAAATCGGCGGCGAGCGACAGCTCGTTGCTTGCGGAAGACATGTTGAAAATCGGACTCCCCGATACGAAACCTTGTTTGGGGCGGAAAATGCCACGCGCGGCGCGTCATGCCAAACGGTTGTTTCGGGCCAAAAGGCGCAGGACGCACGATTGTGCGCCGCATTAACCGCGTGGCGGCAAACGCTCGATTCCGTCGGTGGGCAGTGCCACCAAAGCGTCCGTGAACGACCGTCCGCCGATCGCCCCGTTCGGCCGAATCTCGACCAGAGGGACCAGCACGAAGGCGCGGTCGAACAGTCGCGGGTGGGGCAGCGTTAGATCGGGACGATCGATCTCAGCGTCGGCATAGGCCAGCAGATCGAGATCGAGCGTGCGCGGGCCCCAGCGGCGCTCGTTGGCGCGATCGCGGCCGAAGCGCTTTTCGATCTTGTGGAGCGTTTGCAGAAGCGACAGCGGATCGAGCCGGCTGTCGATCGCGATGCAGGCGTTGACGAAGGCGTCCTGCTGCTCGTCGCCCCAGGGCGGCGTCGTGTAGTCGGACGAGCGTGCCAACAGTTCAGCCTGCGTCATGCCGCAGATATTGGCGATCGCCTTGTCGAACGTCGCGCGGACGTCGCCGACATTGCCGCCGAGCGCGATCAGCGCCTCAGCCATGGGCGCGCGTGCGGGTGATGATCACGCCGACGTCGTCGAAGATCGCCGGGATCGGCGCATGTGGTTTGTGTACTGTGATCTTGACCGCGCTGATTTTCGAAAAACTTGACAGGATCGCTTCCGCCACCGCGCCCGCGGCGCGTTCGAGCAATTTGTAGTTGGCGTCCTTGAACGCCGCGGTCGCACAGGCGACGACGTTGGAATACGACACCGTGTCGGACAGCCGGTCGGTGCGCGAGGATTCCGACAGATCGACCGCGAGTTCGAGATCGATGACGAAGCGCTGGCCGACCTCGGTCTCGTGATCCATCACGCCGTGCCGCGCGTGCAGCACCAGGCCGGTGATGAAAATGGTGTCGCTCATCGGCTGTCCTCGATGCTGGTCGTGATCGCGTGCGCAACTTTCAGCGCCTGCGCGGTGGCGGCGACGTCGTGGGCGCGAATAATCTGCGCGCCGTTCTGCACGGCGATGAGATGGGCGGCGAGCGAACCGCCAAGGCGGTCCTTCGGTTCCGACGGCACCACCGTGCTGATGAACCGTTTGCGCGAAGCGCCGACCAGGATGGGCAGGCCGAAATGCTTGAACTGGGCGAGCTGTGCCAGCGCGATCATGCTCTGCCGCGGCGTCTTGCCGAAGCCGATACCGGGATCGAGTACGACGCGATCCGAAGCAATGCCGGCACGTGTCGCGATATCCAGCGACCGTTCAAAGAACGCATTGATATCCGCGACGATGTCGATGTTCTCATCGACCGCGTCACGATTGTGCATCACGACCAGGGGCGCACCGTGTGCAGCGACGACCCGTGCCATCTCCGGATCGCGCTGCAGGCCCCAAACGTCGTTGGCAATCGCGGCGCCGTTGCCCAGCGCCCAATCGACCACTTCGGCCTTCATGCTGTCGATCGACACCGGCGTCCCGAGCGCCGCGACCGCGGCGAGCACCGGGCGGAGACGCTGCAATTCCTGTTCGGCCGAGACCGGCTGCGAGCCGTAGGGCCGCGTCGATTCCGCGCCGATGTCGATAATGTCGGCACCCTCGGCGATCATCCGCGCGGCGTGAGTGCGCGCACGCTCCGGCGCGATGAAATCGCCGCCGTCCGAGAAGGAGTCCGGCGTGATGTTGAGGATACCCATCACCGCCGCCACCGGCCGCGCCAGCAGCGCACGCAGCGTTGCTGGCCCCGCGGTTGCGGTTGATGGACCAATGGTCGAGGCGGCTGCGCTCATGGCAGCGCTTTGCGCGGTCCAAACAGCGCTGTCAAGCGCCTGTCGAGAGCGGATCGATCGACGTTAGTAGCTGATCTTCAGTGGCAGCTTGCGGGCCTGTTCGATCAGTTGCCCGACTTCCTTTTCGGACGGCAGGGCGCGCACCAGTTTGCGCTGCAGATTGGCCTCTTTCATGTTCTGCGCCAGCCGCGCCGGGTTGCGGTGGGTGAATTCGCGCAGCGTGTTGACGCCGGCGGCGCGCAGCAGTTCCGCCTTGGCCTTGCCCATGCCGGGGATGCGCATGCAGTCGGCGATGTTGGCCCATTCCAGCAGTTGCTGTTCATTGAGCCCGGTCTTGGCGGCGAGCGCCTTGCGGCCGCGTGTCGTCTTGGCGGCTTCGAGCAGGGCTTCGGTGGTGCGGATGCCGACGGATTTCAGCTTGGCGGCTGCTGCTGCGGAGATGCCGTCAATCTGGGAGATGGGATATGTCATGACACTCGGAGAACTGATGGTCAGGTGAACTGGCGGAGACCCGGCGTGCCGGAGATGATTTCGCTCATCCGCTCGGCGCCGATCTTTTCACGACCAAAATGGAACAGCTCGCGAGCGAGTTTCTGGATGTCGCCCATGCCCAGGCCAAGGCCCATCAGCTTGGTACCAACCGCCATGATGCCGCCGCCCATCAGACGGCTGAGCGCGCCGCGCGAGCCGTCGGCGGACGCGATAGCTTCTTCGGCGCCGGGGATGGTGTCGATCAGGGCCTGGACGTGGACTTGAGGACCTTCATTGCGGAGAAAGTTGAGGATGATGCCGACACTCTTGCCCGCAACAGCTTTCTCCAGGCCGGCCTTCTCGGCCAGCCGGTCAATCAACTCATCCATTACGCCCCCGCCGCCGGTTTTCTGCCGGATTGTACTTGTCCGATCATCCTGATCTCCCACGCCTCGAAACACAAGCAACGCGGGCGAGAGAAGCCGCCGCAGGGCGGGGATTCGAATCAAGTGTTGCAACATTGCAAGAGCGTTCTTGCCCAAAGCTCTCTACCAACAGATTAAAGCTGGACGATTTGAGACGCCGTCGCCGCGGCATTTGGTCTGCGAGGAATGAGCGTTGAGAAGTTCTCTTCATTATGCAGGATATGCGACGCACGGAGTCTCGTGACGACTCCGGTGATTGCACGCGAGGAAACAGAGCGATGGCGGGCCGCGAAACCGGTAACGGCGATACCGATGGACAGATCTTCATCGGCAAGGGCGATCAGCCCGCGTGGCTGACGCTCGGGCTTGCCAATCGCCACGGCCTCGTCACCGGTGCGACCGGCACCGGCAAGACGGTGACGCTGCAAGTGATGGCCGAAGGTTTTGCGCGTGCCGGCGTCCCGGTGTTCGCAGCTGACATCAAAGGCGATCTCTCCGGCATCGCCGAGACGGGTGAGGCCAAGGACTTCATCCTCAAGCGTGCCAAGGACATGGGGCTGGCGTTTCAGCCCGATCAGTTCAGCACCGTATTCTGGGACGTGTTCGGCGAGCAGGGGCATCCCGTGCGCGCGACGGTCTCGGAGATGGGGCCGCTTCTGTTGTCGCGTATTCTCGACCTCAACGACGTGCAGGAAGGCGTGCTCAACGTGGCGTTCCGCGTCGCCGACGACATGGGGCTGCCGCTGGTCGACATGAAGGACCTGCGCGCGATGCTCGACGCGATCGCGCCGATCGCCGCCAAGGTTGCCGAAAACGGCGACGTCAACGCCGACATCCGCCAGGCCGCGCAAGCACTCGGCAACGTCACCAAACAGACGGTGGGAACCATCCAGCGCCAGCTGCTGGTTCTCGAGAACCAGGGAGGCGAAAGCTTCTTCGGCGAGCCGGCGCTGCAGCTCAAGGATTTCATCCGCACGGATAATCAAGGACGCGGGCTCGTCAACATCCTCGTTGCCGACAAGCTGATGAGCAATCCGCGGTTGTACGCCACGTTCCTGTTGTGGATGCTGTCGGAGCTGTTCGAGGAACTGCCCGAGGTCGGCGATCCCGACAAGCCGAAGCTGGTGTTCTTCTTCGACGAGGCGCATCTGTTGTTCAACGATGCGCCGAAGCCGTTGATGGACAAGATCGAGCAGGTGGTGCGGTTGATCCGTTCTAAGGGCGTCGGCGTGTACTTCGTCACGCAAAACCCGATCGACGTGCCGGACCGCGTGCTTGCGCAGCTCGGCAACCGCGTGCAGCACGCGCTGCGCGCCTTCACGCCCCGCGACCAGAAGTCGGTGGCGGCCGCCGCGGATACGTTCCGTCCCAATCCGAAGCTCGACACCGCCAAGGCGATCACCGAGCTCGGCAAAGGCGAGGCGCTGGTATCGTTCCTCGAAGGCAACGGCACGCCGGCGATGGTCGAGCGGGTGATGATCCGTCCGCCGTCGGCACGGATCGGGCCGATCACCCCGGAAGAGCGCAAGGCGATCATCGCAGCGAGCCCAGTGAAGGGGAAGTACGACACGGCGATCGACTCGCAGTCCGCTTACGAAATTCTGCGGGACCGCCTCGAAGGCAAGACCGCGGGCGCGGATGCGGCTCCCGCGGAAGGCGGTCTGTTCGGCCAGCTCGGTAGCCTGGTCTCCACCGTGTTCGGCACCAACACGCCGCGCGGCAAGCTCACCACCGGCCAGGTCGTCGCGCGCAGCGTCGCTCGCACCGTTGCCACCACCGTTGTCGGTGGTCTCGCCGCTGAACTCGGCAAGAAGGTCGGCGGCTCGCTCGGCAGCACCGTAGGACGCTCGATCGTGCGTGGGACGCTGGGCGGGATGCTGCGGAAGTAAACAACGATATGTGCATCGACACTGTTGGTTGCGTGGCTCATGGTTCGAGGAGGCGTTGTGCTCCTGATCACCAGAAGGCCGCATGCGCTCGCGGCTGGTCGAGAATGAATTTCGAATGGATGATTTTCGCCGTCATTGCGAGCGAAGCGAAGCAATCCAGCGTCTTGCATTGAGCTGGATTGCTTCGTCGCGGAGCCTGTACTCGGACGGCGCGAAGCGCCGATCCGGGTGCTCCTCGCAATGACGGCGAAATTCGCGACGGTCGTGCCGCTCGGCAGCACAGGTCATAACAAGGAACACAGTCATGTCCGCCAGCTCTCACGTTCAATCCGTGCTCGATCACGCCGATGCCGATTTCGATCCGGCGTTGGAGCGCCTGTTCGCGCTGCTGCGGATCAAGTCGATTTCGGCTGACCCGGCGTTCGCGGCGGATTGTAACAAGGCGGCGTTGCATTTGTGCGCCGACATTGCTTCGCTCGGCTTCGACGCCGAGGTACGCGAGACGGCGGGGCATCCGGCGATCGTTGCAAAAGCCAAGGGCAACACTGGCAAGCGGCCGCACGCGCTGTTTTACGGCCATTATGACGTGCAGCCGGTCGATCCGCTTGAGCTGTGGCACCGGCCGCCGTTCGAGCCGGTGGTCACCGATCATGCCGATGGCCGCAAGATCATCGTCGCGCGCGGCGCGCAGGACGACAAGGGGCAAGTCTCGACCTTCATCGAAGCCTGCCGTGCCTGGAAGCAGGTCACTGGCGAATTGCCGATCGACCTCACCATCGTGATCGAAGGTGAGGAGGAGGTCGGCTCGAAGAATTTTGTGCCGTTCCTCGAGGCCAACAAGAACGATCTCGCTGCAGATTTCGCGCTGGTCTGCGACACCGGGATGTGGGACCCGCAGACGCCGGCGATTACCACGTCGCTGCGCGGGCTCGTCTATGAAGAGGTGAAGATCAAGGCGGCCAATCGCGACCTGCATTCCGGCGTCTATGGCGGCGGCGCGCAGAATCCGATCCGCGTGCTGACGCGTATTCTCGGCAGCCTGCACGACGATCACGGTCGCATCACCATTCCGGGCTTCTACGACGGCGTGAAGGACCTGCCGCCGGATATCCTGGCGCAGTGGAAGGGGCTGAACCTCACCGCGGAAAGCTTCCTCGGTCCGATCGGACTGTCGATCCCGGCCGGCGAGGATGATCGCCTTCTGATCGAGCAACTGATCTCGCGGCCGACCTGCGACATCAACGGCATCGTCGGCGGTTACACGGGCGAAGGCTCGAAGACCGTGATTGCCGCGGAAGCGTCGGCGAAGGTGTCCTTCCGGATCGTCGAGGGGCAGGACCCGCAGAAGATTCGTGACGCGTTCCGCGCCTTCGTCACGGTGCGATTGCCGGGCGACTGCCGTGCCGAATTTCTCGATCACTCCAACGGCGCGGCGATCGCGCTCGACTGGAACATGAAGCCGCTTGCCGCGGCAAAGCGTGCGCTGACGGACGAATGGGGCAAGGATGCGGTGCTGATCGGCTCCGGCGCCTCGATTCCGATCGTCGCCGACTTCAAGCGGACGCTAGGCCTCGACTCCGTGCTGATCGGCTTCGGTCTCGATGACGACAACATCCATTCGCCAAATGAGAAGTACGATCTCAACAGCTTCAAGAAGGGCATCCGCTCCTGGGTGCGGATTCTCGGCGCACTCGCGGACGCGCCGCGCTGACGCAGCGCGGCAGAACGTCACACAGTGACTAGCGCGCAGTGCTTCTCAAATTGTCGTCGATCGATCGCGGTGTGCGATCGAGGCGGTTCCATCCATGTCGCTCGAGGGCGCCGTGTGAATAGAAGGCGCTGGCACAACTTCAAATTTTCGGTTGGCTAGTTGTTCGCGCAACGCGATCGCGGATGCTGACGACCTGGATCTTGCTAGAGTCGTTCTAATCAAGCGACGGTTAAAGCCGCAGCTGCATCCCCAACGTAAACGCATTCTAAACTCGCCGCGTTGTTTCGCCGTCGCCGATCCCCTAGTCACGTCGCTCAACGTGACCTGGGGGCATCCAGTGAATTACTTCAAGAACAACAAGAACCGTTGGTACTTAGGCGTCGCGACAGGCGTGATGTCGGTGTGCCTGACTGGCGTGGGCGTGTCGGAGAGCCGTGCGCAGAGCACGGAAACGCGCGTGTTGCCGCCTGTTTCCGTCGATGCGCCTCAGCAGCGCGCCCGCGTGTCACCGGCCGCGCGGACCCGCAGTTCAGCGCCGCGCGCCGCACGCGTTGTGCCGCGACAGACCGCCGAGCGACCGCCGGTTCCGGTGGCGCCCCCGACCACGATGGGCACGACCCGCACCATCGGCAAGCCGGCGCCCGCCTATGCGGGCGGCCAAGTGGCGCAGGGCGGTACGCTAGGTCTGCTCGGCTCGACCAGCGTGATGAACACGCCGTTCTCGACCGTCAACTTCACCTCGCAACTGATCGAGGATCAGCAGGCGCGCACCGCCGCTGACACGCTGATCAACGATTCCTCGGTACGCACCACCACTGGGGCCAACGGCTTCGACGACACCTTCCAGATCCGCGGCTTCCCGGTCGCGGCGACCGACGTCGGTCTTAATGGTCTTTACGGCCTGGCTTCGTCGCAGCGCGTGCCGGCGCAGATCATCGAACGGATCGAACTCTTGAAGGGCCCTGGCGCGCTGATCAACGGCATCGCGCCCGGTAACAGCATTGGCGGCGGAATCAACGTCGTCACCAAGCGCGCCACCGATCAGGATTTCTCACGGCTGACGCCGTTTTTCATGAGCGCGGCGAATTACGGCCTGCACCTGGAGACCAGCCGGCGCTTCGGCGACAACAAGGAGTGGGGCGTCCGCTTCAACGGCGTCGGCCGCAACGGCGAAGCTTCGATCAACGACGGCAATTTCCGCAGCGGCCTCGGCGCGGTGGCGATTGACTATCGCGGCGAGCGCTTCCGCTGGACGCTCGACGCGTTCTCGCAGAACGACGACACCGACAATTTCCGGCCGCAGATCAGCCTGTCGGCGGTCGGTGCAACGATTCCGGCGGCACCGGACGCGCGCAGCAACTGGTACCCCGGCACGAAGCTGCGGCAGAAGGACAACACCGTCGCCACCGCGGCCGAATACGATCTGACCGACTGGCTCACCGCCTATGCGGGCGTCGGCTATCGTGAGGGCTCAAACTACCAGACCTTTCCGACCTCTGCGACGCCGGTCGACGCGCTCGGCAACTTCACCGTTCGCAACACCTATTACGATTCATATACCAAGACCGTGAGCGGCAATGTCGGCCTGCGGTCGCAGTTCGACACGGGCTTCATCAGTCACAAGCTCAACTTTGTTTACACCGGCTATCAGCAGGAATACGGCTACGCCTACATCGTCGGCAACACCGCGGCGTCTAACATTTACAATCCGTCGCCGTTGCCCAGCATCACCGCGACGCGCACCTCGCCGCAGCACTCGCTGACCACCACGCTGCAGAGCGTCGCGGTCGTCGATACGATGTCTTTCCTGAACGATACCGTGCTGCTGACGGGCGGTGTGCGGCAGCAGAACGTCAAGCAAGACAACTTCAGCCTCACGACCGGCGCGTTCACCAGCGGGTACGATGCCAGCGCGACGTCGCCGCTCGGCGGCATTGTCGTCAAGCCTTGGCACAACGTCTCGCTCTACGCCAACTACGCCGAAGGCCTGAGCCAGGGCACCGTCGTCGGCGCCGGTTTCTCCAACACCGGCACGGTGCTGGCGCCGTATCAGTCGAAGCAGCAGGAAGCCGGCGTCAAGGTTGACTGGGGCACCATCACCACCACTGCGGCGGTGTTCCAGATCTCGCGACCGAGCCTGATCACCAACGCCGCCAACGCCCGCGTCTACGATGGCGAGCAGCGCAATCGCGGCGTGGAGTTGTCGGTTTACGGCCTGATCCTGCCGGGCCTCCGCGGCATGGCCAGTGCCACCTTCCTCAAGCCGGAGCTGACCAATCCGAGCGACCCGACCCAGCGCG
Organism: Rhodopseudomonas sp.; assembly: GCF_048594845.1. Taxonomy (GTDB): domain Bacteria; phylum Pseudomonadota; class Alphaproteobacteria; order Rhizobiales; family Xanthobacteraceae; genus Rhodopseudomonas. Next base: position 53,028 of record NZ_JBMDXE010000350.1, on the reverse strand, counting down.
GCAATGACGCCGCCGGCACGCCGGACAAGACGTTCTCGGCCGGTCTGGACTGGGATACGCCGTGGATCCCCGGCTTCGCGCTGAACGGCCGCGTGATCTACACCGGCAGCGCCTATCTCACGACGGCGAACACGGTGAAGTTCCCCGATTGGACGCGGCTCGATCTCGGCGCGCGCTACACTACTACGCAGCTCACCGGGAAGCCCGTGACCTTCCGGTTCAACATCGAGAACGTCACCGGCGAGAATTACTGGCTGACCACCGGCACCTATGTGACCGTTGGCGCGCCACGCACCTATCTTCTCTCCGCCGCGTTCGATTTCTGATCGCATAACCCAGAGGTGTTGAGATGAACAAACTCTCGCTCGCGATCGTCGCAGTGCTCGGCTCGGTGCTGCCCGCGCAGGCGCACCAGATCTGGATCGAACAGGCCGACGGGCAGAAGCCCGTGGTTCGGTTCGGTGAGTTCGGCGAGAATCTGCGTGAAGCGTCGCCCGGCCTGCTCGATAAGTTCAGCAAGGTCACGGCTACGTTGGTATCCGGCAAGGGCGAGCAGAAGGCAGACGCGAGCAAAACCGCTGATGGCTTCACCTTGCCGTTCGCCGCAGCGACAGGGGACAGCATCGTCGCCGAAGATGCCAACTATCCGCTTTACACCTGGAAGCAGCAGGACAAGGAAGTCCGAAGCTGGTTCTATCCGGCCGCGCGGCTGATCACGGGCTTTTCGGCGCAGCAGCCGAAGCTGGTGCTCGATCTGGTGCCGACCGGCCAGCCAGGGCTGTTCAAGCTGGTGTTCAAGGATCAGCCGAAGCCGAAAACCAAGGTGACGCTGACCACGCAATCGGGGTGGGCCAAGGAGGCTCACACGGATGCGGACGGCTTGGTGAGCTTCGAAATGCCCTGGAAGGGCACTTACGTCGCGGAAGTCAGCCACAATGACCGCACGCCGGGCGAGCGTGCCGGCGAGAAGTACGATGCGGTGAGCTACGCCACCACGGTCACCTTCCTGCAGGCCGAAGGGCTGCCGCCCATTCCGGCGGGCCCGGCGGCGAAGCCGGCCGCGCCGAAATGACCGCACTGACCCGGCGAGCATGGCGTATCGGTCCGCTGGTCTCACGGATCGTGGCGGCGCTGTTCGGCAGCTATGGTCTCGCGACGTTGTTCAGCCTCGCCGTCTTCGCGCTACCAATCAGCAAGCCACAGGCCGTGCTCACCGGGCAGCTCGCCAGCTTTGCGATCTATGCCGGCGCGGTGATCTGGGTATTCGCGGTGCGTCGTGCTTCGACTGCGTGGATCGGCCTGCTGTTCGCAGCCGCGGCATTGGCGCCGCTGGCATGGTCGGCCTTCTGAGACGAGGCGTCGCGTGAAAGCGGGCAGCAATCAGCGTCGCGACGGTCGTGGTATCCGACAAAGCATGTCGGGCCTGCACACCTGGACCGGGCTGCTGCTCGGCTGGGTGCTGTATGCGATGTTCCTCACCGGCACGGTGTCGTACTTCAAGGAAGAGCTGTCGCAGTGGATGCGGCCGGAGCTGGCGCGCCTGGTGCAGCCGCTCGATCCGGCAGGCGTGGCGCAGCGCGTGGTGGACGAACTCCGTCGCGTCGCGCCTGAGGCGACACAGTTGAGCATCAAGCTTCCCGACGAACGCAGCAATACCGTCTATGCATTCTGGCGGCTGCCCGGCGGCGAGGGGAGGCGAGCTTTCGGCGATGGCCATTTCGACCCGGTGAGCGGCCATCGCGTCCAAGGGCGGGACACGCTCGGCGGCGACTTCTTCTATCGCTTCCACTTTCAGTTCTACTACATGTCGCCGTTCTGGGGACGGCTGCTTGCAGGCCTGGCGGCGATGTCGATGCTGATCGCGATCGTCGCCGGCGTGATCACCCACAAGAAGATTTTTACCGACTTCTTCACCTTCCGCTGGGGCAAGGGGCAGCGCTCGTGGCTCGATGCGCACAATGCGCTGTCGGTGTTCGGGCTGCCGTTCCATCTGATGATCACCTACACCGGCCTGGTCACGCTGATGGCGTTGTACATGCCGTGGAGCGAGCGCGCCGCCATCAAAACGCCGGCCGAGCGCCAGCAATTGCTTGCCGAACTCAGTCCCTTTCTGCCGCCCGCTAAGCCTAGCGGTGAAGCGGCGCCGCTCGCCTCTGTCGAGACGGCGGTCCGGCAGGCTCAAGAGCGGTGGGCGCAGACCCATGTTGGACGCGTCAATGTCTCCAATCCGGGCGACGCCACTGCGCGCATCGCTGTCACCCGCGGCGACGACGGCCGAGTGTCGATGAGTCCGGATTACCTCGAATTCGACGGCGTAAGCGGGAAATTGCTGTCGGTGCATGATCAGGTCGGCGCTGCGGCGGAGACGCGTGGCGTGATGTATGCACTGCATCTCGGCCGCTTCAGCGATCTGGAGACGCGATGGCTCTACTTCCTCGCCAGCCTAATGGGCACCGCGATGGTCGGCACCGGGCTGGTGATGTGGACGGTGAAGCGCCGGCAGAAGCTGCCTGATCCGGAGCGGCCGTATTTCGGCTTCCGACTTGTCGAGCGGCTGAACATTGCCAGCATCGCCGGGCTCTCGATTGCGATGACGGCCTTCCTATGGGCGAACCGGCTGCTGCCGGTCTCGATGGCCGGGCGGTCGTTCTGGGAAATCCACGTGTTCTTCATCGTATGGGGGCTCGCGCTGTTGCACGCGTTGGTGCGTCCGGCCCGTTCCGCCTGGGTCGAGCAGCTCTGGGCGGCCGCTGCGCTGTTGGCATTAGTCCCGGTTCTCAACGCCGCGACGACGCAACGTCCGCTGTGGCATAGCCTCGCTTCCGGCGACTGGGTGTTCGCCGGCGTCGATCTGATGTGCTGGGCGCTGGCGCTGCTTCACGCCGTACTGGCCATCCGCACCGCGCGGCACGGCGCGCGCGGCCATGCCAAAGTCGAGAGCGTTCGACATGCTCCGGTTGCCGTCACCACCAGCGAGGCTGCGCCATGATGCACGCGCTCGTTCTGGCGCTATGTCTCGCCGGATTTATCGGGCTGGCGTTCGCAACGCGTCGTCCGCAGCACGAGATCCTGCGGCGCTCGCTGCCGCGCCGAACCGTCAGGGCGCTCCGTATCGCCGGCGGCCTCGCGTTGCTGATTGCGCTGATCGTCCTCGTCGCGGCGTGGGGATGGGGGCTGGGGCTTGTGATGTTCAGTGGTCACACCACGCTCGCGGCGGCGCTCGTTTATGTGGCGCTGATCATTTACGGGCAGTTGCCGCGCGGGCCTCGTCTTCATCAAAGCTGATGCCGACGCAAAAACGCCGCCCGGGATTGGGCGGCGTTTGAATTCCGAGAAGCGTAGAGGGTGATGCGGGAAAGATAGCATCACCCTCCCGATTTTCAACCGTGCTCGTTTCAGCGCCGTTCCCGGAGGTACTAGACCGAAAGCGATCCGTGCTCATTTCGTGACGCCGATTGCTCCGCTGCGCTTGCAATGACGGACATTCAGTGAAGCGCTCAGGTGCGGTAGCTCGGATCGATGCGATCCAGCTTGCGCAGCAGCGGTGGCCAGACGAGCTTGGTGGAGCGCAGTTCCATCGCATCGCGATTGGTCATCAGCTCGTGGTTCTTGTCGACCGCCAGGTCTTCGATCGGATAGGCGGTCGGGCCGAGCATCCGTGTGCGAACCTGCATCGTACAGGCGCGCTCGAGGTGATACATCCGCTCGAACGCCGACGCGACGCTGCGGCCAACCGTCAGCGTGCCGTGATTGCGCAGCAGCATGTGGTTCTTGGTGCCGAGGTCGCGTTGCAGCCGCGGCCGCTCGTCATGGTCGAGCGCGACGCCCTCGTAGTCGTGATAGGCGAGATCGCCGGTGACGAAATGCGCGGTCTGGTTCAGCGGCAGCAAGCCTTCCATGCAACTGGCCACCGCGGTCCCGTCCGGCGTGTGCAAATGGAGAACGCAGCCGGCGTCTTCCCGCACTTCGTGGATCGCCGAATGAATGGTGAAGCCGGCCGGATTGATCTTGTACGGGCTGTCGCTGAGCTGGTTGCCGTCGAGGTCGACCTTCACCAGGCTCGATGCGGTGATCTCGTCGAACATCAGTCCGTAGGGGTTGATCAGGAAGTGATGCTCGGGACCCGGCACGCGGGCCGAGATATGGGTGTCGACCAGATCGTCCCAGCCGTAATGTGCCACCAGGCGATAGCAGGCGGCGAGATTGACGCGCTGCTCCCACTCCGCCTCCGTCATCTGCGAGGGGACTTCCTTCAGGCGGGCTTCGGCTGGCGACATGCGTTTCTCTCCCGGTTGTTGGGTGGTGGTTGCATGCACGGTAGCTCTGCGACTGTGTCGCAGCAAGGCGCTCCGTGCGCGGCAGTCATGATTTGCCGATCCGGCCCCCGATGCCAGGCGAGCAGGTGCAATCGGCGAGTCCCGCGTGCCCGAAAACTCGCCAACAAGTTGTTTGCAAACGGGAACGACGATTGCCGATCTCGATCATATGACGTTATCGTGGCTTGGTGACCGCCGCGCGTGCTGCGGCGGACTGGAGTTTGGGATGATTTTTCTGCTGGTGGCCGGGATTGTCTTCCTGTTGGCTGGAGCGGCGTCGATCCTGTTCGGCGTCCCGGTCAAGGAGTTCAGCTTCGGCAACACCTTGATCCTGTCGGGTGTGGTCGGCGGTTGCACCGGAGCGATCCTGGTCGGCTTGTCGTTCGTGGCCCGTGAGATTCGCGCTTTGGCTGTCGCTACCGCGGCTGCAGGTGTTGCGGCGCAGAGGCCAGCAGCGAAATCCAGGCCCGCCTTGCCCTCGGCTTCCCCGGAAGCTGCCAGTGAGGAGGGGCTGCTGTTCCCGGGCGATCGCACGGAGCGGGAGGTGGCGTCGCCGTCCCCCGAGGTCCCGGCGCCGTCGTCGTCCTCCTCTGCGCCCTGGCATGACGAGCCGTCACCGCGCGACCGTCTCCGGGCACGACCGCCTGAGCCCGCGGTCGCGCCGCCGCCGCCGGCCGAGTCGGGACCCAAGAAGCGCAATCTGCTGTTCTCGACCTCGCGCCGTGATCGTGCGTCGCGTGGGGGCGACAGTGAAGGGAGCGAAGCTTCGGAAAACGGCAGTGTGCTGTCCCAGGGATTGACGCGCAGCTTCGACGAGGCGTGGCCCGATGCGGATCGTCCGCGCAGCGATGCAACTCCGCGTCGCCGCCGTTCGTTGCTCGGCGGAGGGGACGAAGCTCCCGAGGCCGAGCCGGAGCGGCCTCGTCTACCGGAGCCCACGCCCGCGCCGCGCAGCGAGGAAATGACCGAGGTCACCGTGCTGAAGTCTGGCGTCGTCGATGGCATGGCGTACTCGCTTTACTCCGACGGCTCGATCGAGGCGCAGATGCCGGAAGGCATGATGCGTTTCGAATCGATAGACGCATTGCGGGAGCACCTCGACCAGCGCGGTTAATCTGTTGGTCTACTTGCATCCACTCGAGAGCGCGAAATACAGTCAGGTTCAGGCAAGGTCTGTGTTGCGTTCGGCGCGCGGCCTGCCGATCATCGTTCGAGCAGCAGACAAGATTCGACTGGCGCGAGAATCCGCGACCGGTCCAAGACGATTGGAATTCCCATGAGCGACCCCGCGGCCAAGAGCTTCATCGAACTGACCGCGACAATCGTCTCCGCTTATGTCGGCAACAATCCGACTCCTGCGGCAGATCTTCCCAGCCTGATCGGGCAGGTTCACGCCGCGCTGCAAAAGCTCTCGATGGGGCGGGCGGAGGCACCGGCGGTGGAGCCGGCAAAGCCCGCCGTGCCGCTGAAGAAGTCGATGACGCCGGAATATCTGATCTGTCTCGAGGACGGTAAGCGCTTCAAGTCGCTGAAGCGCCATCTCCGCACGCAGTACAAGATGACGCCCGAGCAATATCGCGAGAAGTGGGGCCTGCCGGCGGACTATCCGATGGTCGCGCCGAACTACGCGGTCGAGCGCTCGCAGCTCGCCAAGAAAATGGGACTTGGCCAACAGCGTCGCCGCCGCGGCAAGTGAGCCGCGGTGCGAGCTCGATCGGTCAGGCGCTGAAGCCTGCGTCGACCGTCACCATAGAGCCAGTCATCAGGCTCGCGGCCGGGCTCGCGAGGAACGCGACCGCGGCTCCGATTTCATCGACAGTGCCATATCGACCGAGTGCAGTCAGGGCGCGAAGGCCGCCCGCCTGCTCGCCCGAGGCTGGATTCATATCGGTATCGATCGAGCCGGGCTGGACGAGGTTGACGGTGATGCCCCGCGGCCCAACTTCATGCGCAAGGCCGCGCGTGAAGGCGAGCAGGGCAGACTTCGTCATCGCGTAGATCGTCGAGCCGCCGAACGGCACGCGTTCGGCGAGGGTCGATCCGATCGAGATGATCCGGCCGCCATCAGCCAGATGGGGAATCGCCGCCTGCGTGGCGAGTACGACGCCGCGCACATTGACGTTCAGCAGCGCATCAATGTCGGCGAGGCTGATGTCGGCGACGGCGCCGGCCCGGGCGATGCCCGCATTGTTGACCAGAATGTCGAGGCCGCCGAGCTGCGCCGCCGCTTCATCGACGGCGCGCTGCACCGCCGCCGGATCGCCGCTGTCGGCACGGATGGCGATCCCGCGGCGCCCCTTGACTTCGATCGCGCGGACAACTTCGGCGGCACGGTCGGCGGACCGCTCGTAGGTGATCGCAACGTCGGCTCCTTTGTGCGCCAACGCCTGCGCGATGCCGGCTCCGATCCCTCGCGATGCGCCGGTCACCAGCGCCCGTTTGCCTGCCAGTTCACTCATCGTCCACCTATTTTTGTAATGATCGATATATAAATACGTAGGCAGATTGGCGGGGCGGATCAAGCCATTTATATAGTGACCGATGCAGAAGTCCGGAAAAATCCCAAGTGCAGTGAAAGGCGCCAAGCCCCGCGGCCGGCCGCGCGCGTTCGACCGTCGTGCCGCGTTGGCGGAGGCTACCCGTCTGTTCTGGATCAAAGGCTATGAGGCGACCTCAATTTCCGATCTCACCGAGGCGATGGGCATCGGGGCGCCGAGCCTCTACGCCGCGTTTGGCTCCAAGGACACGCTCTACGCGGAGGCGTTGAGCTACTATGGGGAGACCTACGAGAACGAGGTTTGGGGCGGCTTTCATGCTGCCACCAATGCGCGGCAGGCGATCGCCGCCTATCTGATGGATTCGGCCGCCGCATTGACCGGCTCGCTCGCCGACCATCCGCTCGGCTGCATGGTGACGCTGTCGGCGGTGGGCAGCGAAGGGCATTCGGAACTTGGCGAGCTTGTCCGGACAGCCCGCGCTGTGACCTTCGACCGCCTGAGGGCTCGTCTCAGCCAGGGAGTGCGGGACAACGAGTGGCCTGCCAGCCTGGATGTCGCTGGGCTCGCTCGATTTTTGCAGTCGGTGCAGGCCGGAATGTCGATTCTCGCTCGCGATGGCGCCAGCCGTGCCGAGCTGGAGACCGTCGCTCGAGCCGCCATGCGGACACTCGACGCTTCGGAAAGAGAGATCGGCTCCCGTGAAAGCTGACCGCCGATCGCGACGCGTTCGTTCGCGCGAAATAACGACGTTGCTTTCTGAGGAAAAAAATCCGAACATGCGTGCTTCGGGGATTGATCTGACGATCTCGATCTGAGAATATATTCCTTATAAAGGGAATCTCAGATAGGGTTGCTCCAATGTCGATGTCAGTCCCGCGGTCGATCGCCGCTTGTTTGCTGAAAACCACATTTCAATCGCTCGGTGTCAGCGCAGCGAGCCTTGCCCATTTCGGCTGGCGCGCAGCGGGAGACGCCCGATGAAGCGCCGCAGGCCCGCATCCAAATCGATCACCCAAGATAGCGCCGAGATCGGCGACTTCCGCGCCCAGCATCTGTCGCTCGCAGAACGTCAAATCATGACGGAGGAGGGGCTGGCGCGCGTCATCGTCGACGATAGCGAAAGTCCTCTGGCTTGGCTGGCCCGCCGCAAAGGGCGAGATGGGCGCAGCTTGATCAGCGCGCATCAGTTCGTCGCCGGAGAGCGGCTGCGCTCAGACTTCACCCGAGGGAACCTCACGCCGCGCGTCACCTCGAACTGGGGCGCCCCTACCGGCCGCTCGGGGGGCGGCGGGGCCGGGGAGATGACGGATCTGGTGGTGGCTTCGCGGCAGCGAGTGCAGAATGCGATCGCGGCTTGTGGGCCGGAATTCTCCGGCATTCTGCTCGACGTCTGCTGCTTTCTGCGCGGGCTGGAGGACGTCGAGCGGGAACGCGGCTGGCCGACGCGTTCCGCCAAAGTGGTGCTGCAACTCGCGCTGGATCGACTGGCGCGCCATTACGGTCTTGCGCCGACCACAGGCTCTGCCAATCCAAAGCTTCGGAGCTGGCTCGCCGACGGCGCGGAGTTCGTCGTGGGGTAGGGGTCAGGCTGACGCCGCGAGCGCCTCGTGCGCGTCGGCCTTGATCCGCTCGATCATCGAGCGGAGACCGTTGGAACGCTGCGGGGTCAGGTGCTCGCGAAAGCCGAGCTCATCGAACACGGCGATGGGTTCGGCCGCCAGGATCTCCTTCGGCGTACGTCCCGACACCAGCGTCAGCAGGATCGCGATCAGGCCACGTACGATGTGCGCATCGCTGTCCCCCAGATAGCTCAGCACAGGCTCGCCTGCCGCGTTCTGCGCCACCCGGCGCGACAGCCAGACTTGGCTGGCGCAGCCATTGACCTTGTTGGTGGAGGAATGTTCTTCCTCGGGCATCGGATCGAGGGTGCGGCCGAGTTCGATCACGTAGCGATAGCGATCGTCCCAATCGTCCAGCAGCGCGAAATTGTCCCTGATTTCGTCGATCGTCATGACCACCCGTATCTGCTCGTCGCGGCCCGCCAGCGGAACCTTTCCGTACAGATATATGGGATCGCCGGCGCTCGAAAGCGATATCGCCGGGCTCGTCTGAAAGTTGGACCGCGCGCTCAATTCGTGGGCGGTGCCGAATCCGGCAGGCGCCATTCGATGGCGAGGTCGGCGGACACCAGCGTATCGCGCGGGGCGCTGCCGATCTTCGAATCGTCGGCGAAGTCCTCGCCACCGATGGAGCCGGTCTGGTCGTTCGACTTCTTATCGATGATCATCTTGTAGACCTTGCGCGCGCCTTCCTGCGCGCGATGGCCGATCACCGTCACGGCATGTTCGCCGACTTCGCATGCCGCCGGCTGGCGCTTGCAGAACTGGCTGAAATCGGACACGGCGGCGGTTGCGGCGGAGACGGCTTCGGTCGCGCCGACCTGCGGCAGCTTTTCGGATTCGGGCGTCTTGTCCTGGGGAAGTAGCACCAGAACCAGCCCGAGCCAGAACGTCAATCGAAGCAGGAAAAACATCTCGCGACCCCGTCGTCCAATCCGCGTTGCGATTGGTCTCGCAATCGAGCACCTTCCTAATTTGCTTCAATGAATTCGGAGTGTTTCGGTTACTTACAATTCGAGCAAAATCTCACGAAACAAAGCGTCGAAACGATTCGACGTAAACATTCGATTGATGTCGCAGCACATTCGGGATCGCGCGCGTCGCTTGGCTACCAATTCGAAACCATATCCCGGTGGTTTTCGAAACCATGTGTTCACCATCCGTGCCGAATGCCGGGGCTGATCCAGTCACAAATCCGGCCGTACCGTTCGCTCATCGAATGCCTTAGCGTTCGTTTAAGGTGGCTCTGACACGGTGGGCCAACCAGAAACGGGGGCTTAGTCCCTCGTCACGAGGCGACAGCGAGCGCGGACCGCGTGGCAATATCCAAGATCATCAGCGAGTGTCTCGATGCACTGCTGCACCCGTCGGCGCGGTTCGATGCGCTGGCGAGCGCGCGGCACCGTGCCTTCATCGCGCCGCGGCTCCTGGGCAGCCTCGCGGCGCTCGCCGCATTTCCAGTGTATCTCGTTCTGCGCGGCGCGCCGAGCGCGCTGGAGACGCTGGCGTTCGTCTGGCTGATCGCGCCCATTCTGCTGTCATGGTTCTTGTCGCGCACTGGCCGCTACGAGAGCGCACATGTGCTCTCGTCATTGTCACTGGCCAGCCTGATCAGGGTGATTGCCGCGCTGACCGGTGGCATTGAATCCTTCGCATCGATCTGGCTGGTGCTGGTTCCGCTGGAGGCCGCGCTTTCGGCTTCGCGCCGGGTCGTCGCCTTCGCGGCTGCGCTGGCACTGGGTTGCGCCGCTGCGCTGATTGCCGCCGGGCAGTTCGGTTGGCTTCCGGCTCCTTCATCCGGCGAGCTGTCCCATGGTGCCGCAATGGCGCTGAGCGTTGCGGCGGCCACGCTCTATGCAGCCGGGCTCGCTTTCGGATCCGAATCCCTGACACGCACGAGCGACACCTTGCTGAGCGTCGAGGAAGAGCGCTATCGGCTGCTGGCCCTGCACATGAGCGACGTCATCTCTCGTCATGCACGCAGCGGCGATGTGCGATTCATCTCGCCGGCGGTGGAATCGCTGGTTGGCCAGCCGGCGCAACGGCTGCTCGGGCAGGGACTGTTCGATCGCGTCCACGTCGCCGACCGGCCAGCCTTCCTGAAGGCGTTATCGGATGCCGGACGAGGCGAAGCCGGCAGCGTCGAGTTTCGTGTCCGCCGCGAAGTACCGCGCGATGATCGCGGGCGGCCGATGGCGTGCGAATTCATCTGGCTCGAGATGCGATGCCAGCCGTTCGATCCGAACATGTCGAACGCCGCAGGCGATCACGAGGTCGTGGCGGTGATGCGCGACGTCACCGACCGCAAGCTGCAGGAACAGGCGCTGGAAGAGGCGCGCGCGGAAGCCAGCCGCGCCGATGCCGCGAAGGCACGTTTCCTCGCGACCATGAGCCATGAACTACGCACGCCTCTGAATGCGATCATCGGATTTTCCGATATGATCTTGCACGAGGACGATCTGATGCTGGCGCCGGAGCGGCGCAAGGAATACGCGCAGCTCATCAACGATTCCGGGCAGCATCTGCTCTCTGTGGTCAACGGCATCCTCGACATGTCGAAGATGGAGTCCGGCAATTTCGAGATCGTACCGGAGCCGTTCGCTCCTCGCCCGGCGCTGTTGAACTGCTGCAATTTGCTGGCGCTGAAGGCACGCGAGAACGGTATCGATCTGGTGACGCGCGCGCCGGAAAATCTGCCGGAGATCGTCGGTGATCCGCGCGCGTTCAAGCAGATCTTGCTCAATCTGGTGTCGAACGCGATCAAGTTCACCGAGCGTGGCGGTGCGGTATCGGTCGAAGCCGTGGTTGAAGGCGTTCGTCTGGTCCTGCGCGTCAGCGACACCGGCGTCGGCATCGCGGCCGAAGATCTGAAGCGCGTCGGCGATCCATTCTTCCAGGCGGGCAAAACCTATCAGCGGCGCCACGAAGGTACCGGTCTGGGCCTGTCGATCGTCAAGAGTCTGGTCGGCCTGCATGGCGGCGACATCGACGTGAAGAGCGAGGTTGATCGCGGCACGACGGTCACGGTATCGCTTCCATTGGCGCAGCCGATGCCGAGCAACGTGACGACGCTGGCGCCGGTTCAGTCTGCCGAGCCGAAACTGCAAGACTATCAGGTGAAGAAGAGTGCGTAAGAGCCGGAAGGACGATGATATGCCGCGCCGTCGCGGCGCGGCAGCGGCAGCCGTCGTGGATAGCGACGAGCCAGGGTTCGCGATGCGTCTGCTGACGCACAGTCCGCGTGACGTGATTGCCGGCATGTTCGCGTCCGCGGCAGTCATCGCCATCATCACCAACGCGATCTTCATGCAGGCGGGGCAGCATCCGTCGCCGATGTTCGGCCGCAGCGGTGCTGCGCCCTCGGTGTCGGTGGTGACGTTGCCGCGTCCTCGTCCGGTCGAGCCGCGGACCGAAACCAAGGTTCTCGACTCGGCGCTGCTCGAACCGAGCGCCACCGAACTGAAGGCGGCCGAGCCGAAGGTCGCGGAGACCAAGCCGGTCGAGACCCGAGCCGCCGAGCCGAAGCATGTCGACGCCAAGCCGGATAATCGCCGCAACGCGCGCACCGCCGACGCCGATCCCACCGACCCGCTCGGCAATCTGGTTCGCAGCACCGCGCAGCCGCGGAGCGCCGCCCAACCGGCCGCTATCAATTCGCCGAGCGTACCGCGTCCGCCGGCCGCCAGTCCCGCTGCAGCATCGCGCGATCCGGTCGGCGACATGATCACGTCGTCGCGCCGCGTCGCCTCGGTGCAGCGCGCGCTCACTGAATATGGCTACGGTCAGCTCAAGCCGACCGGGACGGCCGGACCCGATACCCAGGCGGCGATCCAACGCTTCGAGCGCGCGCGCCGAATGCCGGTCACGGGGCAGGTGTCGGACAGGCTGGTGCGCGAACTCAGTCTGGTGATCGGGCATTCGATCGACTGACGCTCGATCGGGAGGCGTGTAAAGCCTATGGCTTTGCTGTGCCAGGCGGCTTAGACCTTGCCGATGCGACTGAAGAGTTCAATCTGGGTCTCCGCCTATCTGCGGCGCTGTCAAACCGAGGGCGTGTTCGGCGCTGTGAGTCGTCGCGGCGCCGAGGATGCCGGTGCAGTGTTCGTGAAGGTCGTGCTGCCCGACCGGACCGCGATGCTTTACGCACCCGCCCCGCAGACCGCCTACGACGATGCGCGGCCTTTCGAACGCGTATTCGCGCCGGTGTCGGTCGAGCCTCAGCCGGAGGCGCTCGTGGACGAGCGTCTTGCCAAGGAAATCCGGTTCGATCCTGATATCTGGATCATCGAAACCGAAGATCGCCTCGGCCGCCACTTCCTGGACCTCGTCAAGCAGAGCTGATTGCGAACGCCAGGCTGATCGGAATTACCAAGCTCGGCCCGGCAGGCCGTGGCCTCAGCGGCTGGTGCCTGTCCGCACAGGTGTGCCGGGCTGAACCGCTGGACGGGCGGTAGGTGTTGCGGCGCGCGCGCGATGGCGCTCGTCGTCGTGCAACACGGAGCGATACCTTGCCCGGGCGGTTGCCACGGTGGCGCCACGCCACGTCGCGACCATGATCAGCGCGGTGCGTTCGTCGAGCCGGTCGTAAAGTCGCGACAGCCGATAGACCCGGTCGACGGACGTGCCGAGCTCCGGATCCAGAAACATCAGAACCTGTTCGAACACAGCGAGCTTCATGCCGAGCGCCTTCAGGGCGCAGGCCAGCGGCTCGCCGCCGACGTCGCGCACGACGCGTTCGGCGGTACCGGAGGCTAGGATCAGCGCATCGCCGAGTTCGAGTGTAAAGTTCTCGATGTCAGCGGCGAAAGCCGCCATGTGCAGAGTTTCGATCGCGCGCTGCGCCCGCTGCGGCGGGATCCGTGTCGCCGGTCGCAGCGGCGCTTCGGCAAGATTGTGCAGGATCAGCGCGCGCTCGCGCGTCGCCGCGGCGAAGAACATCTCGTTGATCTGCGCCGCGTCGTCAGGCTGGATCATCAGGCTCGCCGCGCGCTGCTCGGCTTCGGTAGCCGGGCGCTGCACACGGGTAGGCGCTGCCGGTGCTGCGGCGCTGATCGCAGCGGCTTGCGGCATGCGGCGATCGTCTGCGCTGCGCAGCGCCAGTCGCCGCGCGATTGCTTCGGGCGTGTAGGGATAGACCGATAGACGCGCGCGGACCGCAGCGCGGGTCGCGTCGTCGACTTCATCGATCAGTCGCGATGTCAGCTCGACGAATTGTTGTTCTTCCTCGCGCGTGTGCACGCCGCCTTGCACATAGAGATCGGTCAGCACGCGCAGCAGCGTCGGACGGATGTCGATGCCCTCGCGGCGCGAGAGCGACATCAGGCCGTCGAATCCTGGGAATGGTGCTGACTGGGTCATGGCGTCGCAAAGCAGGGCAACTGCGCGAAATCTAGCGGGCCGGGTTTAATGCCGCGTTAAGTAAAACGCCTTGTTAATCAGCATCCTCCGGTAACTCGACGCAGTGGCAGCCACTGCGTCGCTCGCATGGCGCCGATTACTTAGTGCCGCTGACGGTGCGGATCACGCTGTTGATCGGTCGCGCGTTGCTCGCCGTCGGCTGGGCGGGTTGCACCTGAGTATCGTATTCCGGCAGCGTCGTGACCCGGTCCTTTGCGGTGATGAACACCACCTTGTAACCGCCGGCCTTGAGCTGCGAGAGCAGCTCCGGCAGCGCCTGCGCGGTCGACTTCTGGAAGTCGTGCATCAGGATGATGCCCTTGCCGGTCTTCTTCAGCTTGGTCATCACGCCGGTGATCAGTTGCTCCGGCTTGTGGATGCGAAAATCCTCGGAATCGATGTCGATCGAGAACGTCGCGATGTTGCGCTCGCCCAGATAGGTCTTCAGTTCGGACGTTTGCCGCAGCTGCGGGAAGCGGAAGAACGGCGAAGTCGGCTGACCGGCGGCGAGCACGGTGCCGCTGATACCCTTCTCGATCTCCGCCTTGGCCTCGGCGAACGGCTTGCTCGCCAGATTGACGTGCGACCAGGTGTGCGAACCGACCGTGTGACCGGCGGCCACGACCTGCTTGAGGATCGCCGGATGCCAGCTCGCATGCTTGCCGATCGGGAAGAACACCGCCTTGACGCATTCGGCCGCCAGCGCGGCGAGCACTGCGGGCGTATTCACCGGCCACGGGCCGTCGTCGAACGTCAGCGCGACTTCGCCGGGCTCGAGGAAGTCATAGTCGCGATATTGCGACAGGCCGAGGCCCGGTCCGCCGGTGGTGTCGATCTCGACCGTGCGCGAAATGCCAAGTGCATTCGGATTGGTGCAAGCCTGCTGCTGAACTGCGGGCGCCGGAGCAGGGATTGCCGCGGGCTCCTTGGCGACGACCGGCTGAACCATCGGCGCCGGCGACTTGGGCGCTTCCGATGCCGGGGTCGGCCAGCGCGATGCGATGGCGCCGGTGGTGAGTTCGGAGGAGGCAGATGCTGCCGGTGCGCTCGGAGCCGAAAAATAAGCGCGTCCCGCGCCAAGGCCGACCAGAACGGCCAGCACGCTGCAGCCAGCTGTCAACACTGCAACTCTACGCATACCCAACTCCCGAACATGATTACCGCTGACCAGCGGTCAACTTGCTCGCGAAATGGTTAAGCCCTGGTTTTTAACACCGATCAGCGCCGCGCTTTCGTGCGTTTGCGCAGCGACTTGTGAGCCTTGCCCCTCGTCTGGCGGGCGACCGGCTTCTTGGCAGCGGGTCGTTCCGCGGTGTCGCCGGGCTGGGCGGCCGCATAAGACTGGCGCAAGCTGTCGAGACTGCTGCCGATTTCGCCGACCTGGTCGGACAGCTTCTTGGTCTCGGCGCGCTGCGCGGTGATCAGTTGCTGCAGCGTGTGGAGCTGATCCTGCACCGTCTGCAACTGATCGATCGACTCCTGCTGAGACATTTCGAGGCCCTTGGCCTTTTCCATGATCTGCTCGGAGGTCTGGGCGACGCGGACCTGCATCTGCCGGCCGCTGGCGGCGCGTTCGGCTTCCGGCGTCAGACCGGTCGCCATGCGCCACAGCAGGATCGCACCTATGCCGGAGACGATCAGCACGAGCGCGGCTGCGGAGATCGCGATCGGCTGGGCCCCGATCGTCGCCATGGCGCGCGACCGGAAGTCTGACGGTGGAATCTCGGTCATGGACGTCACAAGCCTCGCGTCCGTGTGAAGTTCCCGCCCCACCGCGATGAAATAGCATTTCGCTAGCGGGAGTTGCAACCGCCCGGAGGCTTGCCATTAACAGCGCATTAACCATAACGCGACTTAATGAACCGGCATCACACCAAATCAGGAAGGGCTGTGAGAGGTCGCAATGGGCACCATCCTTGAATTCCCGGCGGACGCGGGCATGCGGCGGTCGGGCTCAACCATGGTCCCGTCACCGGGGCACTGCGCGCAGGTCGTGATCCTGCCGGTGGTCCGGATCGAACGTCACGCCCAGACGCGGGACGATGGCGGCCCGGAGCAAGGGGATGCGCCGCGCCGCCGCCGTCGCCGCCGCGTCCGGTCCTGACTCCGATCATTGCGATGGGCGCGATCCGTCATCCGGCCCCGGTCAGGGGTGATCGCGTCCGTTCCGCAGCGATCTTGTTTGCTTTGCTCGGCGTCATGCTGGGCGGCTGCGCGGGCGGCGATTTCGGCCGGACCCGCGGCGACTTCGTCAACGACGACATGCATCGTTGGATGGGGATCGAAGCCACCGGCAGCGTTGGCGCGCGCGCGTCCGACTTCCAGCTCACCGACGACGAGCGCACGCTCCGCGACATGGCCTATCCGCTGGTCGAGCCCCCGCGCTCGCGGCAGGCCTGGAAGACCGTATTCGGAGACTATCAGCCGATCGCCGCGCCGTGGCGGCAATCGCCGCCATTCGATCGTACCGCTTACGGCAAAATGCTGGTCGACGAGCCGCATCGTTCGCATGCCTCGCGCTACGCGGCGCTCAACGAAGACATCCGCAACGATCTGACCCGGTTCGAGCCGTTCAAGTTCACCGCCATGCGGGTGATCGAGATGGACCGCAAGCGCGCGGCCGCGCTCAAATACGTCTCCGACTTGTCGCCGCGCGAGCGGGCCGACGCGATCGGCCGGATGGAGGAGAATGCGCTGATCATCCAGTGGGTGCAGCAGTGCCTCAACCGGCGCGCCTCGTCATATCGCTGGGCACTGGAACGGCTGGTGATCATGGCGCCCGACACGGTGGCGGCAGATGCCGACCGGCTGATCGCAGAGCTGGAAGTGCAGGCGGCCAATCTCGCCGTTCCGGCGGGCCCGGCGAAGGGCCACGTGCTGGTGTCGAAGGGCTGAGCCAGACGTAGCTCTCATCGATCGGCCAATGTTGCGCTGCATCATGTGGCCACGTCTGTGCACGCTTCCGCCAGCAGCTTTACGCAAGACCGGCCTCGCCCCTGCGATCGACTCTGTGCGCCGCTTTGGAGGAGGCGCTTATGGTCGATTCTCTTGTGACCCAAGTCACGACGCCGGACGAGTTGGCTCCGCCGGAAGGTTCTGCTGAACTCGCGGAAGCCCAGCGCACGGCTTGGCGCCTGGCGCATATCGACTTTCCCTGGGACATCAACAAGGCGCTCGAGTTCGCGCTGCTCCGGACCTACGCAGTGCCATCGATTTCGGGCCTTCTCGCGCGCACCGGTGAATTCTCAGCGCGCGTCTCAAAGCGTTACGACGACACCGCGCTACTGATCCGCGAAGTGCTGCGCAACGGTCTCGACAGCGAGCGTGCGCGTCGGGCGTTCGGTCGTATCAATGCGATGCACGGCCGCTACCGCATTGCTAATGATGATTATCTGTACGTGCTGTCGACCTTCGTGTTCTCGCCGATCGACTGGGTTGGCCGTTTCGGTCATCGACCGATGACCCAGGCCGAGCAGCATCTGTGGTTCGTTTACTGGAACGAATTCGGACGGCGGATGGGCATCGAAGGCCTGTATCCGGACATTGCCCAGTTTCGCGCTTTCGCCGACGAGTTCGAGCGCCGGCGCTTTGTCTATGCGCCGTCCAACCGGCTGATCTCTGAACGGACAATCGACCTCGTTCTGTCCGACTACTTCGTGCCGCGCTTCCTGCATCCCGGCGGCCGGCAGGCGGCACTGGCCATCGTCGACCGACCGCTGGTCGAGGCGCTGGGATTCAAATACCCGTCCGCTGCGCTACGCGGGATCGCCAACGGCGCGCTTGGTCTGCGTCGCGCGATCCTGAAACTGCTGCCCAAGCGGCGTGCGCCGAAGTGGCAGGAGATCGGCGGCCGGACCTATCCCGAAGGCTACAACATCGAAGAGCTGGGCACATTTCCCCGCACCAAGGGCGCGTGACGACCAATTGAGGCAGGGCGGGTAAAATAGATTTGCGTAGGTGGGCAAAGGCGCGAAGCGCGTGCCCACATAGCGCCCAGAGACAGAGTCGATGAGGGGGATCGTGGGCACGCTGCGCTTTGCCCACCATAGAAGATTAGGAGGAGGACTTCGCCTGCGGTTCCGGTTGCACCTTGCAGCTGGCGGCCGTGAGTGCCGCGCGGGCCTGCGTCATCATACCGGGTTCGGAGGCGAGGGCCTTCATCACGATCAGGCCGGTCGTCGTCGGCGAGTCGATGATTAAACGGTCCGCCGCAGTGACGTCCTCGTCTTCCGGCAGATTGCCGTGCTGCTCGCTGGTCATCAGGTCGAGTTCGATCACCTTGCGGCCGGCCGAGCGATCATTGATCGCGTAGTAGGCGATCTCGCTGCGAGTATAGAACGACACCGCGGTGTAGGCTTGGCTGACAGGTACGGTGAGCTTCAGAGGTCCGTTAGACAGATCATATCGACAGACTGCGACCGCAAAGGCCGGATCAAGAAATGGCAGCGGTGCATTATCGGGCGCCGCCTGCGGCAACTGGGACACTTCGTTGACCTTGGTCAGTGGCGTCAGACGCGCATAGGCATCCTGGCTGGCGATGCGCGGCAATGCCAACACACTGACCAAGTGCACGATGCCGCCGAGCACGAGGCCGGCGATGATGGTGGCGATGAAGCGGATCATGGGCAGCCGACCGTGGTGATTGACGGCATCGGCGCGTCGCGCTGGGTGCGGGTGGCGACGCCCACTGGCGTATCGTACAGCCGCAGCATCAGCAGATAGCGATCGACACCGCCGGTGGGCAACCAGTTGCCCGAGCGCGAACGCGCTGCGATCCGGATCTTGAACTCGCCGTCGGCGGAACGGATGATCTCCTGGCTGGTGAAGCCGTAGCGCTCGAGACTGTTCGCGATCAAATAGCCGCGCGGATCGTAAAGCGTCAGAGTCCAGAACCGCGCCGGAGGAGTGACTCCGCTCACCTCGACGTCGCAGCGGCCGTCGAGCGGGCGCTTGTTGTCATCGGCGGTGGCCGTGAAGGCGATGCCATCGCCGGCGCCGACCGGTAGTTCACCGCTACGCGCGATCGCGGCGCGGGCGTAGGGATCCACCTCGACGGTGCCGGCGCGCGGCCGCGCGGTCCACGAGCCGATCGTCAGGGTGCCGAGTTCGGTGCCGCGCGTCGCCGTCATCCAGGTCGCGCCGACGCCGACGCCCGCGGCGATGATCAACGCCAGCAAAGTGAAGAAGATCAGGCGCACGTTGCAACCGTCCTTGGATGTCCTGCAGCGTCAGTTCTTGCGCAGCGGCGAGGGGGCCGATGTCGGCGACGCCGAGGCCAGGCTCTCGGTCGCGCTGGTGCCGATCGACGACACCGGTTTGCCCGGCTCGGCGTCCATCGCTTTCGCGGCGTCGTCGAGCATCTTCTCGACCCGCACCAGAATGTCGGCGCCGCGCCGCGTCAGCACCGGCGGCGGCGCGGGCTTGGCGTCGTCGTCGGTGGCGCGCGCGTTGGCCTGCGCCGGGGAGACCGGCAGCTTGGTGCCCATGCCGACGCCGGCGAGTTCCTTGACCTCGACGCCCTGATGCGCTGCCACCATGATGTCGTGCCAGGTCTGCGCCGGCAGCGAGCCGCCGGTCATGCGGTTGGTCGGCGAGTAGTCGTCGTTGCCGTACCACACCGCGCAGGAAAAATTGCCGGTGTAGCCGACGAACCAGGCGTCGCGATAATTGTTGGTGGTGCCGGTCTTGCCTGCCGTCGGAATGCCGTCGAGCGCGGCGCGGCGTGCCGTACCCTCGCTGACCACGTGGCTCATCATGCCGGCCATGTCGGCGGCCACCGAGGCGGGGATAGCCTGCCGCGGCTTCGGCCCGTCGCGGTCGTAACGCCACACCAGATCGCCGGCACCGGTGCGGATCTCCAGCACGGCGTGCGGCTTCACCGCCTTGCCCTTGTTGGGGAAGGTCACATAGGCGACCGCGTGTTCCAGCACGGTGACTTCGTCGGCGCCGATCGGCAGCGACGGCGTGTCGGGAAGCGGTGCGGTGAGGCCGAAGCGGCGCGCGACTTCGACGATCTTGGCGCGACCGGCCTTCGGGCCGCCCTTGCCGCCGAGCGTGATCGACAGCTTGACCGGCACGACGTTGATCGAGCGGGTGATCGCCTGGGTCAGCGTCACTGAACCGGAATAAGAGTGACCATAGTTCTGCGGGCACCAGTTGCCGATACACACCGGACCGTCGACCACGATCGAGGTCGGCTTGAAGCCGTTGAGCAACGCCGTTGTGTAGACATATGGCTTGAAAGACGAGCCGGGCTGGCGATAGGCGTCGACCGCGCGATTGAACTGGCTGGAGCCGTAGTCGCGGCCGCCGACCATGGCGCGCACGCCGCCGTCGAGATCCGATACCACCGTCGCCGCCTGCGTCGCGTGATAATCGCGACCGAACTGACGGAGCTGGTTCTCGATCGCGCCTTCGGCGGCGCGCTGCACGTTCATGTCGATCGCGGTGCGCACCACGAACACGCGTTCGGTGTACGATTTCGGGAAAGTGTCGACGACCTTGCGGACTTCATCGAACGCCCAGTCGAGATAATAGTTCGGCGAGTTCTCGTCGCGGCGATCGACCACCGAGGCGGGGTTGCGCCGCGCGCCGAACACCTGGCCCTCCGTCATGAATCCGGCATCGACGAGGTTGTCGAGCACGACGTTGGCGCGGGCACGCGCCGCCGGCAGGTTGATGTGCGGGGCGAATTTGGTCGGCGCCTTGAACAGGCCGGCCAGCATCGCGGCCTCGGCGTGGTTCACGTCACGCACCGACTTGTTGAAGTAGAAATGCGCCGCGCCGTCGGCGCCGAAGGTGCCGCCGCCCATATAGGCGCGATCGAGATACAGTTTGAGGATCTCGTTCTTGGTCAGCCGCGTCTCGAGCCAGATCGCCAGGAACGCCTCGTTGACCTTGCGCTCGAGCGTACGCTCGTTCGACAGGAACAGGTTCTTGGCGAGCTGCTGGGTGATCGACGAACCGCCCTGGCGCACGCCGCCGGCCTGGGCATTGGTGACCAGCGCGCGCGCGGTGCCGGCGACGTCGATGCCGAAGTGATCGTAGAAGCGACGGTCCTCGGTCGCGAGCGTCGCCTTGATCAGGTTGTCGGGGAAGTCCTCGAGCGGGATCGAGTCGTTGTGCTTGATGCCGCGGCTGCCGATCGGATTGCCGTAGCGGTCGAGGAAAGTGACAGCGAGGTCGGATTTCTTCAGCCAGTCCTCATCTGTGGTCTCACGGAACGCCGGCTGCGCCAGCGCCAGCAGCACCAACAGGCCGCCGGCGCCGATGGTGGCGGCTTCTGACAGCGGCTCGATGAACACCCAGCGCTTCCAGTGACCGACATAGAAGCGGTCCATGAAGGTGGCGAAGCGTTCCCATAGCTCGCGGATGCCGGCGGCGGAGGAAAACAGCGTCGAGTCGAGCCGGGCGTCGAGGTCCAGAAACCAGTTCCGGATCCGCTGCATGAAGTTGTCTGGCAGAATCTTCGGCACCGGGTTTCGACCAATCGCGTGTGACGCCGGGCGGGCGCCTCAATCTGTCTTGCGGCAGGGTTGCGGCAAACCGAAGGCGCTTGAAGCCATTCTGGAGAATCCTCCTTCTTGTAGCCGAGCGTCGGCCATAAACCAATGGCCGCGCAGGGATTTTTCGCGGAAGCGGCGCCCGGGCCACAGCTCCGCAGGGAGCGACCGCAGCTAACCGCTTGCGCCGTCGGCGTAACTCCCCCTAGAACCACGCTTGGACAGCACGGAAGCACCCCTCTCGGCATGACCGCAGCCCGCAAAAAGATCTCCGACCAGGATGGTTTTTTCTGGAAAACCAAAACCTTGGAAGAGATGTCGGACGCCGAATGGGAGAGCCTGTGCGACGGCTGCGCGCGCTGCTGCCTGGAGAAGCTCGAGGATGAGGATTCCGGGCGGATCTACTTCACCCATGTCGGCTGCCGGCTGCTCGACGGGCAGGCGTGTGCGTGTCACGACTACGCGAACAGATCAGACCGGGTGCCGGACTGCGTGCGGCTGACGCCGCAGAACGTCCGCGAGCTGACGTGGCTGCCGCCGAGCTGCGGCTACAAGCTGGTGGCCGAGGGGCGTGATCTGTACTGGTGGCATCCGCTGATCTCCGGCGATCCGAACAGCGTGCACGACGCCGGCGTCTCGGTGCGCGGCCGGGTTGAGGCGATGGAAACCGAAGTCTCGGTCGAGGAACTCGAAGACCACATCGTGTCCTGGCCGGCCTTGCTGCCGAAGCGGGCGAAGCTGAAGAAGCGGCCGACGTGAGCGCGGCCGTCGCGGCAGCGTCCTGCCGCCGCGCCTGGAAGGACCGTGATGACTGCCTTGATCATTCTCGCTGTCGCCGGGCTTTGGGCCGGGATGCAGAATACGCTCGCCGGTGGCGGCTCGTTCGTGACGCTGCCGGCATTGCTGCTCGCCGGGCTGTCGCCATTGTCGGCCAATATCACCTCGACGGTCGCGCTGTTTCCGGGCCAACTCGCCTCCGGCTTTGCCGGGCGCTCGATGGTGCTCGGGGTGGGGCGGCTGTCGTTCTGGTGGCTGATCGGCATCAGCCTGGTCGGCGGCATCGTCGGCGCGGTGCTGCTGCTGATCACGCCGCCCACGATCTTCGCCCGGATGATGCCGTGGCTGGTGCTGTTCGCCACTGCGGTGTTCGCTTGGGGCAGTTTCGTCCGCACCGCGCGGGCGGAGCCGGCCAAGATCAATGTCGGCGTGCTCGGCGTCATTCAGTTCGTCATCGCAATCTATGGCGGTTACTTCGGCGGCGGCATCGGATTTCTGATGATGGCGGCACTGTCGGTCGCCGGCATGCACGCCCGCAACGCCGGCGCGACCAAGAACGCACTCGCTGCCGCGATGAACGCCTCGGCGGTGGCGATGTTCGCGCTGTCGCCGGAAGTGAAGTGGATCGAGGCCGGCGTGCTCGCCGCGTCGTCGACGGTCGGCTATCTCGCCGGCGTCTGGGTGCTGCGCCGCGTCAATGAAAAGTGGCTGCGTGTCGGCGTCGTCGTGCTCGGCATCGCGCTGACCATCGGGCTGTTCTGGCGGCAGTTCTAACAACTGCTCGACGCGCGCGTTTACTCACATCCGTCATCGCCCGCGCATGCGGGCGATCCAGTATTGCAGAGCGCTCGTTGTTGCGCGCGATGCTCGCCGCTTATGCCCTGGTGTACTGGATCCTCTGCATTCGCGGAGGATGACGACCGAACGTAAGACGGGCCCCAACATATTTGTTGCCAAGGCAACTGATCTATGAGAATTGTTCCGAACAAGAGCGATCCAGTCGCCGGGTTCGGGAGGAATCATGTTCGGCAGTCCAGCCGGCACATGCCGCGTCGTGCCCAGTGCGCGCGACGAGGCGAGGGAGCAACTACGCGCGGCGCCGGGTGATGCGCAGCCGCGCGCGTCAGGGCTCGCCGGTGACCGCGCCGAGATTGTTGTGCAGGCGGCGCAGCAGATCGATCAGCATTTCCTGTTCGTCGGCATCGAGGCACGACATCAGCCGCCGCTCGCGCTCGAGCGCGGCGACGATCACCTTGTCATGCGTGGCGCGGCCCTTCGCGCTCAGCGAGATCGAATGGCTGCGGCCGTCGTTCGGGTCGGTGCGGATCGCGATCAGTCCGCGCTGCTGCATGTCGGCCAGCGTGCGACTCACCGGGCCCTTGTTGAATCCGATCACCTGGCAGATCCGCGATGCTGCGATGCCCGGCTCGATCGCCAGCAGCGACATGATCCGCCACTCGGTGACGTTGACGCCGAATTCGCGCTGATAGAACGCCGTCGCGCTGTTCGACAGCTTGTTGGCAATGAAGGTGATGAAGGCCGGAACGTAGCGTTCGAGGTCGAGCGTCTGCGCGCCATGAGGCTGCGCCGCTGCGGCACGTCGTGAGGGCTTGGGAGGCGAACCGGTCATGGCGCTTTCGAAGGCTGGCGGCGGTGAGCAGACATAAAGATACGCGGGCACGGTTCACAAGTGCCGAATGCAAGGTTCGAACGAAAGGGAGGACGAGATGACTGCGACTCAAGCTGCCTCGCAGAGCGCCGGCACGGCGCCGAGCGCGCCGATTCCGCATCTGGCGATCGATCCGTTCTCGATGGAGTTCTTCGCCGATCCCTTTCCGGATCAGCAGGCGCTGCGCGATGCCGGCCCGGTGGTCTATCTCGACAAATGGAACGTTTATGGCGTGGCCCGCTACGCCGAAGTGTATGCGGTGCTCAACGATCCAGCGACATTCTGTTCGAGCCGCGGCGTCGGCCTCAGCGACTTCAAGAAGGAGACGCCGTGGCGGCCGCCGAGTCTGATCCTCGAAGCCGATCCGCCGGCGCATACGCGCACGCGCGCGGTGCTCAGCAAGGTGCTGTCGCCGGCAACGATGAAGCGGTTGCGCGACAGTTTTGCCGCGGCCGCCGATGCGAAGATCGACGAACTGCTGGCGCGCGGCGGTACGGTCGATGCGATTGCCGATCTTGCCGAGTCCTATCCGCTGTCGGTGTTTCCCGACGCGATGGGGCTGCAGCAGGAAGGCCGCGAGAATCTGCTGCCCTATGCCGGGCTGGTGTTCAACGCATTCGGTCCGCCGAACGAGCTACGCCAGTCGGCCATCGAACGCTCGGCGCCGCATCAGGCCTATGTCAACGCGCAATGCCAGCGACCGAACCTCGCCCCCGGCGGCTTCGGCGCCTGCATTCATGCCTTCACCGACTCCGGCGAGATCACGCCGGACGAAGCGCCGTTGCTGGTCCGCTCGCTGCTGTCGGCCGGGCTCGACACCACGGTGAACGGCATCGGCGCCGCGATGTATTGCCTGGCGCGGTTTCCGGAAGAACTGGCGCGGCTGCGCGCCGATCCGGCGCTGGCGCGCAACGCCTTCGAGGAGGCGGTGCGGTTCGAAAGCCCGGTGCAGACTTTCTTCCGCACCACGACGCGCGACGTCGAACTCGGCGGCGCAGTGATCGGCGAGGGTGAGAAGGTGCTGATGTTTCTCGGCTCCGCCAATCGCGACCCGCGGCGCTGGGCCGAGCCGGATCGCTACGACATCACCCGCAAGACTTCCGGTCACGTCGGCTTCGGCTCCGGCATTCACATGTGCGTCGGCCAGCTCGTCGCGCGGCTGGAAGGCGAGGTCGTGCTCGCCGCGCTGGCCCGCAAGGTCAAGGCGATCGAGATCGCCGGGCCGGTCAAACGTCGCTTCAACAACACGCTGCGCGGGCTCGAGAGCCTGCCGCTGCAATTGACGCCTGCGTAAAGGACTGCCCATGCCGAAGATCACCTTCATTCTGCCCGATGGCCGCCGCGAAATCGCCGACGCTGGCGTCGGCGACACCGTCATGTACGCGGCGCTGAGCCAGGGGCTCGATGGCATCGTCGCCGAATGCGGCGGCAACGCCGTCTGCGCCACCTGCCACGTCTATGTCGAAGAGGGCTTCAGCAAACTGCCGCCCGTCGACGGCAACGAGGACGATCTGCTCGATGGCGCCGCCGCCGAGCGGCTGCCGTCGAGCCGGCTGTCCTGCCAGATCAAGCTGACCGACGACCTCGACGGGCTGGTGGTGCGGATTCCGGACCGGCAGTTCTAGACATCAAGTTCTGCACCACCGTCGCCGGCAACGACCGGCGGCGTCACCAACCAACAAGATCACCTCAGGGAGAAAACCATGACCATCACCAAGGGCCTGTTGGGCCTCGCAACCGCATGTCTGCTGACGACTACGGCAAGCGCCGAGATCTCCGGCAACGTCGTGCGCGTCGGCGTGCTCAACGATATCTCGGGCATCTTCCAGGACACCAACGGCATGGGGTCGGTCGAGGCCGCGCGGATGGCGGCCGAGGACTTTGCCGGCGGCGGCAAGGATATCAAGGTCGAGATCGTCTATGCCGACCACCAGAACAAGGCCGACGTCGGCAACGCCATCGCGCGCCGCTGGCTCGATAACGAGGGCGTCGACGCCATCGTCGACGTGCCGAATTCGTCGGTCGGCCTGTCGATTAACACGCTGCTGCGCGGCACCAAGATGACGTTCCTGGCGTCGTCGACCGCGAGTTCCGATCTCACCGGCAAGGCCTGCTCGCCCAACACCATCCAGTGGGTCAACGACACCTGGGCCACGGGCAACACCACCGCCGCGGCCATGATGGAGCGCGGCGGCAAGGATTGGTACTTCATCACGGTGGACTACGCGCTTGGCAAGGGCATCGAGGCCGAGGCCAGCAAATACATCGAGGCGCATGGCGGCAAGGTGATCGGCTCGAGCAAGCATCCTCTCGGCACCTCGGACTTCGCCTCGTTCCTGCTGCAGGCGCAGACCTCGAAGGCCGGCGTGATCGGACTCGCCAATGCCGGCGGCGACACCATCAACACCGTCAAGCAGGCCGCCGAATTCGGCATCCAGCAAGGCGGCCAAAAGCTGGTCGCGTTCCTGCTGTTCATCAACGACATCCACGGTATGGGCCTGAAGGTCGCGCAGGGCCTGCAGCTGATGGAAGCGTTCTACTGGGACGCGAATGACGACACCCGCGCCTTCGCCAAGCGCTTCGCGCAGCGTCCCGGCATGAACGGCAAGATGCCGAGCGGCAATCAGGCGGGCGTCTACGCCTCGACCCTGGCTTATCTGAACGCAGTCGCCGCCACCGGCAGCGACGACGCCAAGCAGGTGGTGCCGCAGATGAAGACCTTCAGCGGCAAGGACAAGCTGTTCGGTGACGTCACCATCCGTCAGGATGGCCGCGTCGTGCATCCGATGTATCTGTTCGAGGTCAAGAAGCCGGAGGAGGCAAAGTATCCCTACGACTACTATCGCCTGGTCTCGACCATCCCGGCCGACAAGGCCTTCCGGCCGCTGGCCGAGGGCGGGTGCGAGCTGGTGAAGTAGTTAGGGGCCGTTGTCTCTCAACAGCGTCATGGCCGGGCTCGTCCCGGCCATCCACGTTTTGCCATGCGAAAGTCCTTCATGACCGGCAAAAGGCCGGCAGGACGCGGGGGATGGACTCGACCCTAACCCCATCTTCAACCGTCATCGCCCGCGCAGGCGGGCGACCCAGTATTGCAGAGCGGTCGTGTTCGGCACTGAGCGAACTCCGCCGCGATAGAGCGGCGCTCTGGGATACTGGGTCGCCCGGTCGAGCCGGGCGATGACTGCTATTTGTTGGGATATGCCGCGGCTCTATCGCGACTCAGCCCGCCTGCTACCCAAGTGCCAATAGACCATGGCGACGGCCACCGGCAGGCTCAGCGCGATCCAGGACATCCAGTCCCAGAGGCCATCGCCGAGTAGCGCCGTTGTCAGGCCGAGGGCGGTGATGATGCCGATGGCGAGCGGGGCGGCGAAGATCTGGGCGGTGGTGTGGGAGGCTCTGCGGGGCTTTGTCATGCTGGCCTCGCATCGGCGGATTGGACCTCGGTCTGCGGCGCGGCGGTGCGGCTGCGGGCGCTGCCGCCGAAGCGCTGTTTCGCGATCCAGAGATAAAGGCCGGTGATCAGCACGACGATGCAGACGAGGTCGAGCAGGCCCCAGATGATCTTGAGCGGCAGGCCGCCATAGTCGCCGAAATGCAGCGGCCGGGACATCTGCAGGGCCGTCAGGTACCAGGGCATCTGCGGCACCAGCACCGGCACGCTCTGGTCGACGTCGACCAGCGTCGGCGTGGCGAGCAGTGCGGTCAGGGCAGAGTTGCCTTTCATCCAGACCACGAGATGCCGCGGACTGCCGAAATTCTCCGCGGTCGGCATGGTGATCGAGGAGAGGCGGCCCTCCGGCACGGCGGCGCGGACTCGCGCGATCGCTTGATCGAGCGACGACGGCTGCGCCACCGGCGCGCCCTTGTAGGGCGCCAGCAGCGGCGGCAGCACCTGTCCGCGCCAGTAGTCGTACATCGGCATCGCCAGCGTGTTGATGACGCCGGTGCCGCCGACGACGATCAGCCAGACCGTGGTGACGATGCCGAACAGATTGTGCAGGTCGAGCCATTTCAGCCGCCGTGAGCGCGGGCGCACGGTACCGAAGTCGAGCCGCCGCATGAATGGCGCGTAGACCACGACGCCGGAGACGATCGATACCACCAGCAGCAGGCCCATTGCGCCGAGGAACAGTTCGCCCGGCAGCTCGAGCAGCATGTTCTTGTGCAGCACCAGGATGATGTCCATCACGCCCTGCTGCGGCCGCTCTTCGCCGAGCACGGCCTTGGTGCGGCCGTCCATCACCAGCCGATAGAACTGGCCGCGCATCGGCTTCGGCGTCGGCGACATCGAGACCACGACGACCGACGGCTGCTCGTCGCGCCAGGTCACGAACAGCACGTGATCGCCGGGGCGTGCCTGCTGCGCGGCGCGGACCACGTCGTCGACCGGCGCGGCCGGCGTGCCGCTCGGGAGGTGCGGCGCGGCGAATTGCTGCTGCGTCAGATCCTCGATCTCCTCGTGGAAGATCAAGGGCAGCCCGGTGAGGCACAGCATCAGCAGGAACAGCATGCAGATCAGCGAGGTCCAGGTGTGGACCTTGCTCCAGATCTTCAAGGCGCGTGTCCCGGTCACCAGCGGTAGCTCGCGGTCGCGGTGATGACCCGCGGCGTGATGTACTGGCAGCCGCCGGTGACGGTGCAGAGCAGGTTGTCCTTGTTGGCGATGTTCTTGACGTTGAGCGCGAAGTTCATGCCCTTGGGCTGGCGATAATGCAGCCCTGCGTCGAACACCGTATAGGCGTCGTTGGTCAGGGTGTTGGCCGCGTCCATGTAGGATTCGCCGACATAGCGAACGCCGGCGCCGAGGCCCCAGCCGGCCAGCGGGCCGCTCTGCAGCGTGTAGTCGGCGAAGGCCGAGGCCATGTTGCGCGGCTGCTGCAACGGCACCTTGCCGACATCGCCGTTGTTGCTCTCGGTGATCTTCATGTCGAGCACCGTGTAGCTGGCGACGACGTTGAGTCCCGCGACCGGCTTGGCCAGCACCTCGAATTCGAAGCCGCGCGAATTCACCTGGCCGGTCTGGATGCTGTAGTTCAGGTTGTTGGGATCGGCGGTCAGGACGTTGTTCTGGGTGAGGTCGAACGCCGCGGCGGTGAACAACAGGTCACGGTTCGGCTGGAATTTCACACCGCCTTCGTATTGCTTGCCGGTCGTCGGCCTGAATGCCTGGCCGCTGAACTGCGTGCCCGCGGTCGGCATGAACGATTCGGAGTAGCTGACATAGGGCGCGACGCCGTTGTCGAACAGATAGGTCAGGCCGGCGCGTTTGGTGAACGAGGTGTCGTTGCTGATCTGCGGCTGTCCAGTGATGCGATTGAGCGTATCCTGCTGAGCGGAGTCGAAGCGGCCGCCGAGCGTCAGCAGCCAGTTCTGCCACTTGATTTGGTCCTGCAGATAGAGCCCGGCCTGATTCAGGGTCTGGTTGAAGCTTTGCGCCAGCGCGGTCGGCATCGCCACCGCCTGACCATAAACCGGATTGATCCGGCTCAGCGACGGCGCCGTGCCGTTGTATTGCTTGTTGGAGAGCTCGAACGCCTGATAGTCCATGCCGGCCAGCATGGTGTGCTGCAAATCGCCGGTCCAGGCCTTGGCGATGAGGTGGTTGTCGGTGTTGAAGCTGTCGCTGGTCTCGAACACGCGCCGGGAGACACGTGGGTACACAGTCTGGGTGTCGAGCGGCGTGCCGGCGAAGGTGAGATAGCGATACTCCAGGTCGACATGGCCGTAGCGCGCCCGCGAGCGCACGATCAGATCGTCGCTGAAGCGGTGCTCGAACTGATAGCCGACACGATATTGCGTCTGGTCGAAGGTGTTGTACGACGGGTCGCCGAGAAACAGCGGCAGCGCGCTCATCTTCACGACCTTGCCGCCGCGCACGGTGGCGACCGACAGCGGAAAGGCGTTGCCGGTGACGTCGTGCTGATAGTCGCTGAGGATCGTCAGCGTGGTGTCGTTGGTCGGCCGCCAGGTGATCGCCGGCGCGATATAGGCGCGGTCATCTTTCACCTTGTCGGAGAATTTGGCGATCTGCGCGTCGGAGTCGCGCAGGACGCCGGTAAGCCGATAGAACAGCGTTTTGTCGTTGTCGACCGGGCCACCGACATCGAACGCGCCCTGCAGCCGATCGGCGGTGCCGACGAGCCCGACCACTTCGCCGAACGCCTGCTCGGTCGGCCGCTTGCTGATCAGGTCGATCAGGCCGCCCGGCGGGCTCTGGCCGTACATCACCGAGCTCGGCCCCTTGACGACGTCGACCCGCTGCACGCCGTAGGGCTCGTTGCGGAACACCGAGAAATACGCCGAGCCGTTGCCAATGTCGCGCAGGCCGTCGCGATAGTTGGAAAAGCCGTTGGTCTCGAAGCCGCGGATGCGGGCCTGATCGTAGCGCGGATCGGCGCCGCCGGTCTGCACCGCGACGCCGGCGCTGTATTGCAGCGCCTGCGCGATGGTGTCGACGCCGCGGGCATCGAGATTGTCGCGGCTGATCACCGAAATCGATTGCGGCGTCTCGATCAGCTTGGTGTCGGTCTTGGTGCCGCTGGCACTGACGCTCGGCACGAATCCCGGCACCGGATCGGTGCCGCGTTCGAACACGGCGCGCTGCGACGGCTGCGCCGGCTGTGGCGCCCGCGCGGTGCGTTGGGCGGAACGACGGGACGGGCCAGTGGCCGCACGATTTGAGGCGCGTGGAGCTTGAGCCTGCCGCCGGCTCGCCTGCGGCGCGGTGATTTCGACGGCAGGCAGTTCGGTGGCCGAGGGCTTTGCGCTCTGCGCAGACGCCGACGAAGAAAGCCAGGAGCTCGGCGCGATCAACGCTGTGGTCAGCAACAATGCATTGAGAACAGACCTGCGGCCGGCATTCGCGCCGGCATCGATTGAATTCATCACGCGCCCCCAGTTGTTGAGGCGTACTAATCGAATGTATCCGCGTGCATCAACGTGGTTGCAAAGCTTTTGCGTGAACCAAATTTGGAATTGGTCCAACAAGAAGGCGGTGCGTCGCCGCCGCGATGCGCGCGACGGAATTTATCGTCTTGATTCACTTGGGCCGCGCACGATTGCCGCAGCACGCTACGCAAAACGCGCGGCTGTTTTGAATCGTTCAAAGCTCAACGTGTCCTGCGTACGCAACGTCGTCGATCTTACGTCGCGGCTCGTCGTGTCGCGCATCGCAACTGTGTCGTTGTGTTTCTAAGGAAGAAGCATGGCGCAATGCGAGCGATCCTGTTTGTCGAGGCAGGGACGGGCGGCGTGCCTTCGTGTTCGTTCAAGCCTTGCCGAGCGCCAAAGGGAGAGGCTGGCTCGGCCAGCCGCCTCGGCTCAACCGCGTGCTCGCCGCTGACGGCGCTGCGTCGGCGATCAACAGAGCGGACTGGGTTCGCTGGCCCAGCAACCTCCGTAAAACTACGGCTGGGGACTGTCCCAAATAGTACGCACGCGTCGATTGTGAGACAAGAGAGACAGCCGCGGCGCGGTCCGTCGCGGTCCCCTTCCTTGGGGCGTTTCCTCCCTTGACTTGGCCCGGGCGCCGATCGGCGACCGGGCCTTTTTATGTCGTGGATCAGCCCATCAGCCGGCGAAGCCGCGGCGTAGTTCCGGCAGGGCGCGATGCGTCACCGCCCATGCGGCGTTGTCGACCGGCGTCCCTTGCGACGACAACTTCGCGATCACCAGACGATTCGTCGGATCGACGAACAGGTTCTGGCCGTGGATCCCCATCGCGAACATCATCCGCGGCTCGTCGTCGACCACGTACCAGCCGCCGCGATAGCTCATGCTCCGATAGGAAAACAGCTTCGGCCATTCGCCGGACTTCCAGGCGGCGCGATCGCCATTGGTCCACAGATCGTCGATCCATGCGGACGGCACGATCGCGCGGCCGTCGCGCGCGCCGCCATCCAGCATCATCTGGCCGAGACGGGCGAAGTCCCGCGCCGTCATGCTGAAGCCGCCGGTGGCGCGGGCGAGGCCGCCGCGGTCCAGCGTGATGGACGCCGGCTGTTCGGCCCCGAGCGGCTGCCAGATCAGTTCGGAGACGAGTTGTGCAAAGCGGCGACCGCTGGCGCGTTCGATCGCCCAGCCGAGCAGGTCGATGTTGGCGGAGGTGTAGCGGAAAGAGCCGCCATGCGGCTGCGGCTTGATCGACAGGCTCTGATAGAAGCGCTTGAGATCCGACGGCGGTTGTTCTGGCGCGAGCGCGTCCCAGCCGGCAGCTGCCGCGTAGTCGCGGGTCGCGTCGAGATCCAGGACGATGCCGGTGCGCATGTCGAGCATCTGCCGCAGCGTCGCGCCGCGATAAGCCGTGGCCGCGATCTCAGGCAGCAAGGCGGTTACGTCGGCGTCGAGATCGAGCGTGCCGCGGCCGGCCAGAATGCCGGCGAGCAGTCCGGTGATCGATTTGGACGCCGACATGATGATGTGCGGCGTCTGTGCGGTCATGCCGTGCGCGTAATATTCGCAGGCGACTACACCGTCGCGAAGGATGACCAGCGCGTCCGTTGCGGTGGCCTCGAGAAAGCTCGTGAAGTCGAGCATCTCGCCGCCCTGCGCGCGAACCCTGAAATCATCGAAGCTATGCGCTGCGTTGTGTAGCTTCCACACGTCGTCCGCCGCATTGGCGATCCGTTCTGTGGTGATCAGTTCGCCCACATGCTGGAATGCCCAGCGGTTGAACGGCAGCGTGCGCCAGTTGGCGAGCGTCGCAGCGGGCTTTTCGCCCGACGCGGCGTCCGGTGAAGGCGAAGTTTCTGCAGGCATGGACGTCTCCGGAAGGATGCCGGGGACATGTAGGCGGTCGGAAGCGCTTGGTCCATGCTGAGGCGCGATTGCCCGTCGCTTGATGCTCCGTGCTGCGACGGCCAGCGGATTGTCGCGCGAAGGGCTGCACAAGACCTTTAAACATGACCTTCAAGGAGATCTCGAAACCGGAGTCCGAAACCGTGAGCCAGGTGATGCGATGGCTCGGCGTGCCGTTGCTCGCCGAGCCATCCGAGAAAAGCTAAACCTGACGCCGCGCGGCGGCGCGGGCGTGGCCTGCTGTTTCACTTTGGCCCAAGACCCTGGAACTTGAACGGTGCGCTCGGCTTGAACTGATTGTGGACCTCGCCGGCGAAGATGTTGCTCTGGCCGGGCCCGAGATCGAGCTTCTTCACCGCGCCTTCGGCAGCAAAGTCGATCTTGGTGACATCGACCCAGAACACATTCGGCGTCAGAGCAGATTCGAAGAAGTACAGCTTGCGCTTGTGATCGACCACGCTGCGCCAGCGCGTCGAGGAGATGTTCGGCTGGTCCGGCGTGGTGATGCCGTAAGGAACCGAGGCGTTGCGGATGACGCCGAACACGCTGGCGAGGGCTTCGGTCGGCTTCTCGGACTTCGGAATGGCATCGACGTAGAACGATGCGCGGGCGAAGCGGTCGGCGGCGCGGTTGGTGCCGGGCAACATCACGGTGCCGCCGATCTGCTGCCAATAAGCGTTGAGCGCGAGCTGCTGGTCGAACACCGGCGAGTTGGTCATCACCTGATAGCTGCGGCTGTGATGGATCACCTGCTTGCCGTCGATATATTCGATGATGGCGCTGTCGCCGCTCGGGTCCGACAGCGACAGGTGTACGGTGGCGGGACGCTCCTCGTCCGGCATATTTGCCGTCACCACGACGAACGGCTCCTTGGCCAAGGCATCGACCGCTTCCTTCACGGTGGCATAGCTGTCGAGCACATATTGCGCCCATAGCGACAGCGCCAATCCGGGTTTGCTGCCGTCGAATTTCGGATAGCTGGATTCCGCGAGCCAGAGCACGTTGGCGACCAGCCCGGTTTCGTTGACGCCGTCGGATGTGGCGAGATCGTAGGCCGACGCGATGAGACTGCCGTAGCGCGCGGTCCACTGCAGCGAATCCGGGCCGACTTCGCCGTTGCGCTTCATGCCGCGCGGGAAGATCCACAGATTGGTGCCGATGTCCCGCGCCCAATCCATCGAGCGGGCGGTGATCACCTGATTGTCGGCGCCGAGATAGACGAGGCGCGTGCAGGCCTGGGCTGGTGAAAGCACGGCGCTGCCGATCAGCAGTGCGGCAATCGAGGCAGAGGTGAAACGGCGTTCGAATGACATCATGGCCTTGGCTCCAGAAGCGGTCGCGTGCGTCAGTCAATGGCGTTGCGATGAGGAGGGATGTCTGCTGCGACGATCGAGCCGCCGCAGGCCGGGAGCGTCGCACGGCGGAATGACAAATCAATCCTGCAACTCGCGCTTAGCAAATAATTCGTCAATGACTGGCTGATCGGCTGCATCGTAGTGTGCCGAGCGGTGCGCTGCTGCTGCCGGAAGCGACGGCGACTGCGCGTCATCATGCGGCCGATACAATTCGGAACGCGCAGATCGGCGAATCTTGCGCTA
The DNA here is from genome assembly GCF_048594845.1 of Rhodopseudomonas sp. GTDB lineage: Bacteria > Pseudomonadota > Alphaproteobacteria > Rhizobiales > Xanthobacteraceae > Rhodopseudomonas. The sequence continues at coordinate 18,853 of NZ_JBMDXE010000350.1, read as the reverse complement.
GGTTCTCAGAAAGACTGCTCGATCTGGAAGGAGTTTCGATGGGCGCGCGGGCGAGGGTGCTGGCATTGATCGGGGCGGCACTGGTGACGGCTGGCTGTTCGACGGCCTGGGCGCAGACCGGCGGAAAGCACGAGGCCGGCAAGGCCATGCCGCCCGCCACATCAGCCAAGGCGGCGCCGAAGAAGCCGGCCCAGCCGATGACCCGGCGCGAGGAGATCCAGCACGCGATCGACACCCGGACCGTGCCCGAGCACTATCGCAGCTCGGTGCCGAAAGAGTATCAGAAATACATTCCATTCGAGAAGCACAGGTAGCGGCTCGGCTCCGTCGCTCGTCTCCTGCACTGTTTCCGCACTGCGGAACGGCCTTGGTCGGCGCTCCGCCCTCCGCCCGCGACCGGCGCGAACCACCCATGCGCCGCGACGGCTGCCGGTGTGGTTCCTGTTAGGGTAGTAACTTCGGCAGCGATTTCCCCCGACCTCTCGCACCGAGATTCCGCGCCCGCATGAGCATGCCCGAGCCCCAAAGCCGTGAGCCGGTCAGCCGGCATCTTTTGTCCGATGAGGCGGCGGCGGAACTCTCGCACATCCCGACAGAGGTAATCGATTTCGGCGAAGCGCCGCCGCTGGCTCCGGCCACCCCGCTGACGCAGGGCGAAGTCCGCGCCATTCTGCTCAGCCTTCTGCTGGCGATGTTCCTCGCCGCGCTCGACCAGACCATCGTCGCCACTGCGCTGCCGACGATCGGCCGCCAGTTCGGCGACGTCGAGAATTTGTCGTGGGTGATCACGGCATATCTGCTGTCCTCGACCGCGGTCGCGCCGGTGTTCGGCAGTCTCGCCGACATCTATGGCCGTCGCGCCACCATCAGCGCCTCGCTCAGCCTATTCATCGCCGGTTCAGTGATGTGTGCGCTGGCGCCGAGCCTGCTGGTGCTGATTCTGGGGCGCGCGCTGCAGGGGCTCGGCGGCGGCGGCATCATGCCGATCGTGCAGACGGTGATTTCCGACGTGGTGACGCCGCGCGAGCGTGGCCAATATCAGGCTTACTTCTCGGGCGTCTGGGTGTCGGCCGGGATCGGCGGACCGATCCTCGGCGGCGCGTTCGCCGAGCATCTGCACTGGTCGATGATCTTCTGGATCAACCTGCCGCTGGCGATCGGCGCGCTGGCGCTGCTGCTGCCGAAAATGGGAAAGATCCCGGTGTATCACCGCCGTCGCAAGGTCGACTGGCTCGGCGGCGTGCTGCTGATGGCGTCGGCGCTCTCGGTGATGCTGGTGCTGACCTGGGGCGGTACGCGGTTTTCCTGGCTGTCGCCGACCATCCTGGCGCTCGCGGGCGCGGCCGTGCTGCTCGCGACCAGCTTCATCTGGCATGCGCTGCGGGCGCCCGAGCCGTTCCTGCCGCTGCAGCTGATGAGCGGCACGGTGGTGCCGTGGGCGATGGCGGCTGGCGGCTTTGCGATGGGCGCGATGATCGGCCTGACCGTGCACATGCCGCTGTACTACGAGGCGGTCTATCACCTCAGCGCCAGCCAGTCCGGCCTGGCGCTGATTCCGATCGCCGCCGTCTCGGTGCTCGGCGCAGCGTTCACCGGGCGGGCGATGGTCAAGGTCGAGCGCTACAAGCGGATCGCCATCCTCGGCACTTCGTTCTCTGGCCTGATGATGGCGGCGATCGCCGTGCTGACGCCGCTGCCGCTGTGGCTGTTCCTGGCGATGCTGTCGCTGTTCTCGATCGGGCTCGGCACGGTGTTTCCCGTCACCGTGGTGTCGATCCAGAACGCGGTGGCGCGCCCGCAGATCGGCACCGCGACCGGGGCGATGAACTTCTTCCGGGCGCTGATGGCGTCGTTCACGGTGGCCGCCTTCACCGCCGTGCTGCTGATCGCCTTCGGCGGCGAACTGCAGCTCGGCGGCACCGAGCATCGTCACGCAATCGGCTCCGTCGCGGCAGCCGACATGGTCGCGGCGTTCCGCTGGGTGTTCGCCGCGGCCGCGGTGATGCTGGCGGCCTCGGCGACCTGTGTGGCGGTCATGGAAGAACGCAAGCTCGCCGGCCCGGAGCAAAGCGAGCCGCCTCCGCTGGAGATGGCGGAGTAGGGCGGATACGCCTCGCGACGACCTCCGATTAAGCCTGCCGCACGGAATTCCTGCCACCTACGCGGGAAAACGAGTAGTCTGCCGCAAATCCGCCCGGCGGGCGGCGCATGGCGCTCGTCGAACGGTCCGGGTTAGCGCGCAGATGACGACACCGAGTAGCAGCGATGGCATCGCCTGAGGGCAGCAGCGAGTCCCTGCGCAAGCGGCGGCGGCGCAACCGCGCCCGGCTGATGCTCGCCACCGTGGTGACGGTGCTGCTGCTCGTCGTCGGCACGCTCGGCGTGTTGTTCTACGAACTCCGGCCAGTCACATTGCGCATCGCGGTCGGCCCTCCCGGTAGCGACGATCTCAAGCTGATCCAGGCGCTGGCGCAGACCTTCGCGCGCGACCACAGTTCGGTACGCCTGACGCCGGTCGTCACCGACGGCGCATCGCCGAGTCTCGCCGCGTGGAACAAGGGGCAGGCCGATCTCGCGGTGACGCGCGGCGACCTCGATCTCCCGAGCGATGCCCAGGCGGTCGCGATCCTGCGCAAGAACATGGTGACGCTGTGGGCAGCGCCGGCCAAGAGCCGTAAGGCCGGCGCGGTGAAGACCATCGCGGATCTCGCCGGACGCAAGGTCGGCGTGATCGGCCGGACGCCCGCCAACGTCAAGCTGCTGCACGTCATCCTCACAGAGTCCGGCGTTGCGCCCGACAAGGTGCAGACCGAACAATTCTCGACCGCTCAGATCGCCGAGATGGCGCGCGACGAGTCGCTGTCGGCCTATCTCGCGGTCGGGCCGCTCGACAGCAAGACCACGGCGGAGGCGATCGCCGCCACCGCTAAAGCGCGCGGCGAGCCGCGCTTCCTGCCGATCGACGTTGGTGACGCGATCGCCAAGAAGTATCCGATCTACGATTCCGAGGAGATCCCCGGCAGCATCTTCTCGACGTCGCCCGCGCGGCCCGAGGACAAGGTCGACACCGTCAGCGTCAATCATCTGATCATCGCCAAGCGCGCGCTGTCGAGCGTCACCATTACGCAGCTCACAAGGCAGATCTTCTCGGCGCGGCAGCAGCTCGCGCGCGAATTGCCGATCGCCGGCAAGATCGAAGCGCCCGACACCGACAAGGCGGCGGCGCTGCCGGCGCATCGCGGCGCAGCGGCGTTCATCGACGGCACCGAGCGCACCTTCATGGAGCGCAACAGCGATTACATCTGGGGACTGATCGTGCTGCTGTCCGGCCTCGGTTCGGCCGGCGCGTGGTTTCGTTCCTACGTCACGCGTGACGAACGCGCGGTCGGCGCGCGGATGCGCGATCATGCACTGGCGCTGGTCGCCAAGGCGCGCAAGGCCGAGTCGCTCGATCAGCTCGACGCGATGCAGCAGCAGATCGACCACATCGTGCGCGACATGCTGGACCTCTACGACGACGGCGCGGTCGACGATCTGGCGCCGTTCAATCTGGTGCTCGATCAGTTCCACAACGCGGTGGTCGACCGGCGCGCCGTGCTGACGATGCCGAGTGCCGGCCTCGCGCCGACGCAGCCCGATCCGTTCGGCGTCGCCGGCGCCGGCTGATCGAAGTTGCCCGCCGGTTCCAATTCTGAAACCGTCTCAACGCTCCGGTAACCACTCGGCGGGTAGTTTCCACCCACCGCGGCAGAAGCCGCTATGCCTGCGACGGGCACAATCCAGGAGGCGATTTTGCGACGCCTGATTTCCAGATTTGTTTTCGATGATCATGGGGCCACCGCGATCGAATACGCGCTGATCGCCGCCGGCATCGCGCTGGTGATCGTGACCGCGGTCAATTCGATCGGCGACAAGCTCAACACCAGCTACACCGCGGTCAACACCGCGCTCCATTAGTTCGCCGCCGCGCCGCGTGCGGTCACTCGACCGCGCTGTTGCGGCGCCGCACGGATGGTTAAGCAACGTCCTTCGGCGCTCCGCAAATTCACTCGAATCGGCAGCGCGATTCTTCAGAGACGTCGACTATCAACGCCCTCGCAGACAGCAAACATGCGGGGGCATCATGCAACAGTCCGATATCCATCCAGGTCCGTTCGGCTGGTTGACCGGGCGTGACATCGTGGCTGGATTGATGATCGCGGCCGTCTTCCTGGCGGTGACGCCGATCATCGGCCTGTTGCTGCTCCTGCTGATGGGCTGACCGCGGGATCGTTCCAACGGGGCCCGCAAGTCTTGCGGCAAACCTGTGGCAGCGCGGCCGGCGCGGTCATCGCGGCGGCGGCGAATTGTTCGCAGGAAAAAAGTCCTTGACAGCGTGACGCTCCCGCAGTAGTGTCCCGGCATACTCCACAATTGGGTTTCGGGGACGTCGGCGACGCTCTGATCTGCGCCGCATCGATGCCGGCCGATTCTTGTTTCTCCGGCTTGCACCGCGCGTCGTGTCGCGCCCGGCGATGCCGGAACATCGCTTACGCCTCTGCGTTGGCCGCTGGGAGGGTGCCTTCGGGCATCGTGATCAGCAGGGAGGGCAGGAATGGCACCGAAGGATCAGACTCAGATCGTCGAGAGCGCCACCGAAGTAAGGCAGGGAGAGCGCGGCCCGTCCGTGCTGGCGCTGCTGATGGCGAGCACCGGCTTGGCCATTCTGATTCTCGGCGTGATCTGGTTCGTCTGGTTCAGATAGACGGATAGTCGGAGACGCAACGTCTCCCCGCAGAAGCTGGGCACCGCGGTAGCAATCGTGTCGCAGTGCCTACGAAAAGTATGTGCCCGCAAACAGAGCTGCGAGGTCTGGTAGTTCTACCGGGCGCAGACTTAATTCATTATTGGAACTTCCCGCTCAAAACGACAACCAATGTCATTGTCGGCACGGGCCGCGTGCATTGAGCGAGGAGATGCCATGTTCGGCCGCAAATCCAAGACGAATGCCGTCCCTCTGACGTTGATGGCGACCAAGGCGGTCCGCGCCAACATCATGGTGTCGGACGCCAATCTCGACATTGTCTACATGAACGACTCGGTCACCGAACTGCTGCGCGATGCCGAGAGCGACCTGCGCAAGGAATTGCCGAACTTCAACGTCGACACGCTGGTCGGCACCAACATCGACGGCTTTCACAAAAATCCGAGCCACCAGCGGCAGATGCTGAAGAGCCTCAGCACCGTGCACCGCGCCACCATCCAGATCGGCCCGCGGGTGTTCGACCTGGTGGCGACGCCGCTCAACAATCCGGACGGCAGCCGCGCCGGCGTTGCGGTCGAATGGGCCGATGCGGCAATCCGGCTGCAGAATCTCGACTTTGCCGGGCAGGTCGCCGCCGCCAACCGCTCCCAGGCGGTGATCGAGTTCAACATGGACGGCACGGTGCGGACCGCGAACGAGAACTTCCTCAAGACGATCGGCTACACGCTCGACGAGATCAAGGGCAAGCACCACAGCATGTTCGTCGAGCCGGCGGTGCGCGACAGCGCGAGCTACCGGGATTTCTGGGCGGCGCTGAATCGCGGCGAATACCAGGCGGCCGAATACAAGCGGATCGGCAAGGGCGGCCGCGAGATCTGGATGCAGGCATCCTACAATCCGATCTTCGACGACAAGGGCAAGCCCGCCAAGGTGGTGAAGTTCGCCACCGACGTCACCGAGCAGAAGCTAAAGAATGCCGATATGGCCGGCCAGATCGAAGCCATCCGGAAATCGCAGGCGGTGATTGAGTTCGACATGGACGGCAACGTTCTGATGGCGAACGACAACTTCCTGCACACGTTCGGCTACACGATGGCCGAGATCAAGAACAAGCATCACAGCCTGTTCGTCGACCCGGCGGAGCGTGACAGCACGGCGTATCGCACGTTCTGGGCGGCGCTGAACCGCGGCGAGTATCAGGCGGCGGAATACAAGCGGATCGCCAAGGGCGGCCGCGAGGTCTACATCCAGGCGTCCTACAACCCGATCCTCGATCTCAACGGCCGGCCGTTCAAGGTGGTGAAATTCGCCACCGACGTGACCAAGCAGGTATTGGCCCGCATCGGCAACGAGCAGGTGCGCGGCATGATGGAAACCGTCGCGGCCGGCGCCGAGGAACTCAACACGTCGGTGCGCGAGATCTCCGAAACCATGACCAAGTCGCGCCAGACGGCGGCCGGCGCCGTGGAGCGCGTGGCCAATGCCGATGCCCAGGCGCAGCGCCTCAACAGCGCGGCGCAATCGATGAGTGGCATCGTCGAACTGATCAACAACATCACCGGCCAGATCAATCTGTTGGCGCTGAACGCGACCATCGAGTCGGCGCGTGCCGGCGAGGCCGGGCGCGGCTTCGCCGTGGTGGCGGCCGAGGTTAAGAACCTCGCCAACCAGGCCAAGCAGGCTACCGACAAGATCGGCGAGGAAATCAGCAGCCTCAACATCATCTCCGGCGACGTCGCCGGAGCGCTCAACGCGATCAAGCAGGCGATCAACGATGTCAGCGAATACGTCACCTCGACCGCTGCCGCCGTTGAAGAGCAGAGCACGGTCACCGGCGAAATGTCGACCAGCATGCAGCGCGCCGCCTCGGAGGCCGCGCGGATCGCGGCCGGCTGACCACGACCTGAAGTTCTTCGGCAACGGCCCTCCGGCGCGCGGACATCGCGCACGCGGGGCCTTTGTGTTTTTGGCGACGCTTCGGTGAGCGCGCCGATAACGGAATCCGCCCATGCCCAGCAACCGTTCCCGGCCAGCTGCAAAACCGGCTGCCCGATCGCCGTCCCGTGCCCGGACCGGCCCCGTCGCGGCGCGCAAGTCGACGCTGCAGACCTGCGCCAAGCCGGTCGACGAGACGATCCGGATCGATCCGTCCGACACGGAGGGGCAAGAACGCGTGGCGCGTGTTGTGGCGCGCAGGAAGAAGGCCGAGGACGAAGCGGGCAAGGCTGCGGCGAAGACGACGAAGCGCACATCTGCGAGCAGCACTGCCGGGACCGTCGCGCCGAAGATTGCCGCGTCGAAGCTCTCGGTTTCCAAGAAACCGGTATCCAAGACACCGGCATCCAAGACTGCGGCATCCAAGGCATCAGCTTCGAAGACACCCGCTGCCGGGAAGGCCGCGATGAAGAAAGTCGCGCCGGCTAAATCGTCGCGCGCAAAAGCGTCGGCCGACGACCCGGCTGGTGTCACGGCTGCAGCGGGGAGGGCGGCGAGCAAGTCGGCTTCGCCGGAGCCGCCGCAGGTCGCGGAGACCGACGCATCCGTCGTCATTGCCGAGGCGGAAGCGGAGGTGAGCGCGTCTGCTGATGCTGCGGATGCTGCTGACGCGGCCGAGACGCCGCGCCGGCGCGGGCCGAGCGGCGTCACCCGCACCGCGGTCGATAAGCTCGACGATCCGCCGTTCGAGAGCGGCGTGCCGCTGATCGACAGCGTCAGCCGTGCGGTCGAGCGCGAGATCACCCAGATCGCCGTGATCGTCGGCGGCCATCATCTCAAGCAGACGCAGCGCACCGAGGCCGAACGTCGCGCCCGCACACTCGCATCGCTGGCGCGCACGCTGGCCGAACTCCGCAAACTGCGCAGCGACGAGGATCGCAAGAGGGCACGCGATGACGATGCCATTCCCCGGGATCTCGACGAGCTCAGGCGGGCGCTTTCGCGACGATTGGACCAGATGGTCGCAGGCGCAGCGGGACTATCTGCTGCAGGGGATGAGTGAGGCCGAGCTCGCTTTCCTCGACACCCAGTGGGACGTGTTCGCGCACGATCACCAGCGCCCGCCGGACCTCGCGCCGAACGGCCGGCCGTGGCTGACCTGGCTGATGATCGGCGGCCGCGGCGCCGGGAAGACCCGCGGCGGCGCCGAATGGATCCGCTGCCAGGCGCTCGGCCTGCCGCCGTTCGCCAGCGAGCCGGTAGCCCGGATCGCGCTGGTTGGCGAGACCGAGCACGATGTCCGCGAAGTGATGATCGAGGGTGTGTCGGGCCTGCTGGCCGTGCATCCGCCCGATCAGCGGCCGCAATGGCAACCGTCGCGCAAGCGCCTGGAATGGAGCAACGGCGCGGTGGCGCAGGCGTTCTCGGCGGACGATCCTGAAAGCCTGCGCGGCCCGCAGTTCAGTTGCGCGTGGTCCGACGAGATGGCGAAGTGGCGCTACGCGGAGGTCGCGTTCGACATGCTGCAATTCGGCTTGCGGCTCGGGTCGCAGCCGCGCCAGCTGATCACCACCACGCCGCGCCCAACTGCGCTGCTCAAACGCTTACTTGCCGATCCGGCCGCAGTGACGACGCGCGCGCCGACGCAGGCCAATGCCTTCAACCTGGCGCCGACCTTTCTCGACGCGGTGATGACCCGCTACGCCGGCACGCGGCTCGGCCGTCAGGAGATCGACGGCGAACTGGTCGAGGAACGGCCCGACGCGCTGTGGTCGCGTGCGCTGATCGAAAGCTGCCGCGTCGCCGAGGCGCCGCCGCAGACGCGCATCGTCGTCGCGGTCGATCCGCCGGCGTCGGCGACGAAACGCGCGGATTGCTGCGGCATCGTCGCTGCCGGCATCGCGGAGAGCGGCGTGGTTTACGTGCTCGCCGACGACACCGTCGCCGCCGCAACGCCGACGCTGTGGGCCAGCAAGGCGATCGCATTGTGGCGTCGGCTCAGCGCCGACGTGCTGATCGTGGAGATCAACCAGGGCGGCGACATGGTGCGCACGGTGATCACCGAAATCGACCCCGGCGTACCGGTGCGCCCGGTCCGCGCCCTACGCGGCAAATGGCTGCGCGCCGAACCGGTCGCCGCGCTGTACGAGCAAGGCCGCGTCCGCCACGCCGGCTGCTTCGCCGCACTCGAAGACGAAATGTGCGACTTCGGCCTGACCGGCCTGTCCAACGGCCGCTCGCCCGATCGGCTCGACGCGCTGGTGTGGGCCGTGCACGCGCTGGCGCTGCAGCCGAAGGTGGCGGAGCCGCGGATCAGGATGTTGTGATGGTTAGTCTAGTGGGTGAAGCGGGTCCCCCGACCCGTGTCCCGCACGCACTGCAGCGCGCAGCGGTGCAGTGCAGATGCGGGACCCCGGTTCGGCGGCGGATGAGAAACCGGGGCCCCGGATCTACGCCTCGGCACTGCGTGCCGTGGCTTGTCCGGGGCACGTGATCAGAGGTCTTGCGCGAGGTCTCGCCAGGACGGATTGAGCTTCTCGATCAGCGCGAATTTCCAGTCGCGGCGCCAGCGTTTCAGGACGTGTTCGCGCGCGCGGGCTTCGCGGATCGAGGCGTATTCTTCGACATAGACGAGCGTGGTGACCTTGTACTTCCTAGTGAAGCCATCCGCAGCGCCGGCTTTATGCTCGCCGATCCGGCGCGCAGGATCGTTGGTCACGCCGCTATAGAGCGTGCCGCGATAACGACTGGCCAGGATATAGACGTAGTAGGGCATCGCAGCGGTCCCCACACAATCATGCCCACGTTCTGCCCGCGACGCTACGCGAATAACTGCCCAGCAGCCGTTGTTCATTAGTAGAATCTGAAAAAGGAAACCGGGGCCCCGGATCTGCGCCGCGGTACTGCGTACCGCAGCTTGTCCGGGGCACGGCAATCAATTCCGTGTCCCGCACGAAGATGCAACGCGCAGCGGTGCATCGTAGATGCGGGACCCCGGTTGGGCGGTGAATGAGAAACCGGGGCACAAATCATCAGCAATGGATTCAATCCCATGTTCGATCGTCTCAAAGCCTACCTCACGCCGCCCGAAACCAAAGCCTCGCGCACCGCGCGGCTGTTGGCGTTCGAGAGTGGCGGCGTCGCGCGCTGGACGCCGCGGGACTACGCAGGTCTGGCGCGCGAGGGCTATCTGCGCAATGCCATCGTGCATCGCTGCGTGCGACTGATTGCCGAGCACGTCGGCGCCTGCGTGTACTCTGTGTTCGACGGCGCGCAGGAAAAGGAGGCGCATCCGCTGGCGCTGCTGCTGGCGCGGCCGAACCCGCGGCAGGACGGGGCGGCGCTGCGCGAGACGCTGGTGGCGCATCTGCTGCTCGCGGGCAATGCGTACCTCGAAGCGGTCGCGCTCGGCGACCGCGTGCACGAACTCTACGCGCTGCGGCCGGACCGCATGAAAGTCGTGCCCGGCGCCGACGGCTGGGCGGAGGCGTATGACTACAGCGTCGGCGGCCGCGCTGTGCGGTTCGATCAGCACGGCGCGATCCCGCCGATCCTGCATCTGACGATGTTTCATCCGCTCGACGATCACTACGGCCTGGCGCCGCTCGAGGCCGCCGCCGCCGCGGTCGACACCCACAACGCCGCGTCGCGCTGGAACAAGGCGCTGCTCGACAATTCGGCGCGGCCGTCCGGCGCGTTGCTCTATGCCGGGCCGGAAGGCGCGGTGCTGAACGAGACGCAGTTCGACCGGCTCAAGCAGGAGCTGGAGCGGACTTACGAGGGCGCCGCCAATGCCGGCCGGCCACTGTTGCTCGAAGGCGGACTCGACTGGAAGCCGATGGCGCTGTCGCCGAAGGACATGGACTTCCTCGAAGCCAAGCACGCGGCGGCGCGCGAAATCGCGCTCGCCTTCGGCGTGCCGCCGATGCTGCTCGGCATTCCGGGTGACAACACCTTCTCGAACTATCAGGAAGCCAACCGCAGCTTCGTGCGCCAGACCGTGCTGCCGCTCGCGACGCGCACAGGCAACGCGCTGGCGCAATGGCTGGCGCCGCAATTCGGCGACAGCGTGCGCCTCGTCGTCGACACCGACCAGATCGACGCGCTGGCGAGCGACCGCGCCGCGCTATGGGACCGCATCACCGCCGCGCCGTTCCTGACCCTCAACGAAAAACGCGAAGCCGTCGGCTACGCGCCGCTCGACGGCGGGGACCGGCTGGGGTGAGGAGACACATTCAATCAGCGGGACGCGGCAAGCGTCTGCGTAGTCCGGGAGAGGCCGATGTCCGAGGTGATCAAGACGTTTTCCGAACGCGGCGACCTGGCTCACCTAGCTTTGTTGCTGTGGGCTGCGGCGGCGTCGGCCGGGCTGTGGTTCGCGCTGCGCGAGCTGGCGGCGGCGTCGCGGCGGTTCGACGATTTCGTCCACGCGCTGGAATTGTTCAACCGCCGGGCGCGGCGGCGCGAGCGCAGCGCACTGGAGCATGACGACGAAGGAGGGGCACGATGAACGATCAGGCTCAGCCGATGGACCGGCTGCACCGCATGATGACGTCGATCCGTAGCGAGACGAAGTCGGCCAAGGACCCGACCCGGGTGTTTCGCGAATTCATCAGCCATCTCGATCAGGCGCAGCGCTCCGCGGCGCGCCGCGTTCGCCACAAGCCGACACCCCGCCGCCCGTCGCGCAAGCGGGCAAAGTAACGCCCGCCATTTCGTGTCCCGCACGGAGATGCAGCGCGCAGCGGTGCATCGCTGATGCGGGACCCCGGTTGGTGTTTCGGCGCGTCGCTGAACCGGGGCCCCGGATCGGCGCAGCGGCACTGCGTGCCGCGGCTTGTCCGGGGCACGTGGGGTGAGGGCAGTGCTTCGCTGCGGCGTTGCTCCTTCCGATCATTAGTTATCAGCTTAGTCACGAGGCGCTCATGCTTGCCCCGCTGTCCGATGCTGGCCCGGCGCCGGCGCGATTGGTGCTGGCCGAAGACGGCAGCATCGAAGGCTATGCCAGCCTGTTCGGCGAGGTCGATCAGGCGCGCGACATGGTGATGCCCGGCGCCTTCACGCAGACGCTGAAGCAGCGCGGCCTGCGCAAGATCCCGATGTTGTTTCAGCACGACCCGAGCGAGCCGGTCGGCGTCTGGCTCGAACTCACTGAAGACTGGCGCGGCCTGCGCGCGCGCGGCCGGCTGATCCCGGACGTGGCGCGCGGCCGCGAGCTGCTGGCGCTGCTGCGCGCCGGCGCGATCGACGGGCTGTCGATCGGCTATCGCACCGTGCGCGGCGCCATCGATCCGAAGACGCGGGTGCGGCGGCTGTATCAGGTCGACCTCTGGGAGATCTCGATCGTCACCTTCCCGCTGCTGCAGGGCGCGCGCGTCGGCGCGGTGAAGCAGGGGCCGCCGTCCTCGCCGCTGCGCCGCGCCGCGGAGGCGGCCTGGCGCAGCGTGCAGAGCCCGCCGGCTGCGCCCCCCACACACCTCACAGGATCGGCCGCCGCCGCGGATGCACCGGCGCCGGCCCTCCGGCGCGGGCAGGCGGTGGCAACACTCGCCTCCCGCGCCGGCCGCAAGGCGGCGCTGACGGGGATCACTGGCCGCGCGGGCGTGAGCGGAGCTTTGCCCAAGTAGCAGCGCTGCGATTTGCGTCGCCCACCCCAGCCCTCTCCTGCAGGCGGGAGAGCGAGCGCGCTGCGGAACGGCGCTTCTTCCGCATTCCTGATCAACAATCGAGGCACCGCCGATGTGGAGCTCCACCGCGAGCACCGCCGCGCATCAGCGCGCGCGATTCATGCAGCCCAACCCGGCGCGCTGGATGCGCCCGGACGCCGATCGCTGGGTCAGGCCCGACGTCGCCCGCTTTCTGTCTCCGGGCGTCCGGCCGCAAGACGTCTTTCCAGCGCTCAGCCGCAAGTACAACCCGAACCAGCCCCGGGTGCCGAAGGGCAATCCGGACGGAGGGCAATGGACGCTCGGTGGACTGGGGTCTCGTTGGCGCATCGACCTCACCGGTACAGGAGTCGCAGGCGCCACGCCGGCGGTAAGTTCTGGCCGCGATGATCGTCGCGTCATCTCGGATGCAGATCCCGAAACTATCAAGCCTGGTCAGCAATACGCCCAGGTGCGTGGACGAGGAGGTGGAGGAACCCGGACCGTCACCATCAACGGTCGGGAATTCGAACTAACGCCAGCTCAAGGGACACTTCTTGATGCGCTAAAGGCTAGGGCGGCCTCTGCCGCGAGCCGCGTCCGTTCGGTCAATCCAAACTGGAAACCGCCTGCCTCAGCGTACGAGAGCCCGGCGGGCTTGATTAGTGCGTATCGGGCCGATGCTGAGGCGGCAGAAGCTTGGATGAGTCGATTCTTGGATGTTGGACCGGGGCCCTATGCTAACAGGTGCATTGTTGCGCCTATCGATAGGAGGTTGAGAGTTGGGGAGCAGCGTGAGCTGAACGAATTCCTCGTTACGGACGGTTGTCACACCTGCGGGACCAGAGTTGCGGGCACGCGTTCGGGAAACGCAGTTGGTGATCATCAGCGGCCTACCGCACTTAATTATCTCGGATTGGCGCAGCGGATTTACCCCCAATGTGCCGGCTGCTCTGCTAGACAGGGCGGGTACATAAGTTGGTTGACGAGGTCGCAATGAAAGACTCGGTTCGCTGCTCTCCCGCCAATTCAATCGTGTTTGTTCACGGAGGTCTTGTGGAATTCCTGCCGACGCCGTTCTGGGGTGCGCAGGTGCTGGCGACTAATACCTGCCTCATCCTCGGCTGCATGCCGGACATCGACGGGCCGACGCAGATCGTGCTCGGCGACAGCGCTGAGGTCGATCCGGGTCGGCCGGCGGATTTCGTCTCGCTGCTGCGGGTGCCTGACGGCGAGGTTCGCGTCACCACGGTCGGGGATGACGTTCTTCTCCGGATGCCGGCTCCGCCGCTCTCGCTGGTCGAGATCTGGCGTAGCCATCCGAAATGGCCGGAGACGGTGATCATCGGGATCAATCCGCCCGCAAGTCGCTCGGCGCTGCCGGCGATGCTGCCGACCGAGCAGGCGACGCGGACCGTGCTCGATCTGCCCGAGGACGTCGATCGCCTGTTTCTCTACAATGCGGTGATGGCGGACCGTCCGGACGTGTTCAATCCATGGCTGTCGGATCGGACTTTGACGTCGGGACTTGTCGTTCCGATCGCTCCGTCGTCGAAGCTGGAGGTGACCGATGCCGAGCCCGACATGTCCAACGATCCGGTGTTTGATGCCGTCCTGCCGACGCCGAACCGGCTCGTTGGCATCTTCCCGAGCGATCGGCTCGTGATGCTAAGGGCTGACACCGCCACGAAGCTGACGCGCGTGCGCGCCTGGGTCGAACGCCGTCCCGAAGGAGCGATCGCGATCCTGGCTCTGACCCCAGCGGAAGAGCCGTAGCATCCCACTGCCATCGCGCCGGTTCGCCGGCGCGCCTCATCACATCCAACGCCGTGGCTTCCCGCCGCGGCGTTTTCGCTTGTGCAGACATCAACGCCCACCAGGAGAACCCCATGGATTACGACATCGACACCGCCGCGCCGGAGACCAAGGCCGGCTTTGCGTCGGAGCGTGACACGCATGACGAGCTGATGCGCACGCACGACGAGTTCAAGGCCGCCAATGATGAGCGGCTCGCGGCGCTCGAGCGCCGCCGCGGCGATGTGTTGCTGGAGGAGAAGGTCGACCGGATCTCCGACGCGATCGACCTGCGGCTGAGGCGGATCGAGGACTACGCGCTGAAGCAGGCGCGCCCGCAGCTCGACGGCCGCCGTGCCGATACATTCGCCGTCAGCCGCGAGCATAAGAGCGCGTTCGAGACCTATGTCCGCTGCGGCGATGCGGCGCCGCTGCGCCAGATCGAGACCAAGGCGCTGTCGATCGGCTCCAATCCGGACGGCGGCTATCTGGTGCCGGTCGAGCTCGAGCACGCGATCGCGTCGCGGCTGGCGGCGATCTCGCCGATCCGCGCCATCGCCTCGGTGCGCGAGATTTCCGGCAGCGTCTACAAGAAGCCGTTCATGACGGCGGGGCCGGCGACCGGCTGGGTCGGTGAAACCGATGCGCGCACGCAGACGACGTCGCCGACGCTCGACGCGTTATCGTTCCCGGCGATGGAGTTGTACGCGATGCCAGCGGCGACCGCGACGCTGCTCGACGACAGCGCGGTCAACATCGACGAGTGGATCGCCTCGGAGGTCGAACTCACCTTCGCGGTGCAGGAAGGCGCGGCGTTCGTGCACGGGGACGGCGTCAACAAGCCGAAGGGCTTTCTCGCCTCGCCGGTCGTGGCGAACGGCTCGTGGAGCTGGGGCAATCTCGGCACTGTGGCGACAGGCGCCGCCGGCGCGTTCCCGGAGGACGATCCGTCCGACGTGCTGGTCGACCTGATCTACGCGCTCAAGGCCGGCTACCGGCAGAACGGCGCCTTCGTGATGAACCGGAAGACGCAGGCGACTATCCGCAAGTTCAAGGACTCGTCCGGCAGCTATCTGTGGCAGCCGCCGGCGCAGGCGGGCGGCCGTGCCTCGCTGATGACTTTCCCGCTGGTCGAGGCCGAGGACATGCCGGACATCGCGGCGAACTCGCTCAGCGTGGCGTTCGGCGATTTCCTCCGCGGTTATCTCGTGGTCGATCGCCAGGGCGTCCGCGTGCTGCGCGATCCGTATTCCGCCAAGCCCTACGTGCTGTTCTACACCACCAAACGCGTCGGCGGCGGCGTCCAGGACTTCGACGCGATCAAGCTGCTGAAATTCGCGGCGGGCTGAGGAGATTCACGACGAAGTATCGGACGGCGCGCCTGATCGGCGCGCCATTTAACCGAAACGTTGTCCGGCTGGAGCCTTGGAAATTGCGATGTCGTGCGCGATCATGATTTCCGAGGCCGCACACCGGATCGCTCACATGACGAAGAGAACTCGGTATCAAGATGCAGCCACGTCGGAACTCGTCGCGCTGTTCGAAACCATCACGACGGAGCAACGCGATGCGAGTTGGTCCTGGCAGGCGTCGCGCTATAATCGGCTTTTCGGGCAGATGGTAGCCATCTGCGACGAGTTGAAGTCGCGTGCTGGCGATCAGCGTTTGGCATTGCTGCCGCTGCTGAAGTCCGACAACGTTCAGGTGCGACTGATGGCGGCGATCCAGCTTCTCGCGCTTGCGCCTGAGCAAGCCAGAAGCGCGCTGGAGAGTGTTGTTGATTCCGGATATATGCCTCAGGTCGGGGACGCTCGCGGTATGCTGCGGGCGCTCGACGAAGGCACATATGTGCCGCAGTGACTGGTGAGCCGGCATTTGACTCATGGGGTGGGTCACCGCGAGCTAACACATCGTGCAAGACTGGTTTTGATGTGACTCTGTGACGGTCTACACAGCTTTCTCATCCACCAGCGGCCGTCGCGCGGGTCGGTCGCGGGAACTATCTCGTGCGGCGGGATTTGCTGCGGGAAGGGAGAACCGCATGACGCGAACGATCGTACTATCCGCCGCCTGTGCCGCGCTGGCGCTGGTCGCCTTCGACAGCGGTCCGGCTGCCGCGCGCGGCGGGGCGGCGAACATCATGGATTCGCCGGGCTATCAGCGCCGGCTGCAGGAGTCGCGGCAGCAATTGCAGCAGCCTTATACGACGCCGCCGGCGGTGTATCCGCGGCAGCGCGTCGAGACGCCGCGCAAGGCCAAGCGCAAGCCGCGTCGCTGACGGCGTGACGCCGCGCGGGCGACCCGGTCGCCGGCGTCAGCAGTAGCCGTGCCAGCCGCAGGCATAGGGCAGGCGGCTGTAGATCGCGCTGGCCGGCGTGCCGTAGTAGTTGAAGTAGTGATAGGAATTCGGCTTGCCGTAATAGCCGTTGACCAGCGGCGGGATGTCCACCTCGGGCGCATAGACCGGATAGGGGCTGATGACGTCGCGTGGCGGCGGCACCACCGCGACGACGCGGCCGCGCGGCGCCGGCTCGGCAAAGATCTGCCCGATCTTGCTGTGCATCGGCAGATCGGCCGCCCGCGCCGGCACGGCGATCAGAACAAGCAGCAGCAGGGCAGCGAGGCGCATATCGGGCTCCGAGTGAGCCGGCAGGGTGGGCCAACATGGTTAATGAAATCTGAAGGGGGCGGGCGTTGCATCTCCTGGGGCCGTCATCCTGAGGCGCGAGCGAAGCGAGCCTCGACGGATGCGGAGGCGGGGACGGCGCTCGCGGCTCATCCTTCGAGGCCGCCGCTGCGCGGCGGCGCCTCAGGATGACGGCAGTGAGCGTGGCGTGCGCGCGAGCCGCCTACCGCGCCAGCGCGCTGCCCCAGCTTTGCGCGGTTTGCTCGATCCAGTCGCGATACAGCGTCAGCGGGGTGACGCCGGTGAGGCCGCCGCAGCCGGCGGCGTTGTTCGGGCCGGTCGACCACGACACCACGCCGATGATCACGGCGCGGCCGTCCTGCGCTTGCAGCGCCGGGGCGCCGGAATCGCCGGTGCAGGCGCCTTGGCCTGCGCTGGTGTTGTTTGTTGAAGCATCGACCAGGCGGATCTGCAGCCGGCCGGGGCGGCCGGTGGCGACGAGCGCGGCACTGCGCACGGTGCCGCCGCTCTTGCCGTCGCCGCGGATCGCGACGCCGATGCCGGCGACGGTGAAGCTCTGGCCGGCGCCGAGCGGATCGGTTGGTGCGCCGAGCGGCAGCGGCGATTTGCCGGGCAGGGGAGCTGCGAGCTGCAGCAGCGCGACGTCGGCGCTGGCGCGATGCGCCAGGATCGCCTTCATGTCGAATTGCGGATGCGCGGCGACGCGGCGGACGTCGCGCAGCTGCGGCTGCCGCGACGCGTCGTAGTGCACGATCTTGTAGTCCGCGCCCGGGCCGACGCAATGCGCGGCGCTCAGCACCAGATCCGGCGCGATCAGCGTGCCCGAACAGAAATTGCCGCGCGAGCCGACGATGGTGACCACCGCGCGGCCGAGCGCCGCATCCTCGCGCGCGCCGCCGACCATCGCGGCGGCGGGAGCGGCGAGCGCGGCGGTGAACACGAGACACAGTTTCAGCGTGCGGATCATGGCGGCTCACCAGCCCCGCCGCCGCGCCGCTGTCAACCCGATCCTTGCAAAGGAGCCGACCATGCCCGCGCTGCTGCTGACGGGGCCGACGGTGGAGCCGTGGACGCTCGCCGAATTGAAAGCGTTCCTGCGCGTCGACCACGATGCCGACGACGCGGTGATCGCCTCGCTGCTCGCCGCCGCGCGCAGCCAGGTCGAGGCGCTGACCCGCCGCGCGCTGCTGCTGCAGAGCTGGCGGCTGAGTTACGATGCCTGGCCGCGTGACAGCCGCATCCGTTTGCGGATCGGGCCGCTGCACGCGCTGACCGGGGCGCGGGTGATCGACAGCGCCGGCGTCGCGCAGGAGATCGATCTCGCGCGCTTTGTGGTCGATGCCGCGGACGGCGTGATCGCCGCGCCGCCGGGATCGTTGCCGCAGCCGGGATGCGGCGCCGCCGGCATCGCGCTCGATGTCGAGCTCGGTTTTGGCACGACGCCCGGCGATGTCCCCGAGCTGCTGCGCCATGCGGTGCGGACGCTGGCGGCGCATTGGTACGACAACCGCGGCCTGGTCGCGGTCGGCTCGAGCGTGGCGATGCTGCCGGGCAGCGTGGCGGCGATGCTCGCGAGCTTCCGGGTGCCGGCGCTATGAGCGATCCCGGGAAACTCACCACGCGGCTGACGCTCGAGGCGCCGGCCGAGACCGACGACGGGCAGGGCGGCGTGACGCGCGCCACCACGGCGCAGGCCGTGCTGTGGGCGCAACTGACGGCGCATCCGCCGCGCGAAGGCGTGGCGGCAGATGATGCCCGCGCGGTGCAGCGCGTGACCATCACACTGCGCGGCGGCGTCGCACTGACGCGTGCGCATCGCTTCAGCGACGGCCCGCGGATCTATCGCATCGTCAGCTGGCGCGACCGCGACCGCGGCGCCTGGCTCGAGATCGATGCGGAGACGGAGCTAACGTGAGTTTCCCCTCCCCCTTGCGGGGAGGGTGGCCGGCCGTAAGGCCGGTCGGGTGGGGGGGCGCCCCATGCTCAGTGCCCGCGGCCCCCCACCCCCGCCCCCCCGTAGCGCGGCCCACCCCCCCCCCCCCGGGGGGGGGGGGCGCGCGGGGGGCGGTGCCCACCCCCACAAGAAAA
>NZ_JBMDXE010000035.1:0-8364 GCF_048594845.1 Rhodopseudomonas sp. | reverse complement strand
TGGGCGGCGAACGGCGGATCGCTGACCGTCGAGGATCTGGCATCATTCCGCGCCCATGTCCGCGAGCCGCTGCGGATTCCGTATCGCGGCGGCGCTGTGTACGCGACGCCCGAACTCACCGCCGGCCCGACGCTGGCGCATACGCTGCGGGTACTGAGCGAAGACCTGACCGCGCAAGGCGGCGATCCGGATGCCGAGGCTTACGCCGCCTATGCGCGCGCGCTGCAATCCGCCTATGCGGAGAGGCTGTCCGACATGGGCGACGCCGACGGCCGCCGCGCGCTCGGCGCCGAACATCTGGCGCCGGCCTGCACGACGCATTTCTCCGTGGTCGATCGCGACGGCAACATGGCGGCGGTGACACAGACGCTGCTGTCGAGCTTCGGCTCGAAATTCGAAACGCCGCAGACCGGCATCATGATGAACAACGGCATCATGTGGTTCGATCCCGAACCCGGCCGGCCGAACTCATTGGCGCCCGGCAAGCGCTGCCTCACCAACTACACGCCGGTCGTCGCGCAGGCCGCGGACGGCCGCCGCTTCGCACTCGGCGCCTCGGGCGGACGGCGCATTCTGCCGGCGGTGGCGCAGATCCTGTCGTTCGTGATGGACTACGGCATGGATCTTGACGCGGCGATCCATCAGCCGCGGATCGACGCCAGCGAAGGCGCGGTGGTGATCGGCGACGTTCGTCTGCCGGGCGCCACACGCGCAACGCTTGCTGAACGCTTCACCTATGAGGAAGCGCGAGTCCAGACCGTCCCGATGAAATTCGCCTGCCCCAGCGTCGTGCTGCGCGAACGCGACAGCAATTCGGGCGCGACCGAAATTGCACAGCCCTGGGGCGACGCCGTAGCGGAGAGTTGAGCGGTCGCAACTTCGCACGCGCGACGCGCCATCACCGCGTACAATTACTAAGTACAACTACGTGGATTCGACGCATGAACTACCAGGGCATGCACCATAGAGATGAAGGCTGAGGGAATCATCGCGATCTGGTTGCTGGCGATCCTGTCGCGGACGTTTTACAACTCTTTGGTAAGCAGGTTTCCGCCCGGCCGCGATCTCGGCCTCACCCTGTGAACGGCCGCCATGTCCGAGACCTGTCGTGAATACACGCTGGCGCGTGCGTGCCCCGCTTGTGCGGGCCGGATGATGCTGATCGGCTGCCTGCCCAATCTGCCGCCGCGGCGCCGCGTTGCCGTATTCCGCTGCGAGACCTGCGACCACGTCGTCGCTCAGGAGGACGCGAGCGCCAGCGCCTTCTCCGCCGCGGGACTACGCGCCTCCGCCAACCACGGGCCGTAGGTTTCGATACGCCAGGGCCCGTGTGTTTCCGCGCGCCACGGGCCGTGTACTTCCTCGGGCTCCATCGCGTCGTCCGACGCACGCGCCGGCGCTGCCGCCTTCGGGCTCCGCGACAGGTCCCCGCTGAAGATCGCCGACAGCGACGTCAATTTCTCCGGCTTGAAGGATGTCAGCGCGTCGAGCTCAGCGACATCCCGCTCGCGCCCGTTCGGATCGACGATCGAGACCAGCCAGCCTTCGCTTTCCCACACGCGCGCTTTGGCGAGCGCAATCAGGCCGCTGCTGCGCACGCTCTGCATCTTCTCGTCGTTGCGGATCGCCGTCACGGTGTAGGGCAAGCGTTGATTCCCTTCCAAATCCCGACGCGAATCTGGCCGAGGGCTTTGACCGCAATTCGCCCCGACGATGGCGATTTTGCGGTGCGGGGAACAGGCTGGTCGGCGTTCGCTGTCCGCGAGGACCAGTCGAATCGGCGCGACACGATAAGCGATACAGGCATCGCTTCGCTTCCGCTCGGCTCAGGTCACGCCTGTCGGCCCGTCGAGCAGATGCCGCACGCGTCGAATCAGATCCGTGCGCCGATACGGCTTGTTGATGACGTCGAACTCTTCCGAGGCGGCATCGTGCTGTTCGAGCACGGCTTCCGAATAGCCGGTGGTGAGCAGCACCTTGAGCTTCGGCTGACGCTTCAACGCTTCGCGCGCCAGCACCGCGCCGTTCATGCTGCCGGGCATCACCAGATCGGTGAACAGCAGATCGAACCGCGTCTCCGCGTCGAGCAGTTCGAGCGCTTCGCGCGCGTTGCTGGCGGTCTCGGTATGATAGCCGAAATCCTCCAGGATCGAACACGCCAACTCGGCGACTTCCGGCCGATCCTCAACCACAAGGATACGCTCGCTGCCGGCCCGGTCCATGGCCATCGGAGCGCGAATCGACGGCTTCGGCAGATCCTGCGTTGTCGCTGGAAACAGCAGCTGCACAGTCGTGCCATGGCCGATCTCGCTGTAGATATGCGTACTGCCGCCGGACTGCCGCGTGAAGCCGTACACCATCGCGAGCCCGAGACCGGTGCCTTTGCCTTCTTCCTTGGTCGTGAAGAACGGCTCGGTGACACGCTTCAGGATGTCGGGAGAGATGCCGTTGCCAGTGTCGGTCACCTTCAACACGACGTAGCTGCCACCGCGCGGCACGCCGAATTGCAAAGTATCTTCCTCGGCGATGTCCTTGTTCTCGGTGCGGATCGTCAGCGTGCCGCCGTTGGGCATCGCGTCGCGGGCATTGACGAACAGATTGAGCAGCGCCACTTCGGCCTGGGTTTGGTCGATGCGGCTGTTCCACAGATCGCTCTGCGTCTTCACCTGCACGTCGACATTCTCGCCGAGCGTTCGGCGCGCCAGCTGTACCAGCGCCTCGATCATGTTGTTGAGATTGATCGGCCGACTATCGAGCCGCTGCTTGCGGGCGAACGACAGCAATTGCTGCGTCAGCGTCGCGGCGCGGGTCGCGGCCGAGCGGATGTTCTCGACCGCGCGCTGATGGCGCGGCGCCATCGTATCGGTCGCGGATTGCAGCGTGTCGGCATAGCCGATGATCACCTGCAGCAGATTGTTGAAATCGTGGGCGATGCCGCCGGTGAGCTGGCCGATCGCCTCCATCTTCTGCGCCTGCACCAGCGACGTCTCCGCGTCGCGGCGACGCGACACGTCGAGCTGCGAGGCGAAGAAATACACCAGCTCGCCATCGCGATTATATACCGGGCTGATGAACAGCGCGTTCCAGAACGCCGCGCCGTTCTTGCGATAATTGAGGATCTCGACCGCCACGTCGCGACGATTGGCGATCGCCTCGCGAACGATCGCCACGGAGTCGCGATCGGTGTCGGGCCCCTGCAGAAAACGGCAATTGTTGCCGACGATCTCGGAGAGCCCGTAGCCGGTCATCTCCAGGAACGCGCGGTTGGCGAAGATGATCGGGTTGTCGGACTGCCGCGGGTCGGTGACGATCATCGGCATCCGCGTCGTTTCGACCGCCGCGAAGAAGATGTCGTGATTCTGATGGTTGAGATCGATAGCATCCCCGCGATCCACGACGGCGCGTTCGCGGTGAGGCTTATCGTCAGACATTCAGAACGGGCTCCTTGAAGACGGCAACGGGAACTGTAATGCCGCAGCGACGGTTCCGTTCCGGCTTGCTGGCGGCCGCAGCACAGCATCCCGCACTGCGGGGTAATAGAATACAGAAAGCGAACTGTTCGCGACAAAAGCGAACTGCCTTCGGTTTGCCACAACGCTGGATCGTGGACGGCGACCTCCCGACTCAGCGACATTCGTTCCCATATCCCTCGCGGAGAATGCCCCGATGTCCCCGGTTTCGCTGCTTCTGAACATCCTCTGGATCGCACTCGGAGGCTTCTGGATGGCGGCCGGCTGGGCCCTCGCCGCCGTCATCATGGCCATCACCATCATCGGCCTGCCCTGGGCCCGCGCCGCCTTCAGCATCGCCGCCTACACGCTGTTCCCGTTCGGCTACATGGCGGTCCCGCGCGAGATGGTCACCGGCCGCGACGACGTCGGCACCGGCCCGCTCGGCGTGCTCGGCAACATCATCTGGTTCGTGTTCGCCGGCTGGTGGCTGGCGCTCGGCCATCTGGTCACGGCCGTCCTGCTCGCCGTCACCATCATCGGCATCCCGTTCGCCTGGGCCCACCTCAAACTCGCCGGCATCGCGCTGTGGCCGATCGGCAAGATGATCGTGCCGGCGGAGTGAGGCTGGCAAAAGCCCGTCGGCCAATCCGGCAACGGTGCCGCTCTGGCCCGTTGCCGACCCGCCGCCAATCGGCTACAGGAACGGGCAAGCACCCGTAGCTCAGCTGGATAGAGCGTTGCCCTCCGAAGGCAAAGGTCACACGTTCGAATCGTGTCGGGTGCGCCATTCCGATGTTGCGCGGAATTCGGACGCACAGCTCCAGGCATTCTGACCTAAGAGCCGCTTCATATCCCGAGCGGGAGTGGCGGCGGCGCGGCTCGCGCGCCCGTCAATCGGTGCTAAGCCGCGCGGCTTTGGGTCTCGTCGCCGATCAGCTGGACGCGGTTCCGGCCCGCCGCCTTGGCCCGGTAGAGCGCAAGATCGGCTTCTTCGAACAGGTCGGCGATCCGCCGACGATGCGGGCGGCCGATCAGGGCGGCGCCGATCGAGGCGCTGACTTCGATACGATGGCCGTTCCAGAACAGCGCCCGGCTGAGCATCGCGAGGGTGTGCTGTAATACCTCGGCGATCCGTGCCGGACTGCGCGGCGCCCGCAGGATGATGGCGAATTCGTCCCCACCGAGCCGGCCGACCAGCCCTGCATTATGAAACGCGCGCCGCAATCGTCGCGCAACCTCGCACAGGCATGCGTCTCCGGCGAGATGGCCGAGCGTATCGTTGAGTTCCTTGAAGCCGTCGAGGTCGATCAGCACCAGCGCCGAGGCGAAGCCGTAATTCAGACTATCACCCACGACCTCCCGATAACGCGCCTGAAAGATCGCGCGGTTGGCGAGACCGGTGAGAGGATCGGTCTCGGCCTGCCGCCGCAGGTGCTCCAGCGCCTGCCGGTCGGAGGTGACGTCCTGTTTGGCGCCGAAGATGCGCACGGGCCGGTCGCCGTCCTGGGTCGCGTTGATCGACAGACGCATCCAGCGCCGTTCGCCGCGCCAGGTCTGGATCTCGGTGTCGAGCGTGACCGGGCGACCGCTCCGGATCACGTCGGCGCGGGCAAGCTCCATGTTGCGCCGCGACTCGTCGAGATAGAGATCCACGATTGCCGCCCGCCGCAACGGGTTGCCCGCCGGATAGCCGAAGATGTCGTAGACGCCCGACGTCCAGCTCAGGCGTTCGGATTGGAGATCGCACTCCCAGGCGCCGATGCGAGCGGCGTTCAGGGCCTGATCATAGAGCCGGACACGCACCTCGTCCGACAGAACCGAGGCAGCAGCGTCTTCCCTCATCGGCGATCCGGCAGCGTTGCATGACCTTATCCAAGCACCATAAGCCTAGGGTCACCGCGTTAATGATCCCTATATGTGGACCTGTGTCCGACCGGCGCAGGCACGGACGCGCGCAGCCGGACATGCCACGCGCGGCGCTGCGGGAGTTCGCCGGCTCTTTACAGGTACGCCTTCGGCAGCAGCATGTGGATGCCTTTGTTGCCGTCGACCAACTGGGTGACGCGCAGATTGCCGGCCAGCGAGCACAGCATGTAGGCTTGGTTGCGCGATAGGTTGGTGCGGTCGCAGATGTGCTTGACCATCTCACGGACCGCCTGCTTGGCGGCGTCGTCGAGGTCTTCGTCGAGCCCGATCGACATCAGATGCGTGGCGCTCTCGGCGAACGGCCAGGTCAGGTCCATGTCCTTACGCACGGTAAGCCGGAACGTGCCGGTGACGCCGGTCTCGAGCGCGGTGATGCAGACTTCGCCGTCGCCCTGCACGCCGTGGCCGTCGCCGGCGAAGAACAGCGCGCCCTCGTTGAACACCGGCAAGTACAAGGTGGTGCCGGCGCGGAGTTCCTTGTTGTCCATGTTGCCACCGAAGGCGCGCGGCACCGGCGAGCCGCAGCGGCCCCAGGCCGGCGGCGGCGCGGTGGCGATGATGCCGAAGAACGGATCGAGCGGGATCTCGGTGCCCCACGGCATGATGCAGACGTTGCGGTCGTGATCGACCTTGGGATGAATCGTTTCGTAGTCGGTGAACTCATCCGGCAGCGTGCCGAGCAGCGGCAGGATCGACACGAAGCCCCAATCCTGGCGAACCTTGACGCTGAGGATATCGACCTGCAGCACGTCGCCGGGCTTGGCGCCCTTCACATGCACCGGGCCGGTGATGAAATGCGGCCCCGGCCCCTGCACCATCGTATCAAGCGCATGCAGATAGTCCGCCGGCACGATGCTGCGATCCTCCGGCAGCGTCTCCTTGCCGCCGGCTGGAAACGAATGCAGCGTCACGGTGTCGCCCGAGGCGACTTCGAGCACCGGCGGCGTGGCGCTGTCGAGATAGCCCCACACCATGTTCTCGGGCGTCGCTGGAATTTCGTGGCGGCGGGACATCGCATCACTCCGTTGGATGTTGATAGGGATCAGATCGAGATATGGCGGGCGAGCGTGTCGCGGCTCGTGGTGTCGATGCGACCGGCTTCGGCGACGCTGCCGCGCGACAGCACGACGAACGAGTCGGCGAGGCTGACGGCGAAATCGAGATACTGTTCGACCAGCAGCAGCGAGAGCCGCCCCTTGAACGCTGCCAGCACGTCGCGGATCATCGCCACGAGATTGGGCTGAATGCCTTCGGTCGGCTCGTCGAGGATCAACAAGCTTGGCTTCGTCACTAATGCACGCGCGATCGCGAGCTGCTGCTGCTGGCCGCCGGACAGCGCGCCGCCGGGGCGTTTCCACATCTGGCTCAGCACCGGAAACAACCCGATCGCCTCGTCCATCGTCGCCGTGCCGAATGTGCCGTGGGCGCGCGCCGCGGCCTCGATGTTTTCGCCGACGGTGAGTTCGGAAAAGATCTCGCGGCCCTGCGGCACGTAAGCGAGGCCGGCCGCGGAGCGGCGATGCGACGACCAGGCGGTGATATCAGTGTCGTCGACCAGCACCTTGCCGCGCGTCACCGGCAGTACGCCCATCAGGCATTTCAGCAGCGTGGTCTTGCCGGCACCGTTGCGGCCGAGCACGGCCAGGCATTCGCCCGGTGCGATGGCGAACTCGACGCGGCGCAGCACCTGCGCGCTGCCATAGTGTTGATCGAGACCTTCGACGCGGAAGCGCATGGTCATCGTCCCAGATACACGTCGACGACGCGCGCGTCGGCGCGGGCGTCCTGCATCGAGCCTTCGAACAGCGTTCGCCCCTCGTGCAACACGGTGACGCGATCGGCGATTTGTTCGACGAACGCCATGTCGTGCTCCACAACGACGATGGCGCGGTCCGGCCGGCGCAGCTTGCGCACCAGCAGTGCGGTGCGCTCCGTTTCCTCATCGGTGAGGCCGGCGACTGGCTCGTCCAGCATCAGCACCTTCGGCCGCGACGCCAGCACCATGCCGATCTCCAGCCATTGCTTCTGGCCGTGCGCCAGCTCTGACGCCGAGCGATCCGCGAGCTCGGTCAGTCCGACCTCGGCGAGGACTTCGTCGACGCGCGCTGCAAGCGCGGCCGGCGACAACGTCCGCCGCAAGCTGCCCTGCGCGCCGATGGCGATGTGCTGACGCACGTCGAGGCCCTCGAAGATGCTCGGCTTCTGGAACTTGCGGCGCAGGCCGGCGCGGGCGATCTCGGATTCGCTCGAGCGCGTGATATCGATGGTCTCGTCGAACATCACCCTGCCCTGCTTGGCGCGGGTGATGCCGGAGACGACGTCGAGCATCGTGGTCTTGCCGGCGCCGTTCGGGCCGATCACGGCACGGACTTCGCCGAAGTCGATCGCCAGCGACAGCGCATCGATGGCGCGGAAGCTGCCGAATTCCACGGTGACATCGTCGATCAGCAGCGCCACCGCCATCAGCGCAGCTCCGGCGTTTCGGAGGCGAGGCGCTTGACGCCCATCGGCCGCGTCAGCTTCCACTTGGCGAGATCGACCAGCCCGTTGGGGAAGACGAGCACGACCAGCACGATCAATCCGGACAGGATGAACGGCCACAGCTCCGGCGCTGCGGCGGACAGCCAGAACTTCAGCGCGTTGACCAGCACGGCGCCGATCACCGCGCCGATCAGATAGCCGCGGCCGCCGATCGCGACCCACACGGCGATCTCCAGCGACAACTCCGGCGATAGCAGCCGCGGATTGATGATGCCAACCTGCGGCACGTACAGCATGCCGGCGAGTGCGGCGATCAGCGCCGAAAGGCACCACACGGCGAGCTTCAGCCGCAGCGTTTCGTAGCCGAGCGTACGCAGCCGCACCTCGTCGTCGCGCGCCGCGATCATCAGCACGCCGAAGAAACTGCCGAGCAGCAGCCGGCAACCCAGCAAGACGAGCGCCAGCACCAGCACCGAGACGACAGCCATCGCGATCACCGCGCCGA
>NZ_JBMDXE010000349.1:0-8900 GCF_048594845.1 Rhodopseudomonas sp. | reverse complement strand
CTGCCGGAACATTTTGAACCGTTGCGGCGTAGTGACAGACAAAGCGGGCGACCCGTGGCAAAACCGCGTGCAGAGCGGCAAGGTTCTGTACGCCAAGGTGTACGTGGTCAGTTTGTCGTGAATCTACCTGACCGGCGCTGGCCGCTCCGAAAGAGCGCGTGTAACGTCCGCGCCACATAAAAAACGTCGAGCCGCCACCGTGCGGGTCGATCCGGCAATACTGCCTGCGGGCAGCTTCTCCCAAGGGGTGAACGAATGCGAGATCACTCGACTGGCCGCCGCGGATTCGAAGGCGTGCTGATGGCCGTTGCGGCGACCTTCCTGACCGTGTCGGCAACCTCCGCGATCGCGCAGACCAGTCCGAAATCCGCATCAGACCTCGCCATCGACGCCGCCGTACCGGTGCCGCAGCCGGCCGACGTGCCGCCGCCGTCGATCGGCGATTTCAAGCCCGAATCCGTCGCCACGCCCGCGACGCCGTCGACCGAAACCAAGCCGGACGCCACCACCGAAGCCAAGACCGCGGCTCCGGTCGAAACCAAGAGTGACAGCGCGGCCGCGCCTGCCGCTGCGCCTGCCCCCGCTCCCACCGCCGCAGCACCGGAAGCAGCGCCCGCCACGCCGGCGCCTGCTGCAACCGCCACGGCTCCGGCCGCCGAGCCTGCGAAGCAGCCGGTGAAGGAGCAGGCCACCAAGGATCAGCCGGCGGAGCCGCAGAAGGCCGCCAGCAACGTGCCGGCCGCCGATCAGGGCGTCGCCGACAAGCTGCGGGAAACGATCGCCACCAAGGCGTCGAAGTATTTCGACCGCAAGGCCGAGCGCGCCGCGGTCGAGAAGTTCTATGAAGCCCGCGAATACGCGCCGGTGTGGACCAATTCCGGCGCACTGACCGCCGCCGGCAAGGGCGTGATCGCCCGGCTGAAGGACGCCGCGTCGGACGGCCTCGATCCGACCGACTATCCGGTGCCGGATTTCGCCGCTGCGACGACGCCCGACGCGCTCGCCGAAGCCGAGCTGCGGCTGACCGAAAGCATGATGGACTACGCGCGCCAGGCGCAGAGCGGCCGCATGCACTGGTCGCAGGTGTCGGCCGACATTCAGTATCCGGAGCATCCGATCGATCCGGCCGAAGTGCTCGCGAACGTCACCACCGCGAAGGACGCCTCCGCCGCGCTCGACAGCTACAACCCGCCGCACAAGCTGTATCAGGAGCTGAAGAAGAAGCTCGCCGAACTGCGTGGCGAAGGCGACAAGCCGGCCGCCAAGATCGCCGAGGGCGAGACACTGAAATACGTCCCGGCCCGCAAGAAGCAGGCGGCCGTGACCATGGACGATCCGCGCGTGCCGCAGCTGCGCGCCAAGCTCGGCGTCACTGAGAATGCCGACAGCACCACCTACGATGCCGACGTCGCCAACGCCGTGCGCAAATTCCAGCGCTCTGCCGATCTGAAGCCGACCGGCGTGCTCGACGATCGCACCGTGAAGGCGATGAACACGCCGAAGCGCGACCGCACCATCGACACCATCCTGGTGAACATGGAACGCTGGCGCTGGCTGCCGCGCCAGCTCGGCGCTCCGTCGCTCGGCAACGCCTATGTGATCCTCAACATTCCGGACTACACGCTGAAGCTGATGCAGAACGGCGGGCAGGTCTGGACCACGCGCGTCGTGGTCGGCAAGCCGGGCAAGCATGCGACGCCGCTGCTCACGGAGACGATGAAGTACATCACCGTCAACCCGACCTGGAACGTGCCGCCGTCGATCATCAATAACGAGTATCTGCCGGCGCTGGCCCAGGATCCGACCGTTCTCGACCGCATGGGCCTGAAGCTGGAGCGCAACCGCGACGGCACCGTGCACATCTCGCAGCCGCCCGGCGACGGCAACGCGCTCGGCCGCGTCCGCTTCAACTTCCCGAACAAATTCCTGGTGTATCAGCACGACACCCCGGACAAGAACCTGTTCGGCCGCGACGAGCGCGCCTTCAGCCACGGCTGCATGCGGGTGCAGAACCCGGATCAGTACGCCGCCGCGCTGCTCAACATCACCATGCCGGAGAAGGACTACACCCCGGCCAAGATCCGCTCGATGTACGGCCGCAACGAAGTCGACCTGAAATTCCCGACTCCGATCCCGGTCAACATCACCTACCAGACCGCGTTCGTCGACGACCACGGCAAGCTCGAGCTGCGCAAGGACATCTACGGCCGCGACTCCGCGATGCTGGCGCTGCTGCGAAACGACAAGGGCAAGAATCTCGAGGCCGTGGTCGCCCACGCCCAGCCGAGCTACGCCCGTCCGAAGATGCCGCCGGGCGTCAACGTCGCCGGCGACTACACCGGCTCGACCCAGTCCTCGGGCTTCAACTTCTTCGAACGGCTGTTCGGCGGCCCGCCGTCGCCTCCGCCGCAGGAATATCGTCGGCAGCAGCGCTTCACCCGCTGATTGGCGGTTCCGGCGTTAAGTCAAAAAGCCGAATTGGAACAAGGGCTCATCCTCGGATGGGCCCTTTCTATTAACCATTGTCCATCAGGATGCTGGCAGCGGGCTCGATTTCGCCATAGTCCGCAGCTTATGGTTGACGATCGACTTGGGGAAACGGGCGTCGTTTTCGGTTCGATAAGACTCCGTTGACGGTGCAATCACTCTGTCACGCCGATTTGGGGTTGCGGACAGGGTTTCCGTTCGATCGTCCTTCTGGTGGGGCTCTCTCGTGCTGGCTGGACTACTGCGCCGTCTTAAATCTGTGTCGTTGCCCAAAATCGGGACCGGCGCTGCTTTGACTTCCGCCCTTCTGTTCGCGGGAGCCGGCTCGGTTCAGGACGCATCCGCGGTCGGTGACACCCGCACCCTCTCGTTCCACCACACGCATTCCGGCGAAGATCTCACCGTCACCTTCAAGCGCAACGGCCGCTACGACGAAGAGTCGCTGAAGAAGCTCAACTATTTCCTGCGGGACTGGCGCAGCCAGGACCAGATCACGATGGATCGGACGCTGTTCGACATCATCTGGGAAGTCTATCGCGACGTCGACGGCAAGCAGCCGATCCAGATCATTTCCGCCTATCGCTCGCCCGGCACCAACGCCATGCTGCGTCGCCGCTCGTCCGGCGTGGCGCGGCACAGCCAGCACACCATGGGCCATGCGATGGACTTCTTCATCCCGGGCGTCGCCCTGGAGAAGATCCGCTTCGCCGGGCTGCGGCTTCAGCGCGGCGGCGTCGGCTTCTATCCGACCTCCGGCTCGCCCTTCGTGCATCTCGACACCGGCAGAATCCGTCACTGGCCGCGGATGACGCCGGATCAGCTCGCCCGCGTCTTCCCGGATGGCCGCACCGTGCACGTGCCGACCGACGGCAAGCCGCTGCGTGGCTACGAGCTGGCGATGGCCGACATTCAGCGCCGCGGCAGCGGCAGCGATGCCGGCTCGTCGAAGCCGAACTTCCTGACGGCGCTGTTCGGCGGCAAGTCGGCTGACGACGAGGACGAGAGCGGAGCCACGGCGACCGCCACGACGGTTGCGACCGCCGCCAAGCCGGTCGGCAAGCTGCCGGACATCAAGGTCGCCGAGGTTCAGGCGGCTGAAGACAAACTCGCTGTCAGCGGACCCGTGCCGATGCCGCGGGCCAAGCCGGCCGCTGTAGTGCAGGCTGCCCCGGTCCAGGTCGCCTCCGCCGACGAGAGCGTGCCGCTGCCGGTCGCCAAGCCGGCGCAAAAACAGATCGCCAAAGCCGATTCGTCGAAGCCGCAGACCCCGGCCGACATCATCAACGCCCGCGGCTTCTGGGACGACATCCCGGTCGCGCCGAAGCAGGCCAGTCCGGCGCAAGTCGCCGCGATCAGCGCCCGTCAGGCGCTCGAGGCCGCCGACCCGCAATCGCCGCTCAACGCCATGGCGTTCGCGTCAAGCACCGCCGAAAAGCCCGCCAAGCCGCAAGCCCATCCCCACGTCGTCACCGCCAGCGCACCGATCCCGAGCGGCATCCGCTCAGCCGCGCTGGCCCGCCATCCGGTCGTGTCGACGAAGATCGATACCGTGGTCGGCAAGACCGTTCAGGCCAAAGGCGGCCTGGTCGCCAATTCGGCCCGCATCACCGCCGCCGGCAGCCGCGACAGCGACGTCTGGATGCGCGCGATGATCCTGATGCCGAGCGCCGTCACCACCGCCGCGACCGCGATCGGCGACGCCGACATGACTCTGCTGAGCAAGCACTTCGCCAAACCGGACGTCGCCGTCACCATGACGTTCTGCGACGATCCGCATCCGGGCCTCTACGCCGACGCCTTCAGCGGCCCCGCGGTCAGCACGGTGTCGACCACCAGCTTCACCACCGCGGCGCTGCGCTGAGCGCAGTTGCCACGCGCGTAACAGCGCGCAACTGAAGCGATTCATCGACTGATTGACGCGCGATCGCCCTGTCCACTCGCACTGAGTCGTCATCCTGAGGAGCCCGGCGAAGCCGGGCGTCTCGAAGGATGGGGCAACGCGCGACTCGCGGCCCATGGTTCGAGACGGCGCTACGCGCCTCCTCACCATGAGGATGTGCGTGTGGAGACGCCATTTGAGTGTGCGACAGGCCGAGCCGCTTAGCCCAACGCTTCCCCAGTCATCGCCCGCGCAGGCGGGCGACCCAGTATTCCAGAGCGCCAGCTTGTATCGTCCGCATCGATCACGGATCGACGCACTGCGATACTGGATCACCCGCTTACGCGGGTGATGACGTTCTTTGTTATTGGACGTTTCAACGTCGTGTCATTCAGAACGAGCGAGCCGACCGCCCTCGTGCACCTAGATCCGGTAGAGACGCGCTGCGGTGTTGAACATGATGTCGTTCTGCTCTGCCTCGGTCATCTGCTCGATCGCACGCCGGAACGTCTGATACAGCGATGTGTAGTCGGTCCACAGCTTCTCGATCGGGAAGTTGCTGCCGTACAGGCAGCGGCTCGCGCCGAACAGCTCCACTGTCTGCTTGATGATCGGCGCCACCGACTCGAGACGGTAGGCGTGCTCGAATGTGCCGAGGCCCGACAGCTTGACGTTGACGTTCTGGCACTCCGCCAAAGCCGCCATGCCGTCGCGCCAAGCCTGCCAGCCCGCCGGCGTGGTGTCTTCGAGCATGCCGGCGTGTTCCAGCACGAAGATCGTGTCGGGAAATGCGCGAGCGAGGCGGAAGCTGTCCGCCATCTGGCTGGTGAAGACCTGAAGCTCGAACACCAGGCCGAGCTTCGTCACCAGCTTGAGGCCGCGCTGCCAGTCGGCATCGTTCATCACGTCCGGGCGCGGCGCGAAGCTGTATTGCGGATTGCTGTGCCAATGCAGCTGCTGCCGGATGCCACGGATGAGCGGCAGGCGTCTTAACTCGTTCAAGAGATCGCCGACCGCAGGATCAGCCAGGTCCGCATGCGCGACGTTGGCGTGCGGCCATCCGGTGGCGTCGGCGACCGACTGCACCCAGCGCGCCTCGTCGAGGCTCTGGCCGGCCGGCCAGTTCGTCTGGACGTAGATCGACTTGACGACATTGCAGGCCGCAACGTCGGACCGATACTCGTCGATCGTGTAGTCGCGGCAGATCGGCTCGTAAGGCCCGAAGATCCGCGGCACCTGCGGGCCCGACAGCCAGGTGAGATCCTTGAGCCGCCAGATGTGGTGGTGGCCATCGATCGTCGGAATCGGCTCCATTACTTTTCCTCAGCTTGAACGCTTCGTCGACCAATAAGCCGGCAGCTCGGTGCAATCGCGGCCGCCCCAGCCGGCCTGGCTGGCCTGATCGAACACCGTCAGGGTCTGCTGCGCGAGTGGAAGCGAGAAGCCGAGCGCCTGCGCTTCGGCCACCATGGTGCGCAGGTCCTTGCGGATCGAGTCGCAATCGAACGTCGCCGAGCCGGAATCTTGCGATTGCAGCGCCTTCGCCACGGCCGAGCCCCGCGCGCGGAGGACGTTGGGTGCGCCGGAGGTTTCGGCGAACAGCTCGACCATCCAAGCCGGATCGCGGCCGAGGTGACGGCACAGCGCGTAGGCCTCGCCGAAGCTCTGCCAGAACACCGCGAGCGGCAGATTAATCGCCAGCTTCATGCTGGAGCCGGCGCCGATCGGCCCCATCAGTTCGACACGGCGGCAGAGCTGATCGAGAACCGGCTTAGCCCGGTCGAAATCCGCCTGCGCACCGCCGGCGAAGCCGAGCAGCTTGCCGCTCAGCGCCGGCCCGACCGTGCCGCCGACCGGACATTCCAGCAGCGTGGCACCTTTGGCAGCCACGCGCTGCGCAAGGGCCTGTTCGGTCGACGGCTGCACGGTGCTCATCTCGACAAACAGCCTGCCGGTGACGGAGCCCGCAAGTAGCCCCTCGCCGCCGTCGAACACGCGCTCGATCGCCGCGGCGTCGGTGAGCAGCGTGATGATGAGTTCGGCGCGTTCGGCAAGATCTTTCGGCGAGGTTGCGACCGTCGCGCCGCGCTCGGCCAGCGGCTGGGTCTTCTCGGCCGAGCGATTCCAGACCACGACTTCGTGGCCGACTTCGATCAGGCGCTGGGCGATGGCGCTGCCCATCCGGCCCAAGCCCGCAACACCAATTCGCATAGCTTCGCCTTTCAACTCAGGGGACAGACGCTCGGCCGCAGGGCCGGTTCGCAGCCGCTACATCAGATGGTCGAGAATTTCCGGGTTCTTCAGCAGGTCTTCGGCGCGGTCGTGATGACGCACCGCGCCGCTGGCGAGGATGTAGATGCGCTCGGCGACGCTGCAGGTCAGCTTGGCGTTCTGCTCGAACAGCGCGACGGTGAGGCCCTCGGCTCCGAGCTGCGACAACGCCCGGCCGATCTCGCCGATCACGATCGGCGCCAAGCCGAGCGACGGCTCGTCGAGGATCAAGAGCCGCGGATCGGGCATCAGCCCCATCGACACCGCCACCATCTGCTGCTGGCCGCCCGACAGCGTCCCGGCGGCCTGCCAGCGCCGCTCCTTCAAAATCGGAAACAGCGTGTAGCAGCGCTCGATATTATGCTGCACCCGCTTGCCGTTACCCAGCGCGTCGCCGGCGATGACGAGGTTCTCCTCGACCGACATGCGCGGAAACAACCCTCGGCCTTCCGGCACGATCGAGATGCCGAGCTTGATGCGCCGATGCGTCGGCACCGATTGCAACTCGCTGCCGTCGAAGGTCAGTCGTCCCGACTTCGGCTCGACCAATCCGCCGATCGCCTTGACGATCGACGACTTGCCGGCGCCGTTGGGGCCGACCACGCCGACGATCTCGCCCTTGCCGACGCTCATCGCCAGATGATCGACCGCCAGGAACGGCCCATAGCGAACCGTCAGGTCCTTGATTTCAAGCATCTGCTGTTCCGAGATATTGATCGATCACGCGTTGGTCCGACAGGATCTGCGCCGGCGGCCCCTCGGCCAGCTTCTCCCCGGCCATCAGTACGACGACCTTGTCGGCGAGTTCCCGAATGACCTTCATGGTGTGTTCGATGACGAAGATGGTGCAGCGGCCTTTGAGCTCCGACAGCACACCGATCATAGTCCGCACTTCGGCCGACGACAGACCGCCGACCGGCTCGTCCAACATCATCAGCTTCGGCTTCTGCACCAGGCGCATCAGCAACTCGACCTGGCGCTGCTCCATCAAGGTGAGGCTGCCGGCGCGGGTGTCGAAGCGATGACTGATCCGTAGCCAGTCCGCGATCTCAGCGACCGAATCTGGCGAGGCCGGGTCGCGCGCGTCGACCAGCGCGGTGGCGACGTTGTCGCGAACGGTGAGTTCACCGAACACCCTCACCGCCTGATAGGTCCGCGTCAGGCCGGCCTTGGCGATGCGAAACGGATTACTGCCACCGAACGCTTCGCCGTCGAACGTTACGCTGCCGCTGTTCGGCTTGATATGGCCGGAGATCACGTTGACGAAAGTGGTCTTTCCGGAGCCGTTCGGTCCGATCATCCCCAGCGTCTCGCCGCGGTGCTGCACCAGATCGATGCCCTTGAGCGCCGCGACGCCGCCGAACCGCTTCGAGACAGCCTTCACATCGAGCAGGATGTCGTTCATTTTGCTCCCCCGCGCGAGGCTGACACGCCGACCGCCGCTGGCGCCTCGCGCTTCTTGCGCTGGAAGCCGCTAGCGATGCCGCCCGGCATTGCGACGATAACGACGATGATCAACAGGCCGTAGAGCACGTCCTTCACGGTGTAGTATTCCTGCAGCAGGAACGACAGCGGCGCGAGCAGGATCGCTCCGATCACCGGCCCCCAGATCGTGCCGCGACCGCCGAACGCCACCATCAGCCAGATATTCATGCTGATCAGCACATCGAACGAGCGCGGCGAGATAAAGCCGATATACGGCGCATACAATGCACCGCCTACGCCGGCGAACAGCGAGCCGATGAAGAACGCGATCATCTTGTAGCCGGTGACGTTGATGCCGAGCATCCCGGCCAGTTCGTCGTCCTCGCGGATAGCGATCAAACGGCGGCCCAGCGGCGAATGCACGATGCCGATCAGCACCAGGACGCCGATCACGGCGGCCGCCACCAGCACCAGATCGTACGACAGGCCGATCAGCGGCTTGCCGGCGAAGGTCGGCGGCGGGATCTGCGAGATGCCGGTGTCGCCGTTGGTCAGGCCGGCGAAATACACGAACGCCAAGGTGACCACCGTCTGGATCACCAGCGAGCACAGGGTGAAGTAGAAGCCTTTGAGCCGCAGCGACGGCAGGCCCAGGATCGTGCCGGAGATCGACGCCGCCAGCGCGCCGACCGGCAGCGCCAGCCAGAACGACCAGCCGGCGGCGGTCAGGTCCACCACCGTATAGGCGCTGATGCCGGCGAGACCGGCGAACATCAGCGGCATCAGTCCGGTGTAGCCGTACAGCAGGTTCATGCCGCTGGCCCACAGGATGTGCAGC
>NZ_JBMDXE010000348.1:0-9394 GCF_048594845.1 Rhodopseudomonas sp. | reverse complement strand
CGGTCCTCTTCCGCAAGCGGGAGAGGGAAAAGAGCAACTACGAACTCAGCTTCGCGCCGGCGATCATGATGTCGCTGGCGATCTGGCTGGTGCGGGCGGCGAATTCGTCGCGCAGGCGGCGCGCCGCGGGCGGATCGCTCTCGAGCACGCGCTGGAACAGACTGCGGGCGATCCTGATCACCGACGAGTACTCCATCGCGACCGCACTGGACGGCCGCGGCATCGGCAGCACCAGCGCCAGTTCGCCGATCAAATCGCCAGGCCGCGCGATCAGTTCGTACGGCCCTCCCTCGGAAGAGGTCAGCTGGAAAGAGCCGGTCTGCACCACATAGCCGGCATCCGACGGATCGCCGGCGTTGAACAGCATGTCGCCGCGTGCGTAGTCGCGCTGCTCGGAGCCGATCGCCAGCATGCGCAACGACGTGTCGCCCAACAGCCGCAGCGTCGGGACACGTTCAAGCAGCGCAACATCATCTTCGATCGACATCAGGGACCGGTCAGAGAACGGGAGGCGCCAAACGCTCGATCAGCGAACGCTTGGCGTCGATTCGGCCCCTATTGGTATCACGGCACGAGTTTGTAGCCACCGGCCTCGGTCACCAGAATCTCCGGATTGGCGGCGTCTTTCTCGATCTTTTGGCGAAGTCGGTAAATGTGGGTCTCGAGCGTGTGCGTGGTCACGCCCGAATTGTAGCCCCACACCTCCTGCAGCAACGTCTCGCGCGACACCGCCGATTGGCCGGCGCGATACAGGAAGCGCAGGATCGCGGTTTCCTTCTCGGTCAGCCGCACCTTCTTGGCATTGGCGCCGGTCAGCATCTTGGAGCCGGGGCGGAAGCTGTAGGGACCGACGGTGAACACCGCGTCCTCGCTGGCCTCGTGCTGGCGCAACTGCGCACGGATCCGGGCGAGGAGCACGGCGAAGCGAAACGGCTTGGCGACGTAGTCGTTGGCGCCGCTCTCCAGGCCGAGAATGGTATCCGAATCCGTATCGTGGCCGGTCAGCATGATGATCGGCGCCTTGAACCCGCCCTTGCGGAGGCTGCGCACCACTTCGCGGCCGTCGGTGTCGGGCAGGCCGACATCCATCAGCACCAGATCCGGTGCGTTGGCCTTTGCGGACTGAACGCCCTTGGCGCCGGTGTCGACCGCCGAGGCCTCGAACTCCTCGTGCAGCGACAACTGCTCGACCAGCGCATCGCGGAGATCGGTGTCGTCATCCACGATCAGGATCTTGCGGGCGTTCGGCATGGTCGATGTCCTTCGGTCTTGCAGGCAGCTCCGCCGAGGCGGGCCGATGCCTTCCAAATCACGCGCGATTGTATCGCAGAACAGCAAATAGGGATCGTTCCCGCGGAATTGAACAGCGGTATGCTAAATTTGCCGTCCCCGACCTCTCGAGCTTCCGCGCCAAACGTGAAAACCGACAAGAAATCAAAAGCTTCCCAAAAGCCCGCGGCAACCGCTTTGGCGACGATCCGGGTCCGTGCCGCCGCCGGGCAGCGCAGCCGCGGCTGGCTGACGGCCGCGGGCCTGACCATTCCGGTGGCGCTCGGCCGCGGTGGCATTCTGGCCAACAAGCGCGAAGGCGACGGCGGCACGCCGCGCGGCAGCTTCCGGCCGCTGCGGCTGTGGTGGCGGGCCGATCGCTGGCCGCGGCCGCGCAGCTTTCTGCCGGTCCGCCCGATCACGCCGACGGATGCCTGGTGCGAGGATCCAGCGAGTCGGCATTACAATCGGCCGCTCCGGCGCGGCGCCGGCGACGCCGGGGACCGGCTGCAGCGCGCTGACCACCTCTACGACTTCATCATCGAGATGGACCACAACACCAGGC
Organism: Rhodopseudomonas sp.; assembly: GCF_048594845.1. Taxonomy (GTDB): domain Bacteria; phylum Pseudomonadota; class Alphaproteobacteria; order Rhizobiales; family Xanthobacteraceae; genus Rhodopseudomonas. Next base: position 7,560 of record NZ_JBMDXE010000348.1, on the reverse strand, counting down.
CACGCATCGCCGGTCGCGGCAGCGCCGTTTTCCTGCATCTCGCCCGCGACAATTTCGGCCCGACCGCCGGCTGCATCGCCATGACCCGCCCGAACCTGCTGAGGCTACTGGGACGGATCGGGCCGCGGACGAAGATCGTGATTGGGTGAGGTTGCGAAGCTTGGGAAAGCAGCGACCGCCTCAATGATTGATGTGACCACCCGCGAAAGCGGGCGATGACCTCTGGGCAGGAAGCAGTGCTCGACCAACGTGGCAACGAACGTCGCGCGGCTACCGATGCCCGAAGATCGCGGATCCCACCCGGACATGCGTCGCGCCGAACTCGATCGCTGTGGCGAAGTCGGCGCTCATGCCCATGGACAATTTGGACAGGCCGTTGCGTTTGGCGATCTTGGCAGTGAGCGCAAAATGCGGCGCCGGAGCTTCGTCGACCGGCGGAATGCACATCAGGCCTGAGACCGTCAGGCCCCATTTGTCGCGGCAGGCCGCGATGAATGCATCCGCCTCCTGCGGCGCGACCCCGGCCTTCTGCGGTTCCTCGCCGGTGTTGATCTGGACGAACAGCTCCACCGCCCGGCCGCAAGCCGGCAGTGCCTTGCCGAGCGCCTCGGCCAGGCTCGGGCGATCGACCGAGTGAATCGCGTCGAACAAGGCGACCGCTTCCTTGACCTTATTGGACTGCAGCGGCCCGATCAGATGCAGTGTCGTGCCCGGATGCGCGGAGATCAGCGCCGGCCACTTGGCCTTGGCTTCCTGCACGCGATTTTCGCCGAACACCCGCTGCCCGGCGGCCAGCACCGGTTCGATCGCCGCGGCGTCGAAGGTTTTCGACACCGCGATCAGCGTCACTGAATCCCGCTCCCGGCGGGCATCGCGACATGCCTGCGCAACCGCCTGCTCGACCGCCGCGAGCCCCTCCGCCGCCCCTGCGCTCATCGCGACAACGAGCCTCCGAAGCATGTGACGCTGAAGCCGTCATGGTCCCGACAGGACGCGAGATGAGAATCGTATTCAATCAACGGTGGTGCCTTCGCTCAAATTGTAACGAGTTGGAAGAAGGGTTCTTGAACCCTTCGACCTAGGGTGTTTGCGGGGGATTGAAGGGGCAACGATGTCACGCATCGCCATCATTCGCAAGAAAGCGAAGCTCAGGGGGCTGCTTGGGATCCGCGCAAGGCTGGTGATTCTGGCCTTGATTCTTGTGTGTCCGATGATGCTCGACCGGGTCCGGCTGCTGGAGCATACCCGCGCCACCCAGCTGGCTGCCGTGGCCAATAACGTCGCGACCCTGTCTCAGCGCGCCGCCGACGCGCAGCGCGAGGTCATCTCCTCGGTCGAAGCGGTGCTGAAATCGGCCGCCTACATCCATGCCGGCGCCTCGCAGATCGGCCGCGGCTGCAGCATCCTGCGCGCCAGCCTCCGGGTCGACCTGCCCTCCGTTCGAATGCTGTCGGTGGCCAATGCCAACGGCATTATCCATTGCTCGACGTCCGCGATGTTCGTCGGCGCCGACGTCAGCCAGCGGGCGTATTTCCGAAGGGCGCTCGAGATCCACGACTTCGTGGTCAGCGATTTCCTGGTCGGCGCCCAGAGCGGCAAAGGCACGATCCTGGCGGCCTATCCGGTGTCGGCGGTGGACGCGAGCGAAGAGGCGGTGCTGATCGCCGGCATCAATCTCGACTGGCTGTCCGACATCATGAGCAATCTGGCCGGCCATGCCGGACTGAGCGTCGCGCTGATCGACGGCGAGGGCACCGTGCTGGCGGCCTCGCCGAACCAGCGCAGCCAGATCGGCCACAAGCTCGACGGCGCCCCGCTGGCCTTCGCGCTCGGCGCCAATCCGCGCGACCGCGAACTGGCGACGGCGCATGACGACGACGGCCGGCTGCTCGCGGTGTCGCGGATTTCCGGCACCAACGCCCGCCTGGTGACGACGCTCGACGAGAATGTGGTCTCGGCGGCCATCAATCAGGAGATCCGGACCGCCTATCTGGAGCTCGGGCTGGTTTGTCTGATCGCCCTGCTCGGCGCGTTGATCGCGGCCGAACGGCTGATCGTGAAGCCGATCTCAATCCTGACGTCGACGGCCCGGCGGTTCGCCCACGGCGACTGGTCGGCCCGCGCCGACCGGGCGCAGCTGCCCTCGGAATTCCAGCCGCTGGCCCGCGCCTTCAACGCCATGGCGGCGCAGCTCGGCCAGCGCGAGCGCGAACTGGTGGCGACCAATAACAGCCTCACCGTGATGGCCTCGATGGACCTGCTGAGCGGCCTCGCCAACCGGCGCGGTTTCCAGAGCCGGCTGGATTTCGAGTGGATGCGTGCCGTGCAGAACGGACACGGCGTGGCGCTGCTGATGCTCGACGTCGACCACTTCAAGATGTTCAATGACAGCTACGGCCATCCGGAGGGCGACGCCTGCCTGTCGCGGATCGGCGAGGCGCTGGCCAGCGTCGCCAGCGACACCGGCGGTTTTGCCGCGCGCTACGGCGGCGAGGAATTCTGCCTGTTGCTGCCCGAGAGCGACGCCGCCACCGCAGCCAGCGTCGGCGAGATGGTGCGCGCCACGATCGAACGGCTCGCGCTGCCGCACCGGACCAGCGTCTTCCAGCGAGTCACCATCAGCGTCGGTGTCGCGGCGGCTTTGCCGACCGAAAGCAATGCCCCGACCGAGCTGGTCGAGGCCGCCGACGCTGCGCTCTACGCCGCCAAGCATCGCGGCCGCAACACCGTGGTCGAACACGGCATCATGCGAATCGCCGACCCGGTGTCGATGGCGATCGCGAGCTGAAAACGGCGCAGCCGGTCGCCGGCGACAGAGTCCCGCGCGACAGCCGGCAGACTGCGCCATCCCATTGACCCGGCGCAGTGTTTCGTGGCCTATTCCGCGCGCCTCGCGCGCGAATTTTCCCCGAGCCCGCATTGGTTTGCGACCTCATTCGCGCTTCCATCCGTCTTGAACGGCGCTCGAACCGGCCACCCGACTGATCTCCATGAGCAACGAACGTTACAACGCCCGCGAATCCGAACCCAAGTGGCAGGCGAAATGGGACGAGGCGAAGATCTTCGCCACGCAGAACGACGACCCGCGCCCAAAGTATTACGTGCTCGAGATGTTCCCATACCCGTCGGGACGCATCCACATGGGTCATGTCCGCAACTACACCATGGGCGACGTGGTGGCGCGGACGATGCGTGCGCGCGGCTACAACGTGCTGCATCCGATGGGCTGGGACGCGTTCGGCCTGCCGGCCGAGAACGCCGCGATCGAACGCAAGGTCGCCCCCAAGGCATGGACCTACGACAACATCGCGGCGATGAAGAAGCAGCTCCAGACCATGGGGCTGTCGCTCGACTGGGCGCGTGAATTCGCGACCTGCGATCCGCGCTACTACAAGCATCAGCAGAAGATGTTCCTGGACTTCCTGAAGGCGGGCCTCGCCGAACGGGAAACCCGCAAGCTCAATTGGGATCCGGTCGACATGACCGTGCTGGCCAACGAGCAGGTGATCGACGGCCGCGGCTGGCGCTCCGGCGCCGTCGTCGAGCTGCGCGAGATGAACCAGTGGGTGTTCAAGATCACCAAGTACTCGCAGGAGCTGCTCGACGCGCTGGAAACGCTCGACCGCTGGCCCGACAAGGTTCGGCTGATGCAGCGCAACTGGATCGGCCGCAGCGAAGGCCTGCTGGTCCGCTTCGCGCTCGATCCGGCGACGACACCAAGCGGCGAGACCGAGCTGAAGATCTTCACGACGCGGCCGGATACGCTGTTCGGCGCCAAGTTCATGGCGATCGCGGGCGATCACCCGCTGGCGCTGGCGGCGGCGGCCAGGAATCCGAAGATCGCGGCCTTCGTCGAGGACTGCAAGAAGCGCGGCACCGCGCAGGCCGAGATCGACACCGCCGAAAAGCAGGGCATCGACACCGGCATCCGTGCCGTGCATCCGTTCGACCCGAGCTGGCAGATTCCGGTCTATGTGGCGAACTTCGTGCTGATGGAATACGGCACCGGCGCCATCTTCGGCTGCCCGGCGCACGACCAGCGCGACCTCGACTTCGTCAACAAGTACCAGCTTGGTAACACGCCGGTGGTGTGTCCGGAGGGCCAGGACCCGGCCAGCTTCGTCATCACCGACACCGCCTATGACGGCGACGGCCGCATGATCAATTCGCGCTTCCTCGACGGCATGACCATTGCGGACGCCAAGGAAGAAGTCGCGAAGCGACTGGAGACGGCGCAGCTCGGCGGCGCGCCGGTCGGCGAGCGCAAGGTCAACTTCCGCCTGCGCGACTGGGGGATCTCGCGCCAGCGCTATTGGGGCTGCCCGATCCCGGTGATCCATTGCGAGGTGTGCGGCGTCGTGCCGGTGCCCGACAAGGACCTGCCGGTCGAATTGCCGGAGGACGTGTCGTTCGACAAGCCCGGCAACGCGCTCGATCACCATCCGACCTGGAAGCACGTCGCCTGCCCGCAATGTGGCGGCAAGGCGCAGCGCGAAACCGACACGATGGATACGTTCGTCGATTCGTCCTGGTACTTCGCGCGCTTCACCGATCCGTGGAACGAGACCGCGCCGACCACGCCCGATGTCGTCAACCGCATGCTGCCGGTCGATCAGTATATCGGCGGCGTCGAGCACGCGATTCTGCATCTGCTCTACAGCCGGTTCTTCACCCGGGCCATGAAGGCGACCGGCCACGTCGCCTTGGACGAGCCGTTCAAGGGCATGTTCACGCAGGGCATGGTGGTGCACGAGACCTATCGGACCGCCGATGGCCACTTCGCCTCGCCGGCCGAGATTTCGATCACGGTCGAGGGTGATTCGCGGAAGGCGACGCTGCTTGACGGCGGCACGCCGGTCGAGATCGGCCCGATCGAGAAGATGTCCAAGTCCAAGCGCAATACCGTCGACCCTGACGAGATCATCGGCACCTACGGGGCCGATACCGCGCGCTGGTTCATGCTCTCGGACTCTCCGCCCGACCGCGACGTGATCTGGAGCGAGGAAGGCGTCAAGGGCGCGTCGCGCTTCGTGCAGCGGTTGTGGCGGATGGTCAACGACGCCGCCGAGATCGCCAAAGCCGCGCCGGCGGCCCGGCCCGAGACGTTCGGCCCCGAGGCGCTGGCGGTGCGCAAGGCGGCGCACGGCGCACTCGACAAGGTGCTGAACGGCATCGAGCGGCTGGCGTTCAACGTCAGCCTCGCCCACATCCGCGAATTCTCCAACAATCTCGGGGATGTTCTGGCGAAAGCCGGCACGCCGGCGCCGGATCTCGCCTGGGCGCTGCGCGAAGCCACCGTGATCCTGGTGCAACTATTCCACCCGATGATGCCGCACCTCGCCGAGGAATGCTGGACGGTGCTGAGCCAGTCCGGCCTCGTTTCCGAAGCGGTCTGGCCGCAAATCGAGCGCGATCTGCTGGTCGAGGACAGCATGACGCTGCCGGTGCAGGTCAATGGCAAGAAGCGCGCCGAGGTCACTGTGCCTCGGGCCGCCGCGACTGCAGAAATTGAGGCTGCCGTTTTGGCCCTCGATGCGGTAAGACAGGCGCTGGACGGCAAGCCCGTCCGCAAGGTGATCGTGGTTCCGCAGAGGATCGTGAATGTCGTCGGTTAAGCCCGCTGTGGCGAAAGTGATCGCGAGGCTGGCGCTTGCCGTGGTGCTGACGGCGCCGCTCGCCGCCTGCTTTCAGCCGATGTATGCCGATCGCGGCGACGGCTCGCCGACGCTGCGCGACAAGATCTCGGCCGTCGAGGTGCCGCCGCTCAACCTTCCGAACGGGTCGCGCAACGCCCGAATCGGCGTCGAGATCCGCAATGCGCTGATGTTCAAGATGTACGGCGCCGCCACTGGTGCGCCGCCGCTGTACACGCTGGCGCTCAACATCACCACGCAGCGCTCGTCGCTGATCGTCGATCCGAACACCGCGCTTCCGACGATCGAGAATTACGGCATCGACGCCAGCTACCGGCTGATCGAGATCGCCACCGGCAAGGTGGTGATGACGGGCAACACCTTCTCGCGCGTCGAATACGACGTGCCGGGACAGACCCAGCGATTCGCCCGCACCCGCGCCGGCCGCGATGCCGAAGACCGCGCCGCGCAGGAAATCGCCGAGAACATCAACACCCGGCTCGCCTCCTTCTTCTACGCCGGCATCTGAGACGGGCGATGCGCGGACGCCGCGCCGCTGCGTCGGGTTGATTGCGCCATGGTCGCGCTGCGCGGACGAGACGCCACCGCTTTCCTCAGCCGTCCGGATGCGGGCCGGCCGATCATCCTGCTCTACGGGCCGGATGCCGGACTGGTGCGGGAACGCGCCGATGCGCTGATCGCTTCCGCGCTCGACGATCCCAAGGATCCGTTCGCCCTGGTGCGCCTCGATGGCGACGAACTCGCCGCCGAGCCTTCACGGCTGGTCGACGAGGCGCTGGCGATCCCGATGTTCGGCGGCCGCCGCGCGATCCGGGTGCGCGCCGGCTCGCGCAGTTTCGTCGCCGGCGTCGAGGCGCTCGCCGCAACACCGCCCAAGGAATGCCGGATCGTCATCGAAGCCGGCGACATCAAGCCGGACAACGCGCTGCGCAAGGCCTGCGAGAAAGCGCCGAGCGCGGTGGCGATCGGCTGCTATCCGGACGCCGAGGCCGATCTCGCCAAGCTGATCGACGACGAACTCCGCGCCGCGAACCTGCAGATCGGCCGCGACGCCCGCGCCGTACTGATGACGCTGCTGGGCGGCGACCGCCAGGCCTCGCGCAACGAGGTCCGCAAGCTCACGCTCTACGCACATGGCCAAGGCGAGATCACGCTCGACGACGTCATGGCCTGCGTGTCCGACGCCTCGGACCTGAAGCTCGACGTGATCGTCGACGCGGCTTTCTCGGGCAAGCCGCAGGTGGTCGAAACCGAATTCGCCAAGGCGATGGTGGCTGGCACCTATCCGGGCCAGATCATTCTGGCCGCGCAGCGCCACGCCGCGTTCCTGCACAAGACCAGCCTGACGGTCGAAGCCGGCACACCGGCCGCGACGGCGCTCGACAGCGGTTTTCCAAGGCTGCACTTCTCACGCAAGGCCGCGGCCGAAGCCGCGCTGCGCAACCTGTCGCCGGCCCGCTTGGCGCAAATCATCGAGCAACTCGCCGTCGCCGCACTTGATACACGCCGCCAAGCCACCCTCGGCGCCGCCATCGCCCAGCGCACGCTACTGTCGATCGCGGTGAGTGCGAGGCGACGGAGTTAGTTGGGAGAAGGTAGTTCGGTGAATGTAGGGTGGGCAAAGGTGTGAAGCACCGTGCCAACGTTACGTACTTGGCGCAGCGAAGCTGCCACGCACGAAACTCGCGAGACAACTAGCCCTCTCGTTCGTCATTCCGGGGCGCGCGTAGCGCGAGCCCGGAATCCATAACCACTGCGACTTCGGCTCGACGCTGGAACCAGCCTCGCCGTGCCCTCACGAGAAATTTGTGAGTATGGATTCCGGGTTCGCGCAGCAACGCGGCGCGCCCCCGAAAGACGAACGAGAGGTCGTCGTTCAAGGCCTGAACAAACAAAATTAAATAAA
>NZ_JBMDXE010000347.1:0-36422 GCF_048594845.1 Rhodopseudomonas sp. | reverse complement strand
AACTGCGCCGGCACCGGCAATGCGGTGAAGACCGCCGGTCGCGACAAGAAGACCGGCGAGCCGACGCATTTCCCGATCGATGCGTTCAATCGCATCATCCAGATCAATCTGGTCGGCACCTTCCGCTGCATCGCCAAGTCGGCACAGGGCATGTTGTCGCTGTCGCCGCTCGACGACGGCGAGCGCGGCGCGATCGTCAACACCGCGTCGGTGGCAGCAGAAGACGGCCAGATGGGCCAGGCTGCCTATTCGGCGTCGAAGGCCGGCGTCGTCGGGATGACCCTCCCGGTCGCGCGCGACCTGATGAGCGAAGGCATCCGCGTCAACACCATCCTGCCGGGCATCTTCAACACGCCGCTGCTGCAGGGCGCACCGGAGAACGTCAAGGCCGCGCTGAGCGCCTCGGTGCCGTTCCCGAAGCGGCTCGGTATGCCGGAGGAATATGCGCAGCTGGCGCTGACCATGATCACCAACGGCTACTTCAACGGCGAGGACGTCCGCCTCGACGGCGCCATCCGTATGGCGCCGCGCTAACGGCGCAAGCGCAGTCGATCAGGCGGGCGAGCAAGTGTAGCGCTCGTCCGCCTTTCGAAGCTCAAAATAAAGAAGCGGCCCGCGTTTGCGGGCCGCTTTGCTGTTTGGGGAAGCGTTGAAGCGAGGCGGGCGCTTACCGATACTCTTCCGACTCGCGCAGGCCGCTGATCCACAACGCCAGGATCGTCACCACGGCGCCGGACAGCAGATAGGCGCCGGACGACAGCAGGCCGAAGTCGGTGGCAAGCAGCAGCGCGGCCAGCGGCGCGAAGCCGGCGCCGACCAGCCAGGCCCAGTCGGCGGTGAGCGCCGAGGCGGTGTACCGATAGGTCATCCGGAAGCTGGAGGCGATCGCGCCGGAGGACTGGCCGAACGACAGGCCGAGCAGCACGAAGCCGAGCATCATATAGACCGACTCGCCGACCGGGCCGGCATCGAGCAGCTGCGGGGCGAAGCCGCTGAACACCGCGATCGCGACCGCCGAGCCGATCAGCAGCGGCTTGCGGCCGATCCGGTCCGACAGATAGCCCGACGCGATGATCGCCAGCACCCCGATCGCGGCACCGATGGTTTCGATGATCAGGAAGCGGACCGGGCTTTCGCGGGTGAACAGGAACACCCAGGACAGCGGGAACACCGTCACCATGTGGAACAGTGCGAAGCTGGCCAGCGGCGCGAAGGCGCCGATCACGATGTTGCGGCCTTCGTTGCGAACCGTCTCGCTGACGCGGCCGGGCTGCAATTCTCGGCTTTCGAACAGCGAAGCGTATTCGGGAGTCACCACCATGCGCAGCCGGGCGAACAGCGCCACGACGTTGATGGCGAAGGCGACGAAGAACGGATAGCGCCAGCCCCAGCTGAAGAAGTCCTCGGCCGACAGATGCCCGGTGAAATAGGCGAACAGCGCGGAAGCGACGATCAGGCCGAGCGGCGCGCCGAGCTGCGGGATCATGGCGTACCAGCCGCGCTGCTCCTTCGGCGCATTCAGCGCCAGCAGCGAGGCCAGACCGTCCCAGGCGCCGCCCCAGGCCAGGCCCTGTGCGGCGCGCGCCAGCGCCAGCAGCCAGATCGAGGCTGCGCCGATCTCGTAATAGCCGGGCAGAAACGCGATCGCGACCGTGGCGGTGCCCAGCAGCAGCATCGCAATGATCAGCTTGGCGCTTTTGCCGTAGGTGCGGTCGATCGCCATGAAGATCACCGAGCCGAACGGCCGGGCGATGAAGGCGATCGCAAAGATCGCGAAAGAATAAAGGGTTCCGTTCAGCTCGCTGGTGAACGGGAACACCAGACGGGGGAACACGATCACCGAAGCGATGGCATAAACGAAGAAGTCGAAGAACTCGGCGGTGCGGCCGATGATGACGCCGATGGCGATGTCGTTCGGATTGGCATGCTTGTGCGCCGGATCCGAGCCAAGTCCCGCCGTCGTGGTTCCCGCTGTGGTCGTGTCCGTCATCGCCTCTGCCATTGAAATGTCGAAGGAAAATGTTGCGAGCGCTTCTCACTTTTAGAAGCAATCGCAGGTCTGTTTGAGCGGTGATCCCGCACCGCAACATTGGACAAATTGTCCAATGTCCGGATTGTTGCGCCGCAGCTAGCTCGTGTCCTTGCGAGATATTCTCATTCTCAAAGGGCGGAACGCGTGTCACGACTAAAGTTTCTGTTGTTGCTACCCTTGGCCGTAGTCTTGAGCGGCTGCAACTTCGTGGTGATGGCGCCCGCCGGTGACGTGGCGGCGCAGCAGCGCGATCTGATCATCGTGTCCACCGTCTTGATGCTGCTGATCGTGCTGCCGGTGATGGCGCTGACGGTCTGGTTCGCCTGGCGCTATCGGCACGGCAACGACGCCGCCAAATACGATCCGGAATGGGATCACTCGACCGGTCTCGAGCTGGTGATCTGGTCGGCGCCGCTGCTGATCATCATCTGCCTCGGCGCGATCACCTGGATGGGAACCCATCTGCTCGACCCCTACCGCTCGCTGGACCGGATCGCCGCCAACCGCCCGGTCGACCGGGAGAAGGCGCCGCTCGAGGTCAACGTCGTCGCGCTCGATTGGAAGTGGCTGTTCATCTATCCGGAATACGGCGTCGCCTCGCTCAACGAGATGGCCGCTCCGGTCGATCGCCCGATCAACTTCCGCATCACCTCGTCCTCGGTGATGAACTCGTTCTACGTCCCGGCGCTCGCCGGCATGATCTACGCGATGCCCGGCATGGAAACCAAGCTGCACGCCGTGATCAACCACGCCGGCAACTATCGCGGCCTGTCGGCCAACTACAGCGGCGCCGGCTTCTCCGGCATGCACTTCGCTTTCCATGGTCTCGACGACGCCGGCTTCGATCAGTGGATCGCGCGCGCCAAGGCCAGCCCGGACAAGCTCGGCCGGCCGGAATATCTGCAGCTCGAACGTCCGAGCAGCAACGAGAAGCCGCGCATGTTCGGCGCCGTAGACGGCGACCTGTTCCGCGCCATCCTCAACATGTGCGTCGACACCGGCAAGATGTGCATGAGCGAGATGATGGCGATCGACGCCCGCGGCGGCTCCGGCATGGCCGGGCTGAACAACACGCTGCCGCTCGCTTACGACAAATACGCCCGCCGCGGCACCGCGCTGGGGCCGCAGCCGTCCTTCGTGGCCGGCATCTGCACCCCGGAAGAACCGCAAGGCCGCGCCACCGCGCAGGTGCGTGAATCCACGCCGCTGCTCGGCGCCGGCCTGAAGCGCCCGTCGCTGGCGCCGCTCGGCTCCTCCACTTCGTTCCTGTTCGGCTCGACGTCGAAGTCCCAATCCTGAGGGATCGCATGTTCTCCAATTTTGATATCGTCAAAGCGATCTTCGGCCGGCTGTCGCTGGATTCGCTTCCTCTCCACGAACCGATCGTCGTGATGACCTTCGTCGGCGTCGCCTGCGGCGGCGCCGCGCTGGTAGCGGGCCTCACCTACTTCAAGCTGTGGGGCTATCTGTGGCGCGAGTGGTTCACCACCGTGGACCACAAGCGCATCGGCATCATGTACATGATCCTCGGCATCGTCATGCTGCTGCGCGGCTTTGCCGACGCCATCATGATGCGGCTGCAGCAGGCGATCGCGTTCGGTGGCTCCGAGGGCTATCTCAACGCGCATCACTACGATCAGGTATTCACTGCCCACGGCGTGATCATGATCTTCTTCGTGGCGATGCCGCTGGTCACCGGCCTGATGAACTACGTTGTGCCGCTGCAGATCGGTGCGCGCGACGTGTCGTTCCCGTTCCTCAACAATTTCAGCTTCTGGATGACGGTCGGCGGCGCCGTGCTGGTGATGATCTCGCTGTTCGTCGGCGAGTTCGCCCGCACCGGCTGGCTGGCCTATCCGCCGCTGTCGAATATCGGGTACAGCCCAGATGTCGGGGTCGATTACTACATATGGGCCCTGCAGGTCGCCGGCGTCGGCACGACGCTGTCCGGCGTCAACCTGATCTGCACCATCGTCAAGATGCGGGCCCCCGGCATGACGATGATGCGTATGCCGATCTTCACCTGGACGTCGCTCTGCACCAACGTGCTAATCGTCGCCTCGTTCCCGGTTCTGACCGTGGTGCTGGCGCTGCTGTCGCTCGATCGCTACGTCGGCACCAACTTCTTCACGAACGATTTCGGCGGCAACCCGATGATGTACGTGAACCTGATCTGGATCTGGGGCCACCCGGAGGTCTACATCCTGATCCTGCCGGCGTTCGGCATCTTCTCGGAGGTGACCTCGACGTTCTCGGGTAAGCGGCTGTTCGGCTACACTTCGATGGTCTACGCCACGGTGGTCATCACCATCCTGTCGTACCTGGTGTGGCTGCACCACTTCTTCACGATGGGTTCGGGCGCCAGCGTCAACTCGTTCTTCGGCATCACCACGATGATCATCTCGATCCCGACGGGCGCAAAGATGTTCAACTGGCTGTTCACGATGTATCGGGGCCGAATCCGCTTCGAGCTGCCTATGATGTGGACCATCGCCTTCATGCTGACCTTCGTGATCGGCGGCATGACCGGCGTGTTGCTCGCGGTGCCGCCGGCGGACTTCGTGCTGCACAACAGCCTGTTCCTGGTGGCGCACTTCCACAACGTCATCATCGGCGGCGTGGTGTTCGGCGCGTTCGCCGGCATCTCCTTCTGGTTCCCCAAGGCGTTCGGCTTCAAGCTCGATCCGTTCTGGGGCAAGGTGTCGTTCTGGAGCTGGGTGTCGGGCTTCTATCTCGCCTTCATGCCGCTCTACGTGCTCGGCCTGATGGGCGTCACCCGCCGGCTGCGCGTGTTCGACGACCAGAGCCTGCAGATCTGGTTCATCCTGGCAGCTTGTGGCGCGGCGTTGATTGCCGTCGGCATCGGCGCGTTCCTGATCCAGATCGCTGTCAGCGTGCTGCGTCGCGAGCAGCTACGCGACGTCACCGGCGATCCGTGGGACGCCCGCACTCTGGAGTGGGCGACGTCGTCGCCCCCGCCGGCCTACAACTTCGCCTTCACCCCGATGGTGCACAACACCGACGCGTGGTGGGAGATGAAGCGCGCCGGCTACAAGCGTCCGCTGACCGGCTTCAAGCCGATCCACATGCCGAGCAACACCGGCACCGGCATCATCCTGGCCGGTCTGGCTACGGCCGCGGGTTTTGGCCTGATCTGGTACATCTGGTGGCTGGCGGCGCTGGCGTTCATCGCCCTGCTGGCGGTCGCGATCGGCCACACCTTCAACTATCACCGCGACTACCACATCCCGGCTGAGGAAGTGGTGCGCGTCGAAGACGAGCGGACCCGTCTGCTCGCTGCTGGAGCCAAGTGATGAGCGTAGCTGTCGCAAACCCGAAGGACGCAGATCCGATCTTCTACGTCGTCGACGAACACGCCCATCCGGAAGGCTCGAGCACCATGCTCGGCTTCTGGCTCTATCTGATGAGCGACTGCCTGATCTTCGCGATCCTGTTCGCGACCTACGGCGTGCTCGGGAGCAACTATGCGGCCGGGCCGGCGCCGAAGGATCTGTTCGATCTGAAGCTCGTCGCGGTCAACACCACGATGCTGCTGCTGTCGTCGATCACCTATGGCTTCGCCATGCTGACCATGGAAAAGCGCCAGGTCGGCGCCACCCAGATGTGGCTGGCGATCACCGGCCTGTTCGGTCTCGCCTTCCTCAGCATCGAACTCTACGAGTTCCATCACATGATCCATGAAGGCGCGACGCCGCAGCGCAGCGCCTTCCTGTCCTCGTTCTTCACCCTGGTCGGCACCCACGGTCTGCACGTCACCTTCGGCATCATCTGGCTGGTGACGCTGATGACGCAGGTTGCCCGCAAGGGGCTGATCGAGGCTAACCGCCGCCGCCTGATGTGCCTCAGCATGTTCTGGCACTTCCTCGACGTGGTCTGGATCGGCGTCTTTACCTTCGTGTACCTGCTGGGAGTGCTGCGATGAGCATCAACAATCCGCCCGTCGACGCTCACGGCGAGGACCACCACGGTCATCCCGACGCGCACGCCCACGGCTCGCTGAAGAGCTATCTGATCGGCTTCGGCCTGTCGGTGGTGCTCACCGCGATTCCGTTCTGGCTGGTGATGAGCGGCGCGATCGCCGACAAGTCGGTCACAGGTCTGATCATCATGGCGTTCGCTGCGGTGCAGATCGTCGTGCACATGATCTACTTCCTGCACATGAACACTTCGTCCGAGCAGGGCTGGACCATGATGGCACTGATCTTCACCATCGTGATGGTGGTGATCGCGCTGGCCGGGTCGCTGTGGGTGATGCACCACCTCGTCACCAACATGATGCCGGTGCACAACATGGTGCCGCCGAAGTGAGCGAGCCGGGGATCGGAGCCTCTGGCGACGTCCCGACTCGGGGGGACACTCCCTCACGCCGGCCGTCGCTATGGCTCACGATCCCGGCGCTGCTCGGCGTCGTCCTGCTGCTCGCCCTTGGCGTCTGGCAGGTCGAGCGCCGGGCCTGGAAGCTGGCGCTGATCGACCGGGTCGATGCCCGAATCCACGCTGCGCCCGCGCCGCTGCCTGACGCGGCGACATGGACGGCGATCACGGCCGCGAACGATGAATATCGCCGCATCACCGCCACCGGGCATTTTCTGAACGATCGCGAAACGCTGACCACGGCTGTCACCGAAGCCGGCGGCGGCTTTTGGGTGATCACGCCACTGCGCCTGGCGGACGGCCGCACCGTGCTGGTGAATCGCGGCTTCATCCTCCCCGAACAGCGCGACCGGACGTCGCGGCGTGCCGGTGAGCCGGATGGGACGGTGACCGTCACCGGCCTGCTCCGCACCACCGAGCCGAAGGGCGGATTTCTGCGCCATAACGCTCCGTCCGAAGATCGTTGGTACTCGCGAGACGTGCAGGAAATTGCGGTTGCGCGCGGTCTTTCGAATGCCGCACCGTTCTTCATCGACGCCGACGCCTCGCTCAATGCGCCGGGGCAGCCGATCGGCGGGCTGACCGTGGTCCAGTTCCCCAACAACCACCTGACCTATGCGCTCACGTGGTTTTGCCTGGCCTTTATGCTGATCGGCTGGCTTGTTGTGGCCTTCGGCGGCGAATATCTCCGGGGAACACGCGCCGGCCGCCGTTCGGGCGCCGGGCGGCCATCCGCGCCGACAGGACGCAATGCTGGACCGATCGCCGAGCATCGCTGACGAAAAGCCCGACTGGCGCCCGCGCGCCGGCGACGCGTCCGTGCCCGGCCCGTCTTCCGCCGACGACCCGCTCCTGCCGCTCGGCACCTCGACCCCCGACGACGAAACCGACCGCAAGAACATGTCGCTGCTGATCCAGCTGCGCTGGACGGCGGTGGTTGGTCAGATCGTCACCATCGCCGGTGTGCATCTGTGGCTCGGTGCGCCGCTGCCGGTGGTGCCGATGGGCGCCGTCATCCTCGGGCTGATCGCGCTGAACATCGCCAGCCTGGCGTGGATGCGTTATCGCTTCGCCATCAGCAATCACGACCTGCTGGTCGCGCTGATCCTCGACGTCGTGGCGCTGACGGCGCAGCTCTATCTGAGCGGCGGCGTCACCAACCCGTTCACTTCGCTGTATCTGCTTCAGGTCACGCTCGGCGCGGTGCTGCTCGACAGCAGGTCGAGCTGGTCACTGGTGGCGGTGGTGTTCACCGCCTTCATCTGGCTCACCGAGGCGTCGCGGCCCCTGGTGCTGCCCGAATGGGCCGGCGATCCGGTCAATCTCCGCATCGCCGGCATGCTGCTCGGCTTCGCCCTGAACGCAGTGCTGCTGGTGGTGTTCGTCACCCGCATCCATCGCAATCTGCGCGAGCGCGACGCACATCTGGCGGCGCTACGTCAGCACGCGGCCGAGCAGGATCACATCGTGAGGATGGGGCTGCTGGCGTCCGGCGCTGCGCACGAACTCGGAACGCCGCTGGCATCGGTGTCGGTCATTCTCAGCGACTGGCGGCGAATGCCCGCGCTGACGAACAATCACGAACTCGCCGAAGATCTCGCGGAGATGGAGACGTCGCTGAAGCGCTGCCAGTCGATCGTCACCGGCATTCTGGTGTCGGCGGGCGAAGCGCGCGGCGAGGGCTCATCGCCGACGACGGTGGCGGAGTTCCTCGAAGCGTTGGCAGAGGAATGGCGCAATGCGCGCAGTCGCACCACATTGCATGTCGTCAACGCCTTTGGCGAGGATCTGCCGATCGTTTCCGACGTGACTCTGAAGCAGGCGATCTTCAACGTGCTCGATAACGCTTTCGAAGTCTCGCGCTACTGGATTGAACTGCTGGCCGAGCGTGAAGGTGACAATCTGGTGCTGTCGATCAGCGATCGCGGTCCTGGATTTCAAAAGGACATGCTGGCGCAGCTCGGCAAGCCGTATCAATCGAGCAAGGGACGGGCTGGTGGCGGGCTCGGCCTGTTCCTGGTGATGAACGTGGTGCGTAAGCTCGGCGGCTCGATGACCGCTGAAAATCTCCGTAACCGCGGCGCCAAGGTCAAACTGGTGCTGCCGCTCTCGACCCTCGCGATCGGACAGGATTTTGACTGACACCGCTCAACATATCGAAGCCGAAGACCGCTCTCTGATCGTCGTCGAAGACGATGCGGGATTTGCCAGGACGCTGAAGCGCTCGTTCGAGCGTCGCGGTTATACGGTGGTGCACGCATCGACGATCGAGGAAGTGCGCGATGCCCTCGAGGAGCGCTCGTTCGGTTATGCGGTGGTCGATCTCAAGCTCGGCGTCGCGTCAGGTCTGTCGTGTGTCGAGCTCCTGCACGCGCAGGATCCGGAGATGCTGATCGTGGTGCTCACCGGCTTCGCCAGCATCGCCACCGCGGTCGAGGCGATCAAGCTCGGCGCCTGCCACTATCTGGCCAAGCCCTCCAACACCGACGATATCGAGGCCGCGTTCCGCAAAGCCGAAGGTAATGCCGACATCGCACTGGCGAGCCAGCCGACCTCGATCAAGACGCTGGAATGGGAGCGCATCCACCAGACGCTGATCGACAGCGAGTTCAACATCTCGGAAGCGGCGCGTCGCCTCGGCATGCACCGCAGAACCTTGGCGCGGAAGCTGGAGAAGCGGCAGGTCCGGTGATCATGGCCGGCGCGGTCGACGGGAACTTCGTCAAAGTTTCGGCCGTCAACGCCCTTACTGATCCTGCATCGGCGCGGCTCTGGCGTTTTCAGTCGCCGGGTGCCTTGCGGCCCGGCTTGGTGTGTTCGCGTATTAACTCTTGAGTCGCCGCTTTCCCGGCGTATTCATAGGTCACCCGTTCCTGTCGGTGAGGCCAGTCTCCAGACGGAATCCCGCGATCAAGCGCGGCTGGCCCTCAAATGCGTAGCCGCGCCAGCTCATTTCGGTGACCCTTCATGTTCAAATCCCGCAAGTTTGTTATCAGCGTCGCCGCCGCGGCCGGCATCATCACCATTCCCATGCTGTCGGCGCTGGCGCTGCAGCGCACCCCGACGGCGCAACCCGATCTCGATCTGATCGGCGGCGTCATCGGCCTGGTCGAGCGCGCCTATGTGCACCCGGTGGGCACTGACGACCTGACCAAGGATGCCCTGAAGGGCATGCTGAACCGGCTCGATCCGCATTCGGATTACATGGACGAAAAAGAATTCAAGGAAATGCAGACCGACATGGCGGGCCAGTTCGGCGGCCTCGGCATGCAGATCTCGGGGCAGGGCGGTGTGCCCAAGATCGTCGCGCCGATCGACGGCACCCCAGCGGCCCGCGCCAAGCTCGAGCCCGGCGACGACATCATCAAGGTCGGCGACACCTCCACTCAGGGCATGAGCCTGCGCGAAGTCGTCGACATGCTGCGCGGCACGCCCGGCTCCAAGGTGACGATCACCATTCTGCGCGGCAAGGAGCCACCGTTCGACGTCACTCTGACGCGCGAGATCATCAAGGTCGCGTCGGTGAAGTCGGAGCTCAAGCCCGACGGCATCGGCTATGTACGCATCAGCCAGTTCGGCAACGACACCTCGGACGGCTTCAAGAACGCGCTGACCAAGCTGAAGACCGACTCCAAGGACGGGCTGAAGGGGCTGGTGATCGACCTGCGCCAGGATCCGGGTGGCCTGCTCACCGCCGCGGTCGACGTTGCCGGCAATCTGCTCGACGGTGGCACCGTGGTGTCGATCCGCGGCCGCCAGCCCGACGATCAGCGCGTGTTCAGTGCGCCGTCCAAGGGCGACATGCTGCCCGGCGTCCCGGTGGTGGTGCTGATCAACGGCGCCTCGGCCTCCGCATCCGAAATCGTCGCCGGCGCGCTGCAGGATCGCAAGCGTGGCACCGTGATGGGCACGCAGAGTTTCGGCAAGGGTTCGGTGCAGACGGTGATCCCGATCAAGGGTCGCGGCGCGGTGCGTCTGACCACGGCGCTGTACTACACGCCGTCCGGCCGCTCGATCCAGGACGAGGGCATCACGCCGGACATCGTCCAGGAAGCGCCGAAGGATCAGCAAATCGCCGGCGGCGCGATGCTGCGGGAAGGCGCGCTGCGCGGCGCGATCGCCAATCCGGGGCAACTCGGGGCGAACGGCAAGCCAGGCGCCACCAAGCCGAAGGCGGGCGCCGCGGCTGGGACCGACAAGCCGGCGGCATCGTCACCGCCGATCAAGGCCGACCTGATCGGCAAGCCCGACGACGCCCAGCTCAACGCCGCGATCGCCTATCTCGGCAAGCGGGCCGACAACGACAACGGTGCCGCGAAGGCGCAGTAAGCCTTCGCTACGTCCACACGTATTCGCAAACTCGTCATGGCCGGGCTCGTCCCGGCCATCCACGTTTTTAGGCGCAATGAACTCAGCAAGACGTGGATAGCCGGGACGAGCCGGCCATGACGGATTCTGTGATCGCCCAAAAATCACGCAACTTCTGCCTAATTACTAGCGGCCTTCGAACAAGAGGTTGTGCGCCCCGAGACAAGTTTTTCTCGGGCCCCCGGTCTTAGCTCCCAGACGGTTCGGAACATGGCCTCCGCCATGACACCATCGAAGGAGCGATCGAATGGTCAAGTTGCCTACTCCCGGATTTCGGAGCCTGACGAGCGCCGCGCTGATGGGCGCGCTGGTGCTGGTCGGCTTCGCTGCACCGAAGCCCGCGCACGCCGCCGCGCCGGCCGCCTGCGCGGCGTTGCAGGAGAAGTATCCCGACTGGAAGGGCAAGACCCTCGTCAACGCCATCAACCCGCACACCCCGGGCTACGAGTCGATCGATCCCAAGGACCCGACCAAATATGTCGGCTACGACATCGATCTCGGTGAAGCGATTGGCGACTGCCTCGGCTTCAAGCTGACCTACAAGGCCGTAACCTTCGCGGCGCTGCTGACCACGCTGGCGAGCGGCCAGGCCGACATCGTCATCTCCGACATCTACGCCACCGAAGAGCGCGCCAAGGCCGCCGACTTCATCACCTACTCGAAGGTGTTCGACGGCGTGCTGGTCGCCAAGGGCAACCCGAAGAAAATCACCGGCATCGACACCTCGCTGTGCGGCACCGCCGCCGCCGAAAACACCGGCTATGTCGAAGTGCCGCTGATCCAGGCGCTGGCGCCGGAGTGCAAGAAGCTCGGCAAGCCGGAGCCGACCATTCAGCTCTACGACAACAACGCCAACTGCATTCAGGCGATCCTCGCAGGCCGCGCCGACACCTACATCAACGACGTCAACACCGTCGACAACGCCGTCAAGGCCTATCCGGACAAGCTCGAGAAGGCGATCGCCGTGACGATCCCCTATCAGGTCGGCATCGGCGTGCCGAAGGACAAGCCGAAATTCCGCGACGCCGTGAAGGCCGCGCTGACCGAGATCTACAAGTCCGGTGATCAGCTCGCGCTGCTCAAGAAGTGGAAGCTCGACCCCGAAAACCTGATCGAGCCCGGCCTGCTGGTGGTCAAGTAATCGCCGTCTCGTAGTGGTGGGCAACGGCGCGAATGCGCTACGCCCACCACTCGGCCTTACGAAAGTTGGTGAGCACGCTTCGCTTTGCCCACCCTGCAAACTACAAAACCAGGATAGTCCGCCATGGAGCTGTTCCTCCATTACTTGACCATGCCCTACCTGATCCAGGGCATCGAGGTGACCTTGCAGGTCACGGCACTCGGCCTTGGCGGCGGATTGATCCTCGGCACGATCCTGGCGGGGATGCAGCTCAGCCGATTCCGGTTGCTGTCATCCGCCGCCCGGATCTACACTGTCATCTTTCGCGGCACGCCGCTGATTCTGCAGATGGTGTTCGCCTACGACGCGCTGCCGCATATCGGCATCAAATTGCCCGCCATTCTCGCCGCCGGCCTCGCTCTGGCTTGTAACGAAGCGCCGTTCATCGCCGAGATGCTGCGCGCCGGCGTGCTTGGGGTCGAGAAGGGCCAGATCCTCGCCGGCCAGGCGCTCGGCATGACGCCCGGCATTTTGATGCGCCGGATCATCGGCCCGCAGGCGGTTCGTACGATGATCCCGGCTTTCGGCAACGAAGCCGTCAGCGCGCTCAAGAACTCGTCGCTGGCTTCGGTGATCGCCGTCCAGGAGTTGACGCTGCGCTCCACGCAGCTCGCATCCTCGACTTTCGATTTTTTCTCGATCTTCTTCGCCTCCGGGCTGATCTATCTGCTGCTGACCTCGGCGATCTCGGCGCTGCAGATTTTCCTAGAGTGGCTGTTCGATCTCGACCGCACCTCCAAGCAGGTCAAGCTGATGCGCTTCCTGCCGTGGTATCGCGCCCAAGGGATGGACGACCCGCTGCAGGATAACGAAACCGCGCCGGAGATCCTGCCGGATGACGGCATTGCGGAATTGCCGCCGCCGCGGCTGCCGCCGGCGCCGATCGATCACGCCGCGCGTGCAGCTGCGCTGGCCCGCAACGACGTCGCGGTCGCGGTGAAGGCGCTACGCAAGAACTACGATGCCAACGTCGTGCTCGACGGCGTTGATCTCGCCGTGCGCAACGGCGAAGTGATCGCGCTGCTCGGCCCCTCCGGCTCCGGCAAGAGCACGCTGCTGCGCTGTATCAACAATCTCGAATTGTGGAACGACGGGACCATCGAAGTCGGCGGCCGCCGGCTCGGCTTCAATCATCTCGGCAAGCCATTGTCGCCGCGGATGGCCGCGCAGGCGCGTGCCGAAGTCGGCGTCGGCATGGTGTTTCAGCAGTTCAATCTGTTCGGCCACCTCACCGCCAAGGAGAATATCGCCGGCCCGCTTCGCTGGGTGCACGGTGTCGCGCCCGCCGAGGCCGAACGCCGTGCGCTTGCATTGCTCGAACGCGTCGGCCTGTCGCATCGCGCCGATGCGCTGCCGCGACATCTGTCCGGTGGCCAGCAGCAGCGCGTAGCCATTGCCCGTGCCATCGCGCCGAATCCGAGCGTGCTGCTGCTGGATGAACCGACCTCCGCGCTCGATCCCGAACTGGTCAACGAGGTGCTGGAAGTCATCCGCCGCCTCGCGGTCGAGGACGGCCTCACCATGATCATCTCGACGCATCAGTTGCGCTTCGCCAGCGAAGTCGCCGACCGCGTCGTGCTGCTCGCCGGCGGCTCGATCATCGAGGAAGGCCCGGCCGAAGAGGTGCTCACCCGGCCAAAAAATCCGGTGGCGCAGCGCTTCCTCAGCGCCATGGAGGCCGAAGTCTGATGGCCGAGTTTTGCTCTCACAGTTTCTTTCCGTCGAGGATCTCAGCATGAAGCATCATCTGCTCCCGGTATCGCCCAAGACCGTTCATTGGGGCTATTTCAGCAAGGTGGTGGCGCCGGCGCTGACCTTGAAATCCGGCGACCGCGCCACCATCGAGACGCTGACGCACCACGCCGGCGACGATTACGAGCGCATGATCGAAGGCGATCCCGGCGCCGAGAGCGTGTTCAAATGGACCCGCGAGCACAAGGCGGTGGCGCGGCGCGGCTCAGGCCCGACAGAAGGGCCGTTCATTCGGGGCTCCGGCGAGGGCGTCGGCGTGCATCTGCTCACCGGGCCGGTGGCGATCGAAGGAGCCGAGCCTGGCGACGTGCTGGAAGTGCGTATTCTCGACATCAAGCCGCGCCCGGCCTGCAAGGCATGCCATGCCGGCAAATGCTTCGGCTCCAACGTCGCGGCGAATTGGGGCTTTCACTATCACGACCTTATCGAGGAGCCGAAGCCGCGCGAGGTGATCACCATCTTCGAGCTCGACACCTCGGGCGAGCCGTTCGCAAAGGCGGTGTACAATTACGTCTGGACGCCGCAGACCGATCCGGACGGCATCGTGCATAAGACCATCGATTATCCGGGCGTGCCGGTCGATCACCGCACCATCATCAAGCGCGAGAACATCCTCAGCAACGTCAAGCTGCCGGCTCGGCTGCATTTCGGCACGATGGGGCTGGCGCCGTCCGAAGAGGATTTCGTCTCCTCGATCCCGCCGAGCTACACCGGCGGCAATATCGACGACTGGCGCGTCGGCAAGGGCGCCAAGATGTACTACCCGGTCGCGGTGCCGGGCGCGTTCTTCTCGGTCGGCGATCCGCACGCCGCGCAGGGCGACAGCGAGCTCGGCGGCACTGCGATCGAGACGTCGCTGACCGGCGATTTCGAGTTCGTCCTGCACAAGAAGAACGATCTCGGTGGCACGCCGCTCGAAGGCCTGACGCATCCGATGCTGGAGACGCCGGATGCCTGGTCGGTGTATGGATTCACCTATCCCAACTATCTGGCGGAACTCGGCGCCAACGCGCAGCTCGAGATCGCCAACCACTCCAGCCTCGACCGCGCGATGCGCGACGCCTTCCGCAAGATGCGCCGGTTCCTGATGACGGTGCACAACCTGAGCGAGGACGAGGCGATCTCGTTGATGTCGGTCGGTGCCGATTTCGGTGTCACCCAGGTGGTCGACGCCAATTGGGGCGTGCACGGCACGATCCGCAAGAACGTGTTCCGCTGCGACTAGGTCCGGCGGCGTCGCGATGAGTCGGCTGGTGGTGGGGCAGTGCGCCGTCTGCTTCGGGATGGCACGCGGGTTGCAGGGTTTCGGTCAGGAAGGCCGAGCCATGAGTCTGCGTCCCTATTCCAGCGAGTCGTATTGTGAGGGCGAGCGCCCCGACGCTTGGCGCGACGTGCTGGCATCGTTCGGCTTGCAGCCGGCCGCCGCTGCAACCAGCCATGCCGGCCACGCCACCGCGGTGCGCCGCAGCTCGGACGGCGTGACGCTGGCCACGCTGTCGGCTGGCTCGCAGGCCGTGACGGCTCATGCGGACGCGCACGGCGACCATCCGCTGGTGCTGCTGCCGCTCGACGACGGCGTCTCAATAAAGACCGCGGCCGGCCATCAGATCATTGCGGCAGGGCACCTGTTACTGCTGCCGCAAGCGAGCGGCTGGAGCCTTTCGTTCTCACGCGATTTCCGCGCCGTCGTGTTGTCGGTGTCGTGTGACGCTGTGCGCAGCCGAACCGTGGCGCCCCGGCTGACGGAGGTTCAGTCGATCGCGCCCAGTGGCTTCGGCGAGATGTTCGTGCGGATGATGGAAGCCGCGGCGCGGCATCTTGAAGTACTATCCGATGTCGAGTGGTCGGCCGCCGCGCAGGGCCTCGCCGATCTGCTGCCGACGCTGATGCGGCAGGCGCCAGCGCCATCCGATCTTAATCCCGGTACCGCCAGCAAGGCGGCGACGTTGCAGCGTCTGTGTCAGGCGATCGAGCGCCGGCTCGACGATCCGGATCTGACGCCGGCGAAAGTCGCGGCTGCCGAGGGCATCTCCGAGCGCTACCTGCAAAAGCTGTTCGGCGGCACCGGCTCCAGCTTCACGCATTACTTGCGTGAACGCCGCCTGCAGCGAACCTGTGCGGATCTGGCCAATCCGGCCGAGGCGCATCATTCGATTTCCGAGATCGCGTTCCGCGCCGGCTTCAACGACTCGGCGCATTTCAGCCGCGCCTTCCGCCATCGCTTCGGGGTGTCGCCGCGCGAATATCGCCAGGCCGAGGCCGAGCGTCATGCCGCCACAGCCGCCGCGGCCGCGCAGCGCGGCTGGCCGCAGCAGGCACTGGTGCAACTGCGCAATCAGCCTACCGCATCGGCTGCTCGCCGGCCGGCCGCCGATTTTCCGGCATCGGATTTTTGTACTGAGACCACGCCGCAGCATCATCACCTCGCCGCCGACGCCTCGCGCGTGCATTGGGGGTATTTCAGCCGCTCGCTGCCGCCGCAGATCGAGATCGCGTCGGGCGACACGATCACCATCGAGACGCTGACGCAGCACGCCTCCGACGATCCCGAGCGGATGATCAGCGGCGATGCCGGCGCCGAGAGCGTGTTTCACTGGACGCACGACCAGAAGAACGTCGACCGCCGCGGCGCCGGGCCGCTCGATGCCTCGATCTACGGCCGCGGCGCCGGCGAAGGTTTTGGCGTGCACATCTGCACCGGGCCGGTGGCGGTGAAGGACGCGCAGCCCGGCGACGTACTTGAAATCCGCATCCTCGACATCGTGCCGCGCGTCAGCCGTAACCCCGACTTCAAGGGTCGGGTGTTCGGCAGCAGCGTCGCCGCGTGGTGGGGCTATCACTACAAGGAATTCCTCGCCGAGCAGCATTCCCACGAGGCGGTGACGATCTACGAGATCTTTGCCGACGACGCGGCGCCCTATGCACGCGCGGCCTATTCGTATCGCTGGGCTCCGCAGGTCGATCCGTTCGGCACGGTGCACACCACGTATGATTATCCAGGCGTGCCGGTGCAGCCGTCCTCGGTGCGGCGGCGGCACGACGTGCTCGACGGCGTGCGGATTCCGCTGCGACCGCATTTCGGCGTGATCGCGCTGGCGCCGCGTGAAGCCGACTTCGTCGACTCGGTGCCGCCCGCGTACTTCGGCGGCAATCTCGACAATTGGCGACTCGGCAAGGGCTCGACGATCTATCTGCCAGTGTCGGTACCGGGCGCGTTGCTCTCAGTCGGCGATCCGCACGCCGCGCAGGGCGACGGCGAGCTCGGCGGCACCGCGATCGAATGTTCGATGACCGGCACCTTCGAGGTGATCCTGCACAAGAAGGCCGATCTCGCCGACAAGCCGTTCGCCGATCTGACCTATCCGCTGATCGAAACCGCGACCGACTGGGTGCTGATGGGGTTCAGCCACCCCAACTATCTGGCCGAGTTCGGCGCAAAGGGGCAGAGCGAAGTCTACGCGACCTCGTCGCTCGATCTCGCCATGAAGGACGCGTTCCGCAAGATGCGGCGCTTCCTGATGAGCATCAAGGGACTGACCGAGGACGAGGCGATCGCGCTGATGTCGGTCGCGGTCGATTTCGGCGTCACCCAGGTGGTGGACGGCAATTGGGGCGTCCACGCCATTCTCAGCAAACAGGTGTTCGCCGACGCGCGCGCCTGATCTTCATCTCACGAAAGGCCTGTCTTGAAGTTTCACATGATCCCCGGCGGACCGAAGCCGGTTGCGCCGTTCAGCCATGCCGTCGAAACCGACGGCTTCGTCTTCGTCACCGGCCAGATGCCCGATACGCCGAAGACGCCGGGCGTGTTGCCCGACGGCATCGTGGCGCAGACCCGCGCCGTGATGGAAAATCTGCGTGTCGTGCTCGCCGGCCTGAACTTAGGCCTCGAGCACATCGTGATGAGCCGAATCTATCTGACCGAGTTCAAGCGCGACTACGCCGAGATGAACGAGACTTATCGCAGCTACTTCCCGGAAGGCCGCCTGCCGGCGCGCACCTGCGTCGGCGTCACCGGGCTGGCTTACGACGCACTGGTCGAAATCGATCTCGTGTGCCGCCGTCCGGGGTGAGAGCTAGGCGGGCCGCGCGGCGAGCGCCTGCAGCGCCGTGCCCGATGCGTCCGCATGATCCAGCGCGCTGAAGTCGAAGGCTTCGCCGCGAATCTCCGACAGGGTCGCCAGCGCGCGGTCGCGGTCGCCTTCCAGCAACTGGCGGAAATGCGTTTCGGCGGCGTTCGGCTTGCGCTGCCGGATCGCCTTCAAGGTCGACGTCATCAAGTTGGCGGACGCCAGCCGTATCTCGATCGTGTGGTAATCGAGTGGTGATTTCCAGATCGTCGTCCACACCGTCTGGTTGGCGAGGTCGGTCAGCAGTTCGACCAGCAGGTCGTTGCCGGAGCCGCGCGCGATCGTCTTGACCGCGCGCGTCGTCGTGCGCGCAAACGCGATCGGATCGCCGACCTCGACCTGTGCCTTCAGTTCGTCACAACGCCGCGCCAGCGTGTCGATGTAGCTCTCGACCGGCGATGTCGCCATTGTGCGCACCGCCAGGGCCGACAGCGCAGTGCGGACGTTGAACAGATCCGCCACGGATTTCAGCGACACCGGCTTGATGTAAGCGCCGCGTCGCGGCAGCAGCTCGACCAGCCGCCGGCGTTCGAGAATGCGGATCGCCTCGCGGATCGGCCCGCGGCTGACGCCGAACTCCTGCGCCAGATCGATCTCGACCAAGCGTGCGCCGGCCTTGCGCCGGCCGGAAACGATCTCGGCGCCGAGCTCTTCGGCGACCTGATCGGGCAGCGTGCGCGGCGCGAAACGGCGTTCGTGCTGACCGCCCCTCGCAGCCGGCGAACTGCGATCCATCGTTCCCAAAGCGCTCTCCCGTTGGTGCGTCCGTAGCGTGGGACAAAGTAGCCCTATCGTCAATTGTTGACAATCGACAATCCGTGCCGTTTGATTGCGGGCGTCGCGTACCGAAATCGGCAGCAAGCCGAAAACGCGACGAGCCGCAGCCGAGTGCCGCGGATGGGAGGATGATGATGGCGATCACGCAAGCGCCGGCACGTGCCCGGCCATGCCTGTGGCCCGATGGCGAAAGCGTCGGAGCCGGACGTTCGCTGTCGCGCATCGCGCGCTGCATCCACCAGCCTTTGCAATGTCGCGGCGAATGACGGGGCAAATCGAACCCCACACGTCGTGGCATCCTCCGTCGCTCTCGGTGCATCCGGCCGCGGGCGCGCAGCCGCTGCTCGACGTCCGCAATCTTTCGCTGTCGTTCACCACGGCGCAGGGCGCGCTGCCGGTGACCCGCAATGTGAGTTTCTCCATCGCGCCCGGCGAGCGCGTCGGCCTGGTCGGCGAAAGCGGTTGCGGCAAGACCGTGACCGGCCTGTCGCTGCTGCGGCTGCTGCCGACGCAGTCGGCGCGCATCGACGGCGACGTGCTGTTCGACGGCACGGACCTCTTGAAGCTGACGCCGCGGCGGATGCGGGCGGTGCGCGGCCGCGACATCGCGATGATCTTTCAGGAGCCGATGAGCGCGCTCGATCCGGTGTTCACCGTCGGCGATCAGATCAGCGAAGCCTATCGTGTTCATTTCCCGGTCAGCAAGGCGGAAGGCCGCGAGCGGGCCATCGCGGCGCTGCGCGAGGTCGGCATTCCGGCGCCGGAGCGGCGCTGCGATGAATTTCCGCATCAGCTCTCGGGCGGCATGCGTCAGCGCGTGATGATCGCGATGGCGCTGATCTGCAAGCCGAAGCTGCTGATCGCCGACGAACCCACCACCGCGCTCGACGTCACCGTCCAGGCGCAGATCACCGATCTCCTCCGCTCGCTGAGCGAACGCACCGGCACGGCGCTGATCTTCATCACCCATGACCTCGGCGTCGTCGCCGAGACCTGCACCCGCATGATCACGATGTATGCGGGAGAAGTGGTCGAGGACGCCCCGGTCGACGACGTGCTGACGCGGCCGCGCCATCCCTACACGTCCGGACTGCTCCGCTCGCTCCCGGGGCTCAGTCAGCGTCGCGGCGTGCTGTCGTCGATCCCGGGCCGCGTGCCGTCGCCGCAGGCGATGCCGGCCGGCTGCCGCTTCCGCTCGCGCTGCGCCTACGCGGCGCCGGGATGCGAACAGGAGCAGCGAATGGTGGCGCTCGACCCGTCGCATGCGGCACGTTGCTGGCGCGCGCCCGAACTGATCCTGCCGGGAGCGGTGAACTGATGGCGGCGCCGAACTCCAACAATGCCGGCATCCTGGCCGTGCGCGATCTGCGCATCCTGTTTCCGTCCCGCGACGGACGCGAGACCGTCAAGGCGATCGACGGCATGGACTTCGCGGTCCAGGCCGGCGAAACCTTCGGGGTGATAGGCGAATCCGGCTCGGGCAAGACGACGCTCGGCCGCGCGCTGGTGTCGCTGCTGCGGCCGACGGAAGGTCAGATCCTGCACGACGGCACCGATCCCGAGAAGCTTGGCGCTAAGGCGTTCCGGCAGCATCGCCGCGACTATCAGATCATCTTTCAGGATCCCAACGCCGCGCTCAATCCGCGGATGACCATCATCGACAGCGTGGTCGAGCCGCTCGAGATTTTGCGCGAGGGTGACACGGCCTCGCGGCGCCAGCGCGGCATCGCGATGCTGGAGCGGGTCGGGCTTTCCGCCGAGGCGGCCGACCGCTATCCGCATCAGCTCTCCGGCGGCCAGAAGCAGCGCGTCAACATCGCGCGCGTGCTGATGCTGCGGCCCAAAGTCATCGTCTGCGACGAAGTGGTGGCGGCGCTCGACGTCTCGATCCGCGGCGACGTGCTCAATCTGTTCGCCGACCTGCAGCGCGAATTCGGCCTGACCTACGTGTTCATCACCCACGATATCTCGGTGGTGTCGCACATCTCGGATCGCATCGCGGTGACGTATCTGGGCAAGCTGATGGAGCTTGGGCCCGCCGAAGATGTCATCGAGCGGCCGCTGCATCCCTACACGCGCGCGCTGTTGTCGGCCGAGCCGATTCCGCTGCCGTCGCATCTGCGGGTCGATCGTCGCATCATTCTCGAAGGCGAGATTCCGAGCCCGGTGGCGCCGCCGTCCGGCTGCCGCTTCCGCACGCGCTGCCCCTCGGTGCAGCCGCGCTGCGCCGAGGAGATGCCGGCCTGGCGCGATGTCCGGCCCGGGCATCGCGTCGCCTGCCATTTCGCCACGGCCGCCGGGCCGCCGCCGAACAATCAGCCGGCGCAAGCCGCGTCCTAATCATCATCGGGAGGATAACCATGCGCGTGTACGATCTGGGCGGACGAACGCTGCGTCGCCGTGACATTCTGGCGCTGATCGGCGGCGGCGTCGCGGCCAGCGCGCTCGGCCTGCCGGCGCTGGCGCAGGAGCCCAAGAAAGGCGGCGTGCTGAAGGTGGCCGCGCCCGCCAACCCGTCGTCGCTTGATCCTGCCACTGGCGGCGCCGGCTCGGATCACAGCATTCTCTGGACGATGTACGACACGCTGGTGGAGTGGGACTACGAGACGCTGAAGCCGAAGCCCGGCATGGCGAAATGGTCGTATCCCGACGCCAACACGATGGTGCTCGACATCACGCCCGGCATCCAGTTTCACGACGGCACGCCGATGGACGCCGAGGCCGTCAAGTTCAACCTCGACCGTAACCGCACCGACCAGCGCTCCAACATCAAGCCGGATCTCGCCAGCATCGAAGCGGTCGACGTCACCGGGCCGCTGCAGGTGACGCTGAAGCTGAAGAATCCCGACACGGCGCTGCCGGCGATCCTGTCGGACCGCGCCGGCATGATGGTGTCGCCGACCAACCTCAAGGCTCTCGGCAACGAGACCGATCGCAAGGCGGTCGGCGCCGGGCCGTGGAAACTGGTACGCTGGAACGACAACGAGATCATCGTGGTGACGCGCCACGAGAACTACTGGCGCAAGGGCCGGCCGTATCTCGACGGCATCGAGTTCAACATCATCACCGAGAACGCCACGGCGCTGCGCTCGGTGGTGGCCGGCCAGAACGACATGGCGTTCCAACTGCCGGCCCGCCTGAAGCCGGTGATCGAACGTGCCAAGGATCTGACGCTTGTGTCGTCACCGACGCTGTATTGCATCCAGGTGTATTTCAACTACGCCCGCGCACCGCTCGACAATCTCAAGGTCCGGCAAGCGATCAATTTCGCGTTCGACCGCGACACCTTCGTCAAGGCGGCGCTGAGCGGCCTCGGCGAGCCGGCGCGGATGACGCTGCCGAGTTCGCACTGGGCTTACAACAAGGACGTCGCCAACACCTATCCGCACGACATCGCCAAGGCCAAGCAACTGCTCGCCGAGGCCGGCTACAAGGATGGCATCGATCTGACGATCGGCGGCTACACCGATCAGGATTCGGTGCGTCGCGGCGAGGTCATCCAGGATCAGCTCGGCAAGGCCGGCATCCGCGTGAAGTTCACCCGCGGCACCATCGCGGAAATCAGCGCGCAATTCTTCGCGCAGGAGAAGAAATTCGATCTGCTGGTATCGGCCTGGACCGGCCGTCCCGATCCGAGCATGACTTACGGGCTCGGCTTCGACAAAGGCGCCTACTACAACGCCGGCCGCACGGCCGATCCGGAATTGTCCAAGCTCATCCAGGAGAGCCGCGCCAGCGAAGATCTCGCCAAGCGCGCCGAGGTGTTCGCCAAGATCCAGCGCATCACCGTGGAGCAGGCGCTGTCAGCTCCGCTGGCGTTCCAGTTCGAACTTGATGCGCTGACGTCGAAGGTCAAGGGCTTCAAGCCCAATCTGCTCGGCAAGCCGAAGTTCGAAAACATCTCTCTGGCGTGAGGTAACGGCGCCGCGGTCCTCGCGGCGCCCGTTCCGGAAGAAACCCATGTTGAACGCCGCACGACTTCACATCATCGGCCGCCGGCTGCTGCAGGCGATCCCGGTCGTGGTGCTGTCCACCTTCATCGTGTTCGGCCTGCTCAAGCTGGTGCCGGGCGACGTCGCGGTGACGCTCGCCGGCGACAACGCTTCGGAGCAGCGCATTGCCGAGATCCGCGAGCTATATGGGCTGAACCAGCCGTTCCTGATGCAGTACGGCTCATGGCTGGCCAAGGCCGTGCAGGGCGATCTGTCGAGCTCGCTGGTGTCGAATGAATCGGTGCTGGCATCGATCCAGCGCTGCCTGCCACACACGCTGCTGATCGTCGTGCTGGCGCTGCTCACCGCGATGATCATCGGCGTGCCGCTCGGCATCGCGGCGGCCACCAAGCCTGGCTCGTGGATCGACAGCATCGTGATGGCGATCGCATCGCTCGGCGTCGCGGTGCCGAATTTCTGGCTCGGAATGCTGCTGGTGGCGTTCTTCTCGCTGCAGCTGGGCTGGCTGCCGGCCACAGGCGCGGTGTCGTTCTTCAAGGATCCCTGGGCGTCGCTCAGCCACGCCATTCTGCCGGCGCTTGCGCTGGCCTCGGGCGGCATCGCCGAAGTGGCGCGGCAGCTGCGCTCGTCGCTGGTCGAGATCCTGTCGTCCCAGGCGGTGCGCACGCTGCACGCCAAGGGATTGCCGCCGTCGTCGATCCTGTGGCGCCACGGCCTCAAGAACGTCAGCGTCAACCTGCTCACCGTCATCAGCCTGCTGGCCAACCGGATGCTGGCCGCGACCGTGGTGGTCGAGGCGGTGTTCGCCATCCCGGGCATGGGCGGCCTGATCGTCAACGCCGCGATGCACCGCGACTTCCCGGTGGTGCAGGGCGTGGTCTTCACCATGGTGCTGATCGTGGTGTCGCTCAATCTGCTGACCGACATCCTGTACAGCGTGCTCGATCCGAGGATCGCCTCATGACCGACCTGGCGATGACGGCGCCGCACCGGCCGCGGCGGATGCGTAAACTCGCGCGCTGGTTCGTGTCGGATATTCGCGGCGCGATCAGTTTGTTGTTCCTGCTCGTGCTGTTCGTGGTCTCGGTGCTTGCGCCGTGGCTGTCGCCGTATGATCCGCTGGCGCAGGACGTCAACGCGTCGCTGGCGCCGATGTCGGCCGAGCACTGGCTCGGTGCCGACGATCTCGGCCGCGATACGCTCAGCCGGCTGATGTATGGCGGCATGGCGTCGCTGTATGCAAGCTTTCTGGCGGTGGCGATCGCGGTGCTGATCGGCGTGCCGGTCGGCGTGCTGGCCGGCTATCTCGGCGGTTGGGTCGACACCGTGATCAGCAGGGTCATCGACAGCTTCTTGTCGTTCCCCGCCATCGTGCTGGCGATCGCCGTCACCGGTGCGCTCGGCATCGGTCTTACCAATGGCATGATCTCGGTCGGCATCGTGTTCTCGCCGCAGCTCGCGCGGCTGGTCCGCGCGCGGACGCTGGTGGTGCGGCACGAGCTCTATGTGGACGCGGCGCGCTGCTTCGGCAGTTCGACCACGCGCATCCTGTGGCGGCACGTACTGCCGAACGCGATCCAGCCGGTGATCGTGCAGGTGACGTTGCTGCTCGCTGCTGCGCTGCTCGCCGAGGCCAGCCTCAGCTTCCTCGGGCTCGGCATCCAGCCGCCGGATCCGAGCTGGGGCGCGATGCTGGCCCGCGCTTATCAGAACATGGAGATCGCGCCGGAGCAGATGTATCCGCCCGGCCTGGCGATCCTGTTCACCGCGCTGGCCTACAACACGCTCGGTGAATCGCTGCGGGTCGCGCTCGATCCGACCATGAAGCGCAATTGAGACAAGCAAGAACAACAAGGACGACGACATGAGCGCCAGCGCGGCCGAAGCCGACTATCTCGCAAACCTGCACGATCTGTGGGCCAAGGCCTGGCCGAAGGGCCTGCCGACCGAGCCGCGCTATCCGCACGGCGAGATCGCACTCAGCGAATATCTGCGCGCCTGGGCGAAGCGAGCGCCGGAGCGGCCCGCCGTGATCTTCTACGGCCACGTCACGACCTATGCGGAGCTCGATCAGCTCAGCGACCGGTTCGCGGCGCTGCTGATGCAGAAGGGCGTGCGCAAGGGCGATCGCGTCGCAGTGTTCCTGCCGAACTGCCCGCAGTTCCACATGGTGTTCTTCGGCATCCTCAAGCTCGGCGCAATCCATGTGCCGGTCAGCCCGCTGTCGCGCGCGTTCGAGCTGTCCTACGAGCTCAACGACACCGACGCCGAAGTGATCGTGGCGCTCGATCAGCTCGCCTCGGTGGTCGATCAGGTGCGCGGCGAGACCAAGCTGCGCGAGGTGATCGTTACCAGCTTCGCCGACGTGATCCCTGCCGCGCCGTCGATCCCGGTGCCAGACTCTGTCAGCAGCCCGCGCGTGGCGGTGACCGGCGCGACCGATCTGCTGCCGACGCTGGCGGCGATGCCGACGCCGGAGCCGCTGTCGGCGGCGTCGCTCGACGACGTCGCGGCGCTGAACTACACCGGTGGTACGACGGGCATGCCGAAGGGCTGTGTCCATACGCAGGGCGACATGGTGTACACCGCCGCCGCCAATCACGGCATCTCGGTTGTCGCCGACGAGCGCAGCGTGTTCCTGTCATTCTTTCCCGAGTTCTGGATCGCCGGCGAGAACTTCGGCCTGATCTTTCCGCTGTTCGCCGGCGCCACGCTGGTGCTGCTGGCGCGCTGGGATGCGCTCGGCGTGCTGTCGGCGATCGATCGCTACAAGGTCGGCGTCACCGCGATGCCTGTCGACGGCGCGGTCGAGCTGATGGACCATCCGCGCTTCAAGGAGTTCGACCTGTCGTCGCTGAAGCAGGTGCGCGTCGTCTCCTTCGTCAAGAAGCTCAATCCGGACTATCGCAAGCGCTGGAAGGATCTCACCGGCACGATCCTCACCGAAGCCTCGTGGGGCATGACCGAGACCCACACGTCGAACACCTTCACGGTCGGCTTTCAGGGCGATGATTTTGATCTGAACTCGCAGCCGATCTTCGTCGGCCTGCCGGTGCCGGGCGCCGAATTCAAGATCACGGACTTCGAAACCGGCGAGCTCGTGCCGCTCGGCGGCGAAGGCGAGATTCGGGTGCGGACGCCATCGCTGCTGAAGAGCTATTGGAATAAGCCGGAGGCGACCGCGCAGTCGCTGGTCGACGGCTGGCTGCGTACCGGCGACATCGGCACCATCGATCCGCAGGGCTTCCTGCATTTCCTCGGCCGGCGCAAGGAGATGCTCAAGGTCAAGGGCATGAGCGTGTTTCCGCCGGAGATCGAGGCGCTGCTCGGCCAGCATCCCGCAGTGCTGGGCTCCGGCGTGGTCGGCCGCGACGACCCGGGCAAGGGTCAGGTGCCGGTCGCCTTCATTCAGCTCAAGCCGGAAGCCGAAGGCAGTATCACGCCGGCCGAGTTGCAGGCCTGGTGTGCCGAGCGGATGGCGGTCTACAAAGTGCCGGAGATCCGCATCATCGACGCCTTGCCGATGACTGCGACCGGCAAAGTGAAGAAGCAAGAACTCGACGCCAACGCGCGCTGATCGCGCGGCGGCGCTGCCGATGATTGGGATGAGGAAAGTCGCATGTCGTTTCGTAAGTTACTGATCGCCAACCGCGGCGAGATCGCGATCCGCATCGCGCGGGCCGCGGCCGATGCCGGGCTCGCCAGTGTGGCGATCTATCCGTCGGACGATGCGGCGTCGCTGCATCTACGCATCGCCGATGAGGCGCGGGAAATTCCGGGGCGCGGCGCGCGGGCTTATCTCGATATCGAGGCGGTGATCGAAGCCGCCAAGGCGGCGCATTGTGATGCGCTGCATCCC
Source organism: Rhodopseudomonas sp. (assembly GCF_048594845.1). Lineage (GTDB taxonomy): Bacteria > Pseudomonadota > Alphaproteobacteria > Rhizobiales > Xanthobacteraceae > Rhodopseudomonas. Next base: position 9,976 of record NZ_JBMDXE010000347.1, on the reverse strand, counting down.
GGCTACGGCTTCCTCAGCGAGAACGCCGACCTGGCCCGGCGCTGCGCCGAGGAAGGTATCCGGTTCATTGGTCCGTCGCCCGAAGCCTTGAGGCTATTCGGTGACAAAGTTGCGGCACGGCAACTTGCCAAGAAGTCGGGAGTGCCAATCATTGCCGGCACCCAGGGGCCGTCGACGCTGGAGGACATCCAGGCGTTCTTCGCCTCGCTCGGTGCCAATGCGGCGGTGATGATCAAAGCGATGGCCGGCGGCGGCGGCCGCGGCATGCGCGTGGTCGAGCGCGCCGAGGATCTCGGCGAAGCCTACGCGCGCTGTCAGTCCGAAGCCAAGGCGGCGTTCGGCAGTGACGGCGTCTATGCCGAACGGCTGATCCGCAATGCGCGGCATATCGAGGTGCAGATCATCGGCGATCAGCACCGTGCTATCAGCCATCTGTGGGAACGCGAGTGCACCATCCAGCGCCGCAACCAGAAACTGATCGAGATCGCGCCGAGCCCGTCGCTGAGTGATGCGCTGCGGGCGCGGATCGTCGAATCGGCCGTGAAGTTGGCGAAGGCAGCGAACTACGACAGTCTTGGCACGTTCGAGTTTCTCGTTGATGGCGACGGTGGTGATGGTGAGGGCGCGTTCGCATTCATCGAGGCCAATCCGCGGCTGCAGGTCGAGCACACCGTCACAGAGGAAGTCCTCGGGGTTGACCTGGTCCGCTCGCAGATCGCGGTGGCGGGCGGCGCAACGCTTCAGTCGCTCGGGCTCGATCAGGCGAATGCGCCGCGGCCGCGCGGCTTCGCGATCCAGCTGCGCGTCAACATGGAGACGATGGACGCGAGCGGCGCCACGCATCCGAGCGGCGGCATCCTCGGCGTGTTCGAACCGCCGGCGGGGCCGGGCGTGCGCGTCGATACGTTCGGCTATGCGGGCTACAAGACCAGCGCGGCGTTCGACTCGCTGCTCGCCAAAGTGATCGTGCATGCGCCTGGCCAATGGCCGGACGCGGTCGCCAAGGCGGCGCGGACGCTGCGTGAATTCCGCATCGCCGGCGTCGAGACGAATAGCGCACTGCTGCAGGCGATCCTGGCGCATCCGGATTTTAAAGCCAATCGCGTCAGCACCGCGTTCATCGATCGCAATGTCGCCGATCTCGTCGGCGCTGCGGAGAAGCTCGGCGCGCCGCTGGTGGCGCTTCCGGGCGGCGAAGCGCAACAAGGGCATAGCAAGGCCGCGACCGAAGCTGCGCCGGAAGGCACGGTGTCGATCATCGCGCCGCTGCAGGGGACCGTGGTGGCGATCACCGTCGCGGAGGGCGACGTGGTGCGGCCGGGGCAGCAGCTCGCGGTGCTCGAGTCGATGAAGATGGAGCATCTGGTCACGGCCGAGCAGGGTGGCCGCATCCGCCGCATCGTCACCGCCGACGGGGTGACGCTGATGCAGGGCGAAGCGATCCTGTATCTCGAGCCGCAGGACGTCGAGGGCGATCAGGCGGCCGAGGAAGCCGAGATCGATCTCGACCACATCCGCCCCGACCTTGCCGAACTACTGGCGCGGCAGGGCATCACGCTCGACGAGAACCGGCCGGATTCGGTGGCTCGGCGGCGCAAGACCAATCAGCGCACCGCGCGTGAGAATATCGCGCAGCTCGTCGACGAAGGCTCGTTCATGGAATACGGCAGCCTGGCGATCGCCGGCCAGCGCCGTCGCCGCGCGCTCGACGACCTGATCAAGAACACGCCGGCCGATGGTCTCGTCGCCGGCGTCGCCACCGTGAACGCCAAGCAGTTCGGCGAGCACGACGCGCGCTGCATGGTGATCTCCTACGACTACACGGTTCTGGCCGGCACCCAGGGCCACATGAACCACAAGAAGATCGACCGCATGCTGACGCTGGTCGAGCAATGGCGGATGCCGCTGGTGTTCTACGCCGAAGGCGGCGGTGGCCGTCCGGGCGACACCGACCGGCTCGGCCTGACCGGGCTCGACGGTCCGTCGTTCCTGCAATTTGCACGGCTGTCGGGGCTGGTGCCGGTGATCGGCGTCGTCTCCGGCTATTGCTTCGCCGGCAATGCGGCGATGCTCGGCTGCTGCGATGTCATCATCGCGACCCAAAATGCCTCGATCGGCATGGGCGGGCCGGCGATGATCGAGGGTGGCGGCCTCGGCGTGTATCACCCCGCCGAAGTCGGCCCGGTGTCGTTCCAGTCGCCGAATGGCGTGGTCGATATCCTGGTCGAGGACGAGGAAGAGGCGACGCGGGTCGCGCAGAAGTATCTGTCGTATTTCCAGGGCCCGGTGGCCGAGTGGCGTGCGGCGGACCAGCGGCTGCTGCGCCGCGCGATCCCGGAAAATCGTCTGCGCGTCTACGACATTCGCCACGTCATCGAGCTGATCGCCGACGAGGATTCGGTGCTGGAGCTGCGTCGCGATTTCGGCGTCGGCATCGTCACCGCCTTCATCCGGATCGAAGGCAAGCCGTTCGGCCTGATCGCCAACAACCCGAAGCATCTCGGCGGCGCCATCGATGCGCCGGCCGGCGACAAGGCGGCGCGCTTCCTGCAACTGTGCGATGCGTTCGACATTCCGATCGTGTCGCTGTGCGATACGCCCGGCTTCATGGTCGGACCGGAAGCGGAGAAGACCGCAATCGTGCGCCACGTCGCGCGGATGTTCGTCACCGGCGCGAGTCTCACGGTGCCGCTGTTCGGCATCGTGCTACGCAAGGGCTATGGCCTCGGCGCGCAGTCGATGATCGGCGGCGGCTTCCACGCCTCGTTCTTCACCGCGGCGTGGCCGACCGGCGAGTTCGGCGGCATGGGGCTGGAAGGCTATGTTCGGCTCGGCTTCCGCAAGGAGATGGAGGCGATCGCCGATCCGGTCGAGCGCGAGACCTACTACAAGAACAAGGTCGCCGAGATGTACGCTAACGGCAAGGCGACCTCGATCGCTTCGGTGTTCGAGATCGACAACGTGATCGACCCGGCCGAGACGCGGCGCTGGATCATGGCCGGCCTGCGCTCGGTGCCGACCCCGCCGGAACGCACCGAACGCAAGCGGCCCTGCGTCGATACCTGGTAATGGAGCAAACGATGAGCACAGCCGCTTTCGACACGCCGATCGACGACACCGGCACAGCGCTGGCCGGGCCGTGGCGGCAGCCGCGGCAGATGCTGCACGCGCAGGTCTACGACTCGCACGCCTCGATCCACGACGACGCCACCGCGCAGAAGCTCGGCTTCAAGGGCGGCACCATCGAGGGGCCGACGCATTTCAGCCAGTTCGCGCCGCTGGGCGAGCGGCTGTGGGGCCGGGAATGGTTCGAGACCGGTTGTCTCTCGGCGCATTATCGCAACGCCGCGTATGAAGGCGAGGAGGTGCAGGCGATCGTCGACAAGCCGGCGAACGGCGCGCGCCATACGACGATCCGCATGGTCAAGCGCGACGGCACTGAAATTCTGCGCGGCAGTGCGTCGGTCGGCACCGATGCGCCGACCTCGGCGCTCGACCAGCGGCTGACCGAATTGAAGCCGCTGACCGACGCGGTGATCCTGCGCGACATCACGGTCGGCATGACCACCACGCCGCAGACCGTGAAAATGGATGCCGACCAGCACATGGGCGAGCTGTATCCGTTCTCGCTGGCTGACAAGCTCAAGGTGATCACCGAGCCGTCCCCGTATTATCGCGACGCGTCGCCGTGGGGGCGGCCGATCATTCCGATGGAGATGCTCAGCGTGCTGTTCCAGCACGTCAGCAAGCAGGACGGCCTGCCGGTGCGCGGCCCGGCCGTCGGCCTGTTCGCCGATCAGGAGATCCGGCTGATCGCCGGCCCGCTGTTCGTCGGCGAGAGCTACCGGATCCAGCGCAAGGTTGTGGCGCTGTCCGGCAGCAAGCGCACCGAAAGCCTGTGGGCGCGCACCGAAGCCTTCGACAGCGCCGGCCGCCTCGTCGCCACCATGCTGCTCAACTCGGCGACGCTGAAAGACTCCTACGCCGCTTATGAGCAGGAATATGCGGAGCTGAAGAAGGGCGCGTAGTGCCAGCGTCGAACTAGCGACCTCGCATCAGGCTCCTGCGTTCGTCATGGCCGGGTTTGTCCCGGCCATCCACGTCTTTCGCGGCCCATGCTGCAAGGCGTGGATGCCCGGCAGAAGGCCGGGCATGACGCGTTGAGAGGACGTCCACAGACGAGACGCGCGCCGCGCTCACAGCTTGGTCGGCACCGGCTCGAACTTGGCCGAGATGATGTCGTCGGCGGGCACGACGTCGCGCGGGCTGCCGACACGGGCGAGATCGAGTGAGAGTTGTACGGCATCGCGGATCTGCGCGCCGGCCATGCTGCCGTTGGTCTCCAGCTTCATGATCGTGGTGTCGTATTCCAGCGCCGCGATCTCCGGCGGAATTTCATACAGCTCCGCGATCAGCTTGACGGTGACGTCGCGATTGGCGCGCATGAAGTCGACCGCGCCGTATAGTGCGTTGAGCGCTTTCTGGACCAGCCGGCCCCTGGTGTCGGCGAAGCGGTCGAGCACGATCCAGCCCTGGGTCAGGTTGGGCGGCACCGCCTTGGCGTAGTCCAGCACGGCCTTGGCCTCGCCGGATTTGGTGAGCTGAAGGCTGAGCGGGGAATACACCACGGCGGCGTCGACCTTGCCGCCGAGCAGATTTGAAACGAGGCCGTTGCCGCCGACGGGGGTGCGCGCGAACTCGATCTTGGCATCCTGCCCGGTCCACAGCGCCAGCAGATCGGAGCTCGAACCCGCCGCGGTGATGCCGACCTTGCGGCCATTCAGGGCCTTGAGGTCGAGGTTCGAGTTGGCCGGCACCATGAGTTGCCAGCCGTAATTGCCCATCGACGCCTTGGCGACTATCCGCGACAGCACGCCCTTGCGCCGCCCGGCGGCGACCAGCGTCGGCGGATCGAGGGTCATGTCGACCGCGCCGGCGGCGAGCGCTTCGAAGCTTTCGGCACCGCTGCGATACACGGTGAGTTCGGCGCGCAGGCCTTCCTTGTCGAACAGCCTCTGCCGCACGGCGGTCTCGGCGATCGTCGTCGGCCAATAGCTTTTGGTCGGGAGGCCGATGCGGATTGTATCGGCCGCCTGGGCGGGGCCGGTCACCAGAGCGACCGCGGCGAGCGATGCCAGCGCCAGTCGGCGAAACATGTTCATCTCGAATCCTCCCGTATTGATCTTCTTGATCTTGTTTTTATGGCCGAGCCCAAGGTCGTTCGATTAGTCCACGGGGCGTGCCTCCGTGAGGCGTGACGCCTGCCGGGACGTTTCGAACACATCTGTGATGGGGAATGGTCGCGCGTGCAGCGACGCTGCGCCCGGACATGGCGGGCGATCATTGCCGTTCGATTCGCTCAGCGCGATCGGTGTCATGCGGCAAAATGTGACCGCGGCGTGGGAGGCCGTCAACGACAATCAACAACGCTGCGGTAATTAGTTGCTGTTCGGGAACTCGTGGGATGCTGTTTTGTGCGGCGCGGTGTTATCTGGCAGTGCGAGATAAGAAGGGGTTTGGTTGTTGCGAAGCACAAAAAATCCCCGGGAGGCGCTGACCCCAGCTACGGGTAGAAGTTGTGTACTTCGTGCCGGCCACTACATGGTTCAGCTAACGAGTGCGTCGCCGCGACCGTGGCTATTTGTCCGCGCGTAGTTAGAACGATCGTTCGTATTTTAACCCGGCTGGGATGAACTTGTGCGCTGTACGTGTCGGTCAAAAAAAGAGGCTGCGCGGGTGCGCAGCCTCTGGGACGACGTCGTCCGTTGCAGCTTACTGCAGGCCGATCGTGGTCAGGTCCTGGAACCAGTGCTGGGCCTGCACGAAGCTCTTCACCTTCGGCGACAGCGCGTGCGGGTTGGTGTCGTGGACGACCCAGACCAGCGCGGCGTCGTCGACGATCTGGGCGTGCGCCTGCGCCAGCAGATCGTCCTGCTTGGCGGAATCGAACGTGGTCTTGGCCTCGTCGATCAGCGCGTCCACCTTCGGGTTCTTGTAGCCGCCCCAGTTGACGCCGACCGGCGCGACCTGGCCGGAGTGGAAGAACCGCACGATCGCGTAGAGCGGGTCCGAGGTGACGTAAGCGATGTTGTTGGCAGTGATGCCCGCCATGCTTTCGTCGGCGGCGCCCTTACGCCACGCGGTGTACAGCACTTCGAGTTCGACCACCTTGAACTCGACGTCGATGCCGATCTCCTTGAAGCTCTGCTGCAGGAACTCGTTCATCGGCAGCGACAGCATCTGGCCGGTGCCGCCGGTGGCGATGATGAAGGTGGTCTTCAGCGGCTTCTCGGGCGAGTAGCCCGCTTCCTTCACCAGCCGCTTGGCTTCGGCGAGATCGTACTTGATCTTGAAGGTCGGCTTGCCGAACCATGGGCTCGACGGGTCGACCTGTCCGATCGCCGGCTTGGCGAGGCCGTTCATCAGGCCGACCACCGCGTCACGATCGATCGCGAGGTTGAGCGCCTTGCGCAGCCGGATGTCGGTCCAGGGCGAACCGGGCAGCACGCTGACGTGATAGTTCCAGACGTGCGGCGTTACGTTGTCGACGATCTTCATGCCGGCCGATTTGAGCTGCGGCACCGCGTCCGGCGCGGGCGTCTCGATCAGGTCGACCTGACCGGCGAGCAGCGCGTTGGTACGGGTCAGCGCTTCGGGCATCGGCACCAGGATCAGCTTGTCGGTCTTCGGCAGCCGCGACTTATCCCAGTAGTCGTTGTTCTTGGTGAGCTCCGCGAGTTCCCGCGGCACCAGCTTGGTCAGCTTGAAAGGTCCGGTGCCGGACGGATTCGCCGCGAACTTGTCCCAGTCCTTGCCGACCTTCTCGTACTGCGTCGGGCTCGACACCAGGAACCACAGCATCTGATACGGGAAGAACGAGTCGACCGCCTTGGTGGTGATCTCCACCGTGTAATCATCAATCTTGGCGTAACTCTTCACCGACGGCAGCCGGGTCTTGACCTGCGCGCTCTGGCGCTTGTCGAACTGCGGTGCCTTTTCATTGAGCACCTTGTCTAGATTCCAGACCACGGCGTCCGCGTTGAAGTCGCTGCCGTCGTGAAACTTGACGCCCTTGCGCAGGGTGAAGCGCCACTTGGTCTTGTCGGCGTCGTCGACTTTCCATTCGGTCGCGAGGCCCGGCACCAGCTTGCCGGGGCGATCGGCCACGTTCATTTCCCAGGCCACGAGCGGATCGTAGATGGTGTAGCCGGTGAACTGATAGCCGCCGGCGCCGCGGTCCGGCTGGCCCGTAGTCAGCGGAATATCGGCCATCGAGATGCCGTAACGCACCACGGATTCGGCTCGCGCGGGGCCGACGACGCCCGCGGCGGCGATCATCGCGGCCAGCATCAACGCACTTCCAAGTCGCTTCATTGCAACTGATCTCCTCATGACGATGGCGCAGAAGCTTGCAATGCGAGTGCCAATTCGGACCGCCTGAGGCGAGAGGTCGCATTTATTTGTGTGCCAACGATCCTGCCGCTTTGGGTGGCACACGCATTGCATAATGCAGCGCACAAATTAGTCACACGGGAAGTTTCCAGCATGCGTCACCTTCGCGTTCTCCGCCGTACCACCGCGCTGTTCGCTTTGGCCACCGTCAGCGCCATGGCGCTGCCTCATCTCGCCGCCGCCGAAACCGTGCTGCGGATCGGTATGACGGCGGCGGACATTCCGCGCACGCTGGGCCAGCCCGATCAGGGCTTCGAAGGCAACCGCTTCACCGGCCTGACGATGTATGACGGGCTGACGATGTGGGATCTGTCGTCCGCCACCAAGGCCAGCGTGGTAATCCCCGGCCTCGCCACCGAGTGGAAGGTCGAGGATGCCGACAAGACCAAGTGGATCTTCAAGTTGCGCCCGGGCGTCACCTTCCACGACGGCACGCCGTTCAACGCGGACGCCGTGGTGTGGAACGTCGACAAGGTCCTGAACAAGGAGGCGCCGCAATTCGACGCCAGCCAGGTCGGCGTTACCGCGTCGCGCATGCCGACGCTGGTATCGGCGAAGAAGATCGATGACATGACTGTCGAGCTCACCACCAAGGAGCCCGACAGCTTCCTGCCGATCAACCTCACCAATCTGTTCATGGTCAGCCCGGCGAAGTGGCAGGTGCTGTACGAGCGCGCCGAAGGCGCCGACGCCAAGGCGAAGTCGCAGGCCGCGTGGGCGGCGTTCGCCAAGGACGCGGCCGGTACCGGCCCGTGGAAGATGGCGAAGTTTACGCCGCGCGAGCGGCTCGAACTGGTCAAGAACGACAATTACTGGGACAAGGCGCGGGTGCCGAAGGCCGACCGCATGGTGCTGCTGCCGATGCCGGAAGCCAATGCGCGCACCGCGGCGCTGCTTGCCGGTCAGGTCGACTGGGTCGAAGCGCCGGCGCCGGATGCGGTGAAGGAGATCGAGGGCCGCGGCTTCAAGATCGAGAAGAACGAGCAGCCGCACGTCTGGCCGTGGCAGTTCTCGCGCATCGAAGGCTCGCCCTGGAACGACATCCGCGTCCGAAAGGCCGCGAACCTGTGCATCGATCGCGAAGGATTGCGTGACGGCCTGCTGGCGGGCCTGATGGTGCCGGCGACCGGCACCTTCGAGCCCGGCCATCCGTGGCGCGGCAACCCGACGTTCCAGATCAAGTACGATCTGCCCGCCGCCCAGAAGCTGATGAAGGAAGCTGGCTTCGGCCCGACCAAGAAGCTCAGCGTCAAGATCCAGACTTCGGCATCCGGCTCCGGCCAGATGCTGCCGCTGCCGATGAACGAGTATCTGCAGCAGGCGCTGGCCGAGTGCTACTTCGACGTCAAGCTCGACGTCATCGAATGGAATACGCTGTTCACCAACTGGCGCCGCGGCGTCAAGGATCCAAGCGCCAACGGCAGCGACGCGGTCAACATCACCTACGCGGCGATGGACCCGTTCTTCGCGCTGGTGCGCTTCCTGCAGTCGTCGATGGCGCCGCCGGTGTCGAACAATTGGGGCTTCATCAACAACCCGAAGTTCGACGAGCTGGTGAAGAAGGCCCGCACCTCGTTCGACGAGAAGGAGCGCGACAAGGCGCTGGCGGAGCTGAACGCCGCTTCGATCGACGACGCCGCGTTCCTCTACGTCGCCCACGACGTCGGCCCGCGCGCGCTGAGCCCAAAGATCAAGGGCTTCGTGCAACCGAAGAGCTGGTTCGTCGACTTCTCGCCGGTGACGATCGCGCCTTAAGTGGGGGCGTCTCGTCATTGCGAGGAGCACCCGGATCGGCGCTACGCGCCGTCCGAGTGCAGGCTCAGCGACGAAGCAATCCAGCTCCGTGCACTGCGCTGTGGATAGCTTCGCTTCGCTCGCAATGACGGGGCTGATGCCTGCTTCTGACGGGTCGCTTAATGCGCGGCCCGGTCGCACTAACTCTCGACGTCATGGCCGGGCTTGACGAAGGAGGGGTTTCCAATCTGGAGACTCATCCGCCTTCTCAAGTTGCGCCGTAAGGAACAACCAGTGCTCGTCTACATCGCCCGCCGCCTCGTTTATGTGATCCCGATCGTGATCAGCGTCGCGCTGGTCTGCTTCATGCTGGTGCACATCACGCCCGGCGATCCGCTGGTGGCGGTGTTGCCGGCCGACGCGTCGCAGGAACTCGCGGCGCAGCTGCGTGCCGCCTATGGCTTCGACCGGCCGCTGCCGGTGCAGTTCGGGTTGTGGCTGTGGAAGGCGCTGCACGGCGATCTCGGCAATTCGATCGCCACCGGCCGTCCGGTGCTGGCCGAGGTGCTGCGCGCGGTGAGTAACACCGTGATGCTGGCGATCGCCGCAGCGATCATCGGGTTCTCGTTTGGGCTACTGTTCGGCCTCTTGGCCGGTTACTTCCGCGACACCTGGATCGACAAGGTGTCGACCTCGATCGCGATCGCCGGCGTCTCCGTGCCGCATTACTGGCTTGGCATGGTGCTGGTGATCATCTTCTCCGTGCAGCTCAACTGGCTGCCCGCGGTCG
>NZ_JBMDXE010000346.1:0-56459 GCF_048594845.1 Rhodopseudomonas sp. | reverse complement strand
CCTTCAGCGTCGCCTCCAGCACGCCGCGTTCTTTCACGGCCGGCTGGATGCCGGCCTTCTGGAAGCCGATGCGGACTTCCTTCAGCTCGGCGGCGGAGGCGGCGCTCATCGACGAGGCTGCGAGGGCGGCGAAGGCGAGGGCGAACAGCGATCTGCGCGAAGTCTTCATGGGCCTGCTCCAAGGATCGTTTGCGGGGCACTCATTAGAAACGCGAACGACGTCCGGTTGAATTCCAAAGATCGGAGTGGCGCGTTAATACCATGCTGCGTCATGCGAGCTTGTTGGCAGAGAATAGACGCGAGCACGAGCTGATAGTCGTCAGCGTCGAACTAACCGTGCTTGGCGCCGGGGACGCTGACTTCGGCGAGTCGGAGAAGGTCCTCGTCGCGATCGATCGCGACGTAGCTGCCCTGCCAGTAGGCCAGTGATGACTTGCGCGGCAGCGTTGCGGTGTGAACGACGCGGCCGATCAGGATCGTATGAGTATGCCGCTCGATCAGTTCGTCGCGTTCGCATTCGAGGCTGGCGAGCGCGCCGGACAGAACCGGGGCGCCGGAGACGCCGGCGGCCCAAGCGCCGGCAGTGAACCTCGCGGCGCCCTTGAAGCCGCCTTTGCCGGCGAAACGTTCGCCGATCTCGATCTGATCGGCGGCGAGGATATTGACCGCGAAGCTGCGGCTCTGGGCGATGGTTGGGCCGGCCGAAGACGTCCGGTTGAGGCAGACGATCAGCATCGGCGGGCTCGCCGACAGCGATGTCACGGCCGTTGCGGTCATGCCCACTCGGGCGCTGCCGCTGCCGGCGGTGATGATGCTGACTCCGCTGGCGAGCTGGCGCATCGCATGGGCGAAGTCCGCCGGAGAGGCGGAGCGCAGACAGTCGTCGATCGCAAGCGTCATGGCGGTAGCCTCACAGCTCGAACGCGCCCTCCGAACCTTTCAGCAGGTCGCGCAGGATCTCGCCTTCGAGCGCGGCGAGTTCGGCCGAGCCGCGTTGGCGCGGGCGGGGCAGGTCGATCAGCAGGTCCTTGGCGATGCGGCCGTCCTCGATCACCAGCACGCGATCGGCGAGCGCCACCGCCTCGGCGACGTCGTGAGTCACCAGGATGGCGGTGAAGCCCTGGTCCTGCCACACCTGTTCGAGCAGACGCTGCATGGCGATGCGGGTCAGCGCGTCGAGCGCGCCGAGCGGTTCGTCGAAAGCCAGCACGCGCGGCCGGCTGACGAGCGCACGCGCCAGCGCGACGCGCTGCTTCTGGCCGCCCGACAGCACTGCCGGCCACTGGTCGCGCTTGTCGTCGAGCCCGACCTCGATCAACGCCGCATCGGCGCGCGCGCGGGCATTCGGCGAATTGCGTTCGGCACCGAGACCGACTTCGACGTTGGCGAGCACGCGGGCCCAAGGCAGCAGCCGCGGCTCCTGGAACATGACGCGGACATCGCCCGGCAGTTTGTCCTCGCCGAAGCCGATGTGGCCGGCGGTCGGCGTCTCCAGTCCGGCGATCAGGCGCAGCAGCGTGCTCTTGCCGCAGCCGCTGCGGCCGACGATGGTGACGAACTGACCGGCCGGAATGTGCAGGTCGATGCCGCGCAGCACATCGTTATCGCCGAAGGATTTGCGCAGGCCCCGAATGTCCAGCGGCAGCGCGGGCGTCGCCGGACGAAGCGGCGGCGCTTCGTGAGCAGGGCCGTCGTCGAGGTCGTCCGGACGAGGCCGGGGGTCGGCGACGAGAAATTGCAGAGCTTCCATCATCGCCGCCTCACGATTTCTGGAACGCCGGATGCCACGACAGCGTCAGCCGCTCGAGCAGCCGGGATGCGCTGTCGGCGAGCTTGCCGAGCAGGGCGTAGATCAGGATCGACAGCACCACGACGTCGATCAGCATGAATTCGCGCGCCTGCATCGCCATGTAGCCGAGGCCGGATGAGGCGGCGATGGTTTCCGCCACGATCAGCGTCAGCCACATGATGCCGAGCGCGAAGCGGACGCCGACGAACACCGAGGGCAGCGCGCCGGGGAAGATCACGCGGCGGAACAGTTCGAGATTGCTCATGCCGTAGATCCGGCCCATCTCGATCAGCTGCGGATCGACGGTGCGGATGCCGTGCAGCGTGTTGAGATAGATCGGGAAGAACACCCCGAGCGCCACCAGAAATAGTTTGGCCTGCTCGTCGATGCCGAACCACAGGATCACCAGCGGAATCAGCGCCAGATGCGGGACGTTGCGGACCATCTGCAGCGTAGTGTCGGACAGTTTCGCGCTGAGGCTGGACAGGCCGTTGGCGAGGCCGAAGGCGAAACCGATGCCGCCGCCGATGGCGAAGCCGACCGACGCGCGCCAGAAGCTGACCCAGATGTTGCGCACGAGTTCGCCGGATTGCAGCAGCTTCCAGCCGGCCACGACGACATCACTCGGCGCCGGCAGCACGCGCGCCGAGACCAGGCCGAAGCTGCACGCCGCCTGCCACAGCACGATGATCAGCAGCGGCACGATCCACTGGATCAGGCCATCAGCGCGCGGCAGGCGCCAGCTGCGCGGGCGGGCGAGGGTCTCGACGAGGCTCATGATTTGGCCGCCTGCTTGCCGCTCGGCAGATGCGCGTTGGCGATGGTTTCGCCGAACGGTCCGGAGTTGACGCGCAGCTGCGTGACGTTGCCCGCGTGCTGCGGCTTCACCAGTGGGAACACCAGCTCGGCGAAACGGTAGGCCTCCTCGAGATGCGGGTAGCCGGACAGGATGAACGTGTCGATGCCGATGTCCTGATACTCCTTGATACGCGCTGCGACAGTCTGCGGATCACCGACCAGCGCGGTGCCCGCGCCGCCGCGTACCAGGCCGACGCCGGCCCAGAGATTTGGGCTGATCTCCAGCTTGTCGCGCCGGCCACCGTGCAGCTCTCCCATCCGCTTCTGTCCCACCGAATCCATGCGCGCGAACACCTTCTGCGCCGCCGCGATGGTGTCGTCGGTGACGTAGCGGATCAGGTCGTCGGCCGCGGCCCACGCCGCCTCATTGGTCTCGCGTACGATGACGTGCAGCCGGATGCCGAACGACAGCTTGCGGCCGCGCGGTTCGGCGACGGACCGGACGCGGGCGACCTTCTCGGCGACCAGCGCCGGCGGCTCGCCCCAGGTCAGATACTTGTCGACCGTATCGGCCGCGACATCGATCCCGGCGTCGGACGAGCCGCCGAAATACAGCGGCGGCCGCGGGCTCTGCAGCGGCGGAAACAGCAGCCGGCCGTCCTCGATGGTGATGTGCTTGCCGGCGACGTTGACGGTCTTGCCGGACAGCAGATCCGAATAGACGTTGAGAAATTCGCGGGTGACTTCGTAGCGTTCGTCGTGCGCCAGGAAGATGCCGTCGCCCTTGTTCTCGACCGGATCGCCGCCGGTGACGACGTTGATCAGCAGCCGGCCGCCGGTGACGCGGTCGAGCGTTGCAGTCATGCGTGCGGCCACGCTCGGCGATTGCAGGCCGGGACGCACGGCGACCAGATAACGCAGCCGCTCGGTCCACGGCGCCACAGCGGACGCGACCACCCACGAGTCCTCGCAGCTTCGCCCGGTCGGCAGCAGCACGCCGAAATAGCCGAGCTGATCGGCCGCCTGCGCGACCTGACGCAGATAGCCGAAGTCGACCTCGCGTCCGCCTTTCGAGGTCCCGAGATAATGGCCGTCGCCGTGAGTCGGCAGAAACCAGAGGAAATTGGACGCCGGTCCAAATGCCGGTGCAACAGCTGAAGTCATCGGGGATTGCTCCTTGTGATCAGTAGTGGTTGCCGCCGCTACGGTTACGCTTGAGGCGACGGCGACAGCGCGTTGCGATCGGTGGGACGATCATCCGCACGCCGTGGCCCAATGGGTGATGCGTGTCCCGGCGAACGACTCGCCATTTGCGCGCGGCGGTAGCAACGCTGCCCAGGCGACGGCTGCTGATAGGTCGAACACGTCGCGCCGCAGCATTCAGCTCCACCCTTCCGGCCATTGTCGGTGGTGAGAATGATGGTCAGGCGCGCGTGGCCTGTCGAGGCGTGCGGGAAAATAGCAACGCCAGCGCTGCTTTCCTCACGGGTGGGAGCGGTAAATTTCCTCAAGGAGCGGCGGACGGGAATGGATGTTCCCGCTGCCTTCGGTCGGTCACAGTCGTGACGACGCGTTCGCGCGCAAGCGTTCGCGAGGAAGCTGGCCGCGACCTCATCGGCACGCGCTGCCGCCGGCAGCGATGCGCTCGCTTTCGCGGCGGCATCGGCCGGGCACAACTTTGCGGTGCGAGCGATCCCGCCGCAGTCGAAGATGTCGGCGGTTCGTTGCTGACGATGTTGGCTCTCAGCCTTTGCGTGGTGCGCGGCGCTGCCGGCCGGCCGGCGCGCCGATCGTCTCCAGGATTTTTGCGCTGGTGATCAGTTCGATTTCCGAGGCGGGCAGGGGCTTCTGGCACTCGGACGACGGGTTCAGCCAGAAATTCGATCCCGGCAGCATCGCGAACAGGTCGGCGGCGACGGCGCCGAGGCAACTCTCGGGTTCCTTGACATAATCGGAGATGCGCGATTTCGAGGTGAAGGCCGGGTGCCAGCGCAGGCCCTGGAAATCGACGGTGGCGACGTTGATCGTCTCCTGCGGCTGCAGCGCGCGGCTTTCGCCGGGCGCAACCGGCGCTTCCGGCACCAGGATGTAGATCTCCGACTTCATCAGCGCCTGATAGAACGCCGGTGCCGCGCCGGGATCCTGGGCGGCGGCCTGCATCAGCGTCTCCAGCTTGTTCTGCGGTTCGAACACAGCATCCTCCTTGCTGAGTGTTGAATTGCTGAGCGGCGAGCTACGCGATCAGTCCGTCTCGCGCAGCGCGCGATAGATCATGTTGCGCGACACGCCGAGCTTGCGCGCCGCCTTGCTGACATTGTTGCCGGCCTCGGTGTAGGCGGCGAGCAACTGCGCGCGCTGCAAGTCGCGCAGGCCGCGCTTGAGTCCACCGCCGCTTGCCGCCGCGCTGCCGGGTAGTCGCCTGGACATCAGATGGCCGATCACGGCTTTCACGGCTGCTTCGCCGATCAGGCCGCCTTGTTCGTCGAGCGACAGCCGCGACAGCACGTTGCGCAATTGCCGGATGTTGCCGTCCCAATCGAGTTCGGCGAGCCGATCGATCGCGCCGGGCGTCAGTCGGGCCGACGGATCGATCCGGGCCAGCACGTGCCGGGCAATGTCGGCGAAGTCCGTGCGCTCGCGCAGCGGCGGCAGCGTCACTTCGAGGGTGTTGAGGCGAAACAGCAGGTCGGAGCGGAAGCGGCCCTTGGCGATCGACTCGTCGAGATCGGCATTGGTGGCCGAGACGAGCTGGACATCGACCTTGCGCTTGGCGCCGCCGACCGGACGCACAGTCCAGTCGTCGAGGAAGCGCAGCAGCACGGCCTGCAGCGACACCGGCATGTCGCCGATCTCGTCGAGGAACAGCGTGCCGCCATCGGCCTCCTTGAACAGTCCGCTCGCTCCGCCTTTCCGCGCGCCGGTGAACGAGCCCTCGGCGTAGCCGAACAGTTCGGCTTCGATCAGGCTGTCGGGCAGCGCCGCGCAGTTCACCGGGACGAAGGCGCCGCTACGGCGGCTCGCGGCGTGGGCGTGGCGGGCGAGTTGCTCCTTGCCGGTGCCGGTCTCGCCGCGCACCAGGATCGGCATCTTGCGCGCCGCGGCGTTCTCGACCTGCCGCACGATTGCGGCGATCGCCGGATCGGCGGAGACGAATTCGGTCGCCGCCGGCACCGGAGCAGGTGCCGCTTTGATGCGCGGCTGCGACAGCATCGGAAATTGCCGGGTATTCTCGATCGTAGCGACGAACTGACTGCCGACGTCGTCTTCCAGGCTCTGCCGCTCGCTGCGCCGTCCTTCATCGACGAAGCGGTGGAAGTCGGTGCGGAATACGTCCGCGAAATGTCGTCCAGCGGCCGCCGGCAGGCCGTGCAGCAAGACACGCGCGGCACGATTGGCGGACAGAATGCGGCCGTCCTCGTCGATGGCGAGCAGGCCGGCGCTGAGCGTGTGCAGATACTCGCCGCGGTTGTGAAAGGCGATCAGGATATTGCCGCGGTGATATTCGCGGAACAGGCCGTTCTCGATCTGCGTCGCCGCCATGCCGACGAGCGCCTGAGTATGAGTCTGGCGCGACAGGCAATCCGACGAGGCGTCGAGGATGCCGGTCAGCTCGCCGTCGGGCGCGAAGATCGGCGCGGCGACACAAGTGAGATTGTTGTAGCGCGGGAAGAAATGCTGATCGCCGTGCACCGCAACGGGGCGCTTCAGATGCGCCGCCGTGCCGAGCCCATTGGTGCCGCAGTGGCGCTCGGTCCACAGCGCTCCCGGCCTGATGCCGGCGGCGTCCGACGCATCGCGGAAGCTGCGATCGCCGATGATATCGAGCAGCAGCCCCTCGGCGCTGGCGAACGCCACCATGAAGTTGGAGCCGGAGATCTGCTGATGCAGCGTGTGCATCTCGGCCAGCGCGAGGCCGCGCACCAGAGAGCAGCGCTGCTGTTCCTGGCGCAAGGTTGCCGGACTGACGAATTCCGGAGGCGGCGGTTGCCGCATGTCGAGTCCGAGTGCGATGCAGCGCATCCAGCTGTCGTAGATATCGACCGGCATATAGCCGGCCGGCGAACCGCCGCGTTGCTCGAGCGCTAACCCGATATTGTCCAGGCGCCGCCCGGCAAGCAGCATCGATTGCCCTCCCTCATCAAGCATCCGACGTTCCTCCGTCCCGCGAGCCGTGTTCGGCTTCTCGATGCGGCGTTCGGATTTCAACATATTCCAACTAAGCAGAATTCCAAATCCATCGTTCCGCGCGAGAAGTGTTCCGTCACGGAACATCAATGTTCATTGCGATGATCCGGTGCGGATCGGCGGGACGTTGTGTGCTCGCGCGGAAATCCATGTAGTTCAGCCTGTTAGTCGCGTGGCACAGCTCTTGCTGTTGTTAGTTCGTCGCCCGGCACCAACGAGGCGGCAGAACAAAAAATAATTTTCAGGGAGCGAAGGGTCGATGAAAGCCGCGGTTCTGCATGCATTCGACGAGAAGCTGACGGCGAAGGAATTCGTCAAATACGAAGACGTCGCGGATCCGAAGATCACGCGGCCGTCCGATGTGGTGGTGCGGATCGGCGGCGCCGGTGTGTGTCGCACCGACCTGCATATCGTCGAAGGCATCTGGCGCAGCAAGGTTGACGTCAACCTGCCTTACATCATGGGCCACGAGAACGCCGGCTGGGTCGAGGCGATCGGCCCCGGTGTCGAAGGCATCAAGGTCGGCGATCCGGTCATCTGCCATCCGCTGGTCACCAGCGGTCATTGCCTGGCGTGCCGGCGCGGCAACGACATGCACGCCGACGACAGCGCATTTCCGGGCATCAACACCAATGGCGGCTACGCGCAATATCTGCTGACCGGGCAGCGCTCGCTGATCAAGCTGCCGAAGACGCTAGCTCCGAAGGACGTCGCTCCCTACACCGACGCCGGCCTCACCGCGTATCGCGCTGCGAAGAAGGCGTCGCGGCATCTGCTGCCCGGGCAGTATGCCGCCGTGATCGGCGCCGGTGGTCTCGGCCATATCGGCATTCAGGTGCTGGCCGCGTTGTGCGCCGCCGAAATCATCGTGGTCGATCGCGACGACAAGTCGCTCGAACTCGCCAAGACCTGCGGCGCGCATCATCTGGTGAAGGCGGACGGCAACGAGGTCGAAGCGGTGCTGGCGCTGACCGGCGGGCGCGGTGCTGAAGCCGTGATCGACTTCGTCGGCGAGGGCGAGGCGGTCGCCCGCGGCCTGGCGATGACGGCGAACGACGGCTTCTACTACGTGGTCGGCTACGGCGGCAAAATCGAGCTGCCCACCATCGACCTGATCACCACCGAAAAGACCATCGTGGGCAATCTGGTCGGCAGCTACGCCGAGCTGGTCGAGCTGATGAAGCTCGCCGATCGTGGCCTCGTTCAGCTCCACACCAAGGAATACAAGCTCAGCGCCGCCAACGATGCGCTGCACGATCTGCACCATGGCCGCATCCACGGCCGCGCCGTGCTGGTGCCATGACGAGCCGCTGCGAGGCGGTTCGCTCGCCGCCGCAAACCTGGATGGGCGACATGACCAAGAGCAGTGCGGAAGATCCTCCGGGAGGTGACCGATTGGATCGCGAGGCGGCCCGCGCCAGCATGCTGGCGAGGCACCGGCTGATCGAAGCCATCATCCGCAACAACGAGGCGCAGCTGCGCAACGACAGCGCGCGCGGCGGCGCCGAGATCGAACTGCACTGTGCGCTCCGCGACAGCCGGCTGCCCGGCGCATCGGAGGACGCCGAAGCCGAGGTCGAGCGGCTCACCGCGCGGTTCAAGGCGCTGCAGGACGAACACGATCGGCTCGTCGCCGAACGCGAGTGGCTCAACGCATCGCTGCTCGAATTCGACGCCGGCCCGCAGGGCGGGGGCACTCACTACCGATCAGGAAACGCATGATGACCAGCAACAACATCCGCACAGCCGGCAAAGCGCCGCGCACGGACCGCGTGCCGCCAGCCGATCCGATCGAACTCAGCGAAGAGGACCGCTCCAAGGACGGCTTCTTCATTCAACTCGCGGCCATCGCAGAGGCGATGATCGCCAGCCACGGCAAGGATTTCGCGATGGGCGCGCTAGTGCTCACCGCGCGCTTCATCGCCGAAGGCAAGCCCTTGACCAAGGGCGCCGCGCAACGCGACCCGGCCGAGCGGCCGGTCTCCGGCCCGTCCTGAGCGACGGACCACCGACCATCGGGCGCACCTGCCTCATGCGTAGCAATCGATTGTCGAGCGGGCGCCCGACCAACGAAGGCAGGAAGTGAAGTCAAGACGAAGTCCAAGCAACGTCCAAGGGAGAAGTAAATGTCTGAGACACTGACGCTGAACAAGATCGTGAGCCAGAAGGGCATCAGCACAGCGGAAGCCGCCAACCGCGTGTCCGATCTGGGCTGGACGCCGAGCTACGTCCAGGAGGCGATGACCTTCCCGACCGACTACAAGATCTCGCGGGTGCCGCGCGACCCCATGAAGCAGGTGCTGCGCTCCTACTTCCCGATGCAGGAAGAGAAGGACAACCGCGTCTACGGCGCGCTCGACGCGGCGCTGCGCGGCGACATGTTCCGCAATGTCGAGCCGCGCTGGGTCGAATGGATGAAGCTGTTCCTGGCGATCATTCCGTTCCCGGAAATCTCGGCGGCGCGGTCGATGGCGATGGTCGGCCGGCTGGCGCCGGGCGAGGAACTGCGCACCGGCTTCACCATGCAGATGGTCGACGAGTTCCGCCATTCCACGATTCAGATGAATCTGAAGAAGTGGTACATGGAGAACTACATCGATCCCGCCGGCTTCGACATCACCGAAGCGGCGTTCGGCAAGTGCTACGCCACAACGATCGGCCGGCAGTTCGCCGAGGGCTTCCTGACCGGTGACGCGATCACCGCCGCCAACATCTATCTGACGGTGGTGGCCGAGACCGCCTTCACCAACACGCTGTTCGTCGCGATGCCGTCGGAAGCGGCCCGCAACGGCGACTATGCGCTGCCGACCGTGTTCCTGTCGGTGCAGTCCGACGAATCCCGCCACATCGGCAACGGCCACTCGATGCTGATGGCGATGATCCACGATCCGTCGAACCACCAATTGCTCGAGCGCGACCTGAAATACGCGTTCTGGCAGAACCACGCGATCGTCGACGCCGCGATCGGTACCTTCATCGAATACGGCACCACCAACCGCGACAAGAACAAGGAGTCCTACGCCGAGCTGTGGCACCGCTGGATCTACGAGGATTACTACCGGACCTACATGCTGCCGCTCGAGAAGTACGGCATCAAGATCCACCACGACGACGTCGCCGAGGCCTGGGACCGCATCGTCAAGAAGAATTACGTCCACAAGACCGCGCAGTTCTTCTCGGTCGGCTGGTCGTTCAACTTCTGGCGCATCGAAGCCCAGACCGAGAAGGATTTCGAGTGGTTCGAGCACAAATATCCGGGCTGGTACGCCGAATTCGGCGATTATTGGAAGTGGTACGCGAAGCTGTCGAAGCCGGGCGAGAAGGTGATCGCCTTCAATTCCGACGTCGGCTACGTCTATCCGCACCGCTGCTGGAGCTGCATGGTGCCGTGCCTGATCCGCGAAGACTTCTGCTGCGACGAAGTCGACGGCAAGGTTTACACCTACTGCTCGGAAGGCTGCCGCTGGACCCACAAGGTGGCGTTCGCCGCCGAGTATGAAGGCCGCGCCACGCCCGCGATGGGCCGCTTCAGCGGTCGCCGCGAGTGGGAGGAGTGCTACCACGGCTGGGATCACGCCGATGCCCTGGTGGATCTCGGCTTCGTGCGCTCCGACGGCAAGACGCTGGTGCCGCAGCCGCATCTGCGCTTCGAGCAGAAGGACATGTGGACGCTCGACCACGTCCGCGGCAACACGCTCGGCAGCCCGCTGCGCTCGTTCCGTGCCTTGAAGCCCGGCGCCGAACGCGACGCCGCCGTCGCCGAGTATCGCAAGGGCTTCACCATCAACCCCTGCAACTAAGCCTTGAACGAGGCGAGGGGGCCGCACGTCGCGGCCCTCTCGTCCCCGCCGATGCGGCGCGGTGCGCGCTGCCAACTCCGTCCCATTAACCAGGCCGAGATCCATGTCGGAAACCACCACCACCTACAAGGTCCGCCTCGAGCCGGTCGGCATCGAGATGGATGTCGAGGAAGGCGAGACCGTTCTGGACGCCGGATTCCGCCAGGGCATCGCGCTGATGCATGGCTGCAAGGAAGGCCAGTGCGGCTCTTGCAAGGCGCGCGTGCTGAGCGGCGATATCGAGATGTTGAAATACTCCACCTTCGCGCTGCCGGATTACGAGCGCGAGAACGAGCACGTGCTGCTTTGCAAGACCCACGCCTACAGCGATCTCGAAGTCGAGCTGCTCAATTTCGACGAGGAGCTGCTGTCGCATTCGATCGCGGTGAAGTCGTTCGAGGCGCGGCTCGCCAAGGTGACGGCGCTGACCCACGACATTCGGCTGCTGGAGATCGACCTCGACAAGCCGATGAAGTTCTGGGCCGGTCAGTATGTCGACCTCACGCTGCCGGAGATCGGCGTGACGCGCGCGTTCTCCATGGCCAATGCGCCGGTTGACGGCACGCGGCTGTCCTTCATCATCAAGAAATATCCGAACGGGCTGTTCTCGTCGCAGCTCGACGGCGCGCTGCAGCCCGGCGCCGTGCTGCAGGCCAAGGGCCCTTACGGCACCTGCTTCCGCCGCGAGGGCCGCACCGGCCCGCTGCTGCTGATCGGCGGCGGCTCCGGCATGTCGCCGCTGTGGTCGATGCTGTCCGATCAGGTGCAGAGCGGCGATCAGCGGCCGGTGCGGTTCTTCTACGGTGCGCGGACGCGGGCCGATCTGTTCATGCTCGACGAGATCGCGGCGGTGGCCAAGGCCCTGCCGGACTTCCAGTTCATCCCGGCGCTGTCGCACGCCACGGCCGACGATCAGTGGGACGGCGAGACCGGCTTCATCCACGAGGTGGTGCAGCGCCGGCTCGCGGCCGAAGGCTTGAGCGGCACGATCGACGCCTATGCCTGCGGGCCGGTGCCGATGATCGATGCGGTGCTGCCGGTGCTGCAGATGGCCAATGTCGAGCCCGATCACATCTTCTTCGACAAGTTCACGCCGGCCACGCGCTGACGGCCGACGGCTATCCCAAGACCTCGATCACGACTCTGCCAAACAAACCAGAACCCAGGGAGGATGACATGAGTGCGAGCCCACAGACCGTCCAGAAGTCCGGCGCCGCCGGATCCGCGATCTTCGCCGGATCGGACAGCAGGAAGTACAATTACTACGAGCCGAAGGCGCGCAAGGCGACGCATTACGAGGACATGACGGTCGACGTGCAGCCCGATCCGGAGCGCTATCTGCTGCAGGACTGGATCATCTCGTTTCCGGACGGCACGCCGACCTATTCGAAGAATTGGACCAAGGCACGCAGCTCGAACTGGCATCAGTTCCGCGCCGTCGACCAGGAGTGGGAGCGCACGCACTATCAGCGGCAGTCGACGATCTGCGGCATGGTGCAGGGCGTGATCGAGAACGCCCGCAAGTCGGGCGCGCCGAAGCGCTTCGACTCTGCCTGGGTCAAGGTGCTGCAGGATCATCTCGGCGCCTACAAGCACGCCGAATTCGGGCTCGGCACCTCGCTGATGCAGGCGCAGCGCTACGGCTACACCCAGATGATCAACAACGCGACGCTGACCAACTCGTCCTACAAGCTGCGCTTCGCCCAGGATCTGACGCTGTATCTCAGCGAGATCGGCATGGACATCGGGAACTTCGACCACACCGCCGGCAAGACCCACTGGCTCGAAGACCCGATCTGGCAGGGCACCCGCAAGGCGATCGAAGCCATCATGGGCGCCACCGACTATCTCGAGCAATATCTCGCGACCAATCTGGTGTTCGAGCCGCTGGTCGGCGAGCTGTTCCGCAGCGGCTTCATCATGCAGATGGCCGCCTCCCAGGGCGACTTCGCGACTCCGTCCGTGGTTGCCGCGGCCGAGGCCGACTACGAGCGCAATCTCGCCAACACCGTCGAGCTGATCCACATGCTGACGCACGACAACGAGAACGGCGCGCACAACCGCGATCTGTTCAACGGCTGGATGGCGCATCACGGCGCGCTGGCGCGCGAGGCGGCCAGCAATCTGCAGCCGATCTGGTCGCAGCCGCGCGTCAAGTTCACCGGCTTCGCCGACGCGCAGGCGCAGGCCGACAACCGCATCAAGACGATCTGCGCCCAAGTGGGCCTCACCGCGCCGTGATCGGCGGCGCGGAGATGATCCTGAACGCATGCAATCAAGCCATCACCTCAAGGAGAACCAGATGACCGAGGCCGCGACCAACATCTTCAAGTCGATGAAGGACATCAAATTCGAGGAGACGATCTCGCACCAGTGCGGGGTGACGATGAACGACAGCGTCGAGGCCCGCGCCATCGCCGAAGTCATGGAGCAGAAGGTCGGCGTCAAGGTGACGTTCATGCCGGCGATGATCCGGATCGACGGCGAGGGCAAGCTGGTCTTCAAGATGAGCGAGATCAGCGAAGCGCTCGGCCGCGAGATGACGCCGTATCTGTTCGAGATCTCGACCTCGACGCACTACGGCCGAATGGTGATGGTCGACGACGACACCGTGGTCTGCTTCGGCGACATGAACGAAGCGCTCGCCTACATCGAACACTGACGCGGACGGAGCCGGCCGTGCGCCGGCTCCCTACCTCCACGAGCCTGGATCGATCGATCCGCTAATCAAAACGCCCGAATGGGACGACAGGGAGAAACGCGATGTACAGGACGGCATCCGGCGAAGAGATCTTCGTGATCGACGGCCACACTCATTTCTGGGACGGTAGCCCGGCCAATCAGAAGAACATCCACGGCAAGCAGTTCATCGAATGCTTCTACGCCTATCACTCGAACCTCAGCCCGGCCGAAGAGAAGTGGCCACAGGACAAATTCGAGAAATACGACGCGCAGACCATGCACGACGATCTGTTCGTGCATGGCTATGACGACATGGCGATCCTGCAGTCGACCTATCTGACGGACTTCTACAACAACGGCTTCAACACCGTGGAGCGCAATGCGGCGCTGAAGAAGAAGCATCCCGAGCGCTTCATCCTCAACGGCGCGTTCGACCCCCGCGACGGCAACAAGGGGCTGGAGCAACTTCACGCCGACGTCGAGAAGTACAAGCTGACCGGCGTCAAGCTCTACACCGCGGAATGGCGGGGCGACTCCAAGGGCTATCGGCTCGACGACAAGGAGTCGTATCGCTTTCTCGAGGAGGCGCAGAAGCTCGGCATCAAGAACGTCCACGTCCACAAGGGCCCGACCATCATCCCGCTGAACAAGGACTCGTTCCATGTCGGCGACATCGACGACGTCGCGACCTCGTTCCAGGGGCTCAACTTCATCGTCGAACATTGCGGCCTGCCGCGGCTCGACGACTTCTGCTGGATCGCCACCCAGGAGACCAACGTCTATGGCGGCCTCGCCGTGGCGTTGCCGTTCATCCACACGCGGCCGGCTTACTTCGCGCATGTGATGGCCGAGCTGCTGTTCTGGATCGGCCCGGACAAGATCCTGTACGGCAGCGATTACGGCATCTGGACGCCGAAATGGCTGATCGACCGCTTCATGGCGTTCGAGATTCCGGAGGAGCTGAGCAAGGAGACCGGCTCGGTGCTGACGCTGGAGACCAAGAAGAAGATCCTCGGGCTCAACGCGGCGCGGCTCTACAACATCGACATCGAAGCGCAGAAGCAGCGGATCGGTGCCGCCGGCGGCTACGATCATCTCGCCGCAGCTCACGCGGCGGAGTGAAGCCATGGCTGCCGTGACGATCGCGGACCTCGAAGCCGAGGTCTGGCGCGCCTTGCAGACCGTCACCGACCCGGAGCTCGACGAGTCGGTGACCGATCTGAAGTTCGTCACGCGGGTCGATGTGGACGCGGATCACCGCGTCCACATCGATTTCCGCCTGCCGACCTATTGGTGCGCGGCCAATTTCTCGTTCCTGATGGCCGACGACATGCGCACCGCGGTGCTGCAGCTGCCGTGGGTGCGCTCGGTCGAGGTGACGCTCGGCGAGCATATGTATGCCGACAAGATCAACACCGGCCTGAAGGAGGGGCGCTCGTTCCAGGACACATTCGGTGACGAAGCCGATGGTGACCTGGGCGAAGTGCGGCGCACCTTCCTTCTGAAGGCGTTGCAACGTCGGCAGGGCGCGCTGCTGGCGCATCTGATCGCCGACGGCTTCGCGCCGGAGGTGCTGGTCGAGCTGACCTGCGCCGAACTCGCGGCGCTGGATCTCGACGAAGACGGGGCTCGCCTGGTCGCGCGCTATCTGGAGCGGCGTCCGGTCGTTGCCGGCGCCAGGTCGACGCTGGCCTTCGTCGATGTCGAGGGCGAGCCGCTGCAGGCCGAGACACTTGCCACCTATGTCCGCGCGCTGCGGCGCGTCGACGTCAATGCCGGCTTCAACAGTGCGCTGTGTCGCGGGCTGTTGCACGTCCGCTTCGATACCGAGACTCCGCTGACGCCCCGTTGCGAAAAACCGCTCGACCAAACAAACCGCGCGCCCGTGGTGCGCGCATAAAAACCAGGGAGGATCACGATGGCTAAGATGATGCTTCACGATGCCCAGGCGCGCGAAGCGCTCGGGCGAGGGGTCGCCAAGCTGGCGAAGGCGGTCGGCGGCACGTTGGGGCCGAAGGGCATGAATGCGGTGATGGACCGGCCGATCGGCACGCCTCTGGTGTCGCGCGACGGCGTCAGCATTGCGGCCGAGATCGAGCTGGAATGCCCGTTCGAGAACATGGGCGCGCAGGTGCTGCGCGAAGTCTCCAAGCATACCAACGAGGTCGCCGGTGACGGCACCACCACGGCGACCGTACTGGCGGACTTCCTGGTGCAGCATGGGCTCGAGCTGCTGGCCGGCGGTGCTAACGCGGTGGAACTGGTCGAAGGTCTTGAAGCCGCCGTCGAGGAAACCATCAAGGCGCTGAAGCGCGCGGCCAAGCCCGTCAACGGTCCAGACGGCATCCGCGCCATCGCCACCATCGCGGTCAACGATCCGCGGCTCGGCGAGATGGTCGCCGAAGCCTTCGCGCGCGCCGGCAATCACGGCATCGTCGCGGTCGAATTCGGCTCGACCGTCGAGACGACGCTTGAAGTGGTCGAGGGCATGGCGTTCGAGCGCGGCTATCTCTCGCACCACATGGTCACCGATGTGGAGCGGATGCAGGTGGTGCTCGACGAGCCCTACATCCTGATGACCGATCACAAGATCCAGACCAGCGATCAGCTCGCCGGCGTGTTCGCGCTGATCGAGAAGAGCGGCCGGCCGCTCTTGATCATCGCCGAGGAAGTCGCGCCGCCGGTGATCATGATGCTGCTGTCGCGGCGCGAGAAGACCAACGTCAAGGTCGCGGCGATCCATCCGCCGGAATACGGCCATTGGCGCAAGGCGATGCTGGAAGACATCGCAGTCGCGACCGGCGGCCGGGTGATCTCGCGCGATCTCGGCGGCACGCTCGAGCGCGCCAAGCTCGAGGATCTCGGCTCGGCGCGGCAGGTGCGGATCTCGTCGTCGAAGACGCTGATCACCGCCGGCCACGGCAAGGCGAAGGAGATCGAGGCGCGGCGCGAACAGGTGCTGCGGCAATTCGAGGCGGCACCGGAGAACATTGAGCGCGACAAATTCCAGGAGCGGCTCGCCAAACTCTCCGGCGGCACCGCGATGATCCTCGCCGGCGGTGCGACGCCAGTCGAGCAGAAGCGCCGCGCACAGCTGATCGAGGACTCGATCAACGCGACGCGTGCGGCGATCGAGGAGGGCGTGGTGCCCGGTGGCGGCGTCGCGATGATCCGCGTGGCGCCGGAGCTCGACGGTCTGATCGGCAAGCTGGACGGCAGTGCGCGTCAGGGCGCCGAGCTGGTGCAGCGCGCGCTCAGCCAGCCGCTCGCGCGCATCGTGGCCAATTGCGGCCGCGATAGCGCCGCCGCGGTCGACAAGGTCGCCAAGGCCAGCAACGGCTATGGCTTCGACGCGCGCACCGGCACGACGGTCGACATGATCAAGTCGGGCATCATCGATCCGGTGAAGGTCAGCTACTCGGCCGTCCGCAACGC
This sequence comes from Rhodopseudomonas sp., assembly GCF_048594845.1. Lineage (GTDB taxonomy): Bacteria > Pseudomonadota > Alphaproteobacteria > Rhizobiales > Xanthobacteraceae > Rhodopseudomonas. The sequence goes on along the minus strand of NZ_JBMDXE010000346.1, from coordinate 39,731 downwards.
CGGCTCGGTTGCCGCGCTGATCCTGACGACGCAGACGCTGATCGCCAAGAAGCCGGAGTATCACGACATCACCGCGGAGCCGGCGCGCGGGGGTGGCGCCGAGTTGCTCTAGGCCGCGATCATCAACGCGTCATGCCCGGGCTTGTCCCGGGCATCCACGCCTTGCTGATCGAAATGCAGAAAAGACGTGGATGGCCGGGACGAGCCCGGCCATGACGAGCTTGGTGCTACCTGTCAGCGCGGCGTCTGTCCCAGCGCGCGGTACACGGTGTTGCGTGAGACGCCGAGGCGGCGGGCGGTTTCGCTGACATTGCCGGCCGTTTCGGCGTGCACCGCGAGGATGCTGGCGAGCTGCATGTCCTGCAGCGATCCCGACTTCGCCGGCGGTGCTTGGCCGATCAGATCGGCGATCGCCGACGACCCCGGTTCGTCGTCGCCGGCGAGGGCGATGCGCGCCAGGATGTTGCGCAACTCGCGGATATTGCCGGGCCAGGGCCGCGATGCGAGCGCCGCCATCGTCGGCGGAGCGATCTCGCAGCCCGGATCGATGCCGTCGATCAGATGTCGCACGACCAGTTCGAAGTCGGTCCGCTCGCGCAGCCGCGGCAGCGTCACTTCGAGCGTGTTCAGCCGATACAGCAGGTCGGAGCGGAAGCGGCCCTCGGCGACGGCGGCTTCCAGGCCGGCATTGGTGGCCGACACCAGAAAGATATCGACGCGCTTGCGCGCGCCGCCGACCGGCCGCACCGTCCAGTCGTCGATCAGGCGTAGTAGCACAGCCTGCAACGCGACCGGCATGTCGCCGATCTCGTCGAGAAACAGCGTGCCGCCATCGGCCTCCTGCACCAGCCCCGGCGCGCCGCCGCGCCGCGCGCCAGTGAATGCGCCCTCGGCGTAGCCGAACAGTTCGGCTTCGATCAGGCTGTCCGGCAACGCTGCACAATTCACCGGCACGAATGCGCCGCTGCGGCCGCTGGCCGCGTGGGCATGGCGCGCGAGCTGCTCCTTGCCGGTGCCGGTCTCGCCGCGGATCAGGATCGGCATCTGTCGCGCAGCGGCGACTTCGACGCGGCGGACGACGGCCTGCACCGCCGGATCTGCGGCGACGAAGCTGGTCGCGGGCGAGGGGAGCGATCGTGATCGCCGCGGCGGCACGCAAGGCTGGCGCAACGCGGACGTCTCGTCGCAAAAGCGCAAGCTCGGCGGCGGCAGCGAGCGTGTCGGTGCGGGCTGTTTCCGCAGATCGGCGGGATGATCCTGCTTTTGCAGGCCGCGATCGGCGGCCGTCAGTCGCCGCCTGGCGTGCAGCACGACGACGGCGCCGATGCCAGTGTCGTCATGGGCGACGAGATCGATGCTCGCGCCCGGGATCAGCTCCTTCAGCTTCGCCGGCCACTCGGAGAAGTCGAGCCGCTTGAGAATTCGCGTCGGCGGATCGTGGCCGTCGCTACGTGCGTTGTCCCGGATCGCCTTGCGGGCGAGCTCGCTGCCGTGAAGGATGGTTCCGCGTCGATCGATCAGCAGGCAATCGTCCGCGGCCCATAGCGCGCGCTTGGCCAGATAGTGCTGCAGCAGCCGTTCGTGATCTTCCTTGATGGCGCGGGCCAGCACGCTCTCGACCTGCTGCCCGACGCAGACCGCGAGCGCGAGGCTGTGAGGATTGAACGTCGTCGCAGGACCGGAGATATCGACGATGCCAAGTACCTCGCCGTCGACCGGATCGCGCACCGGCACGGCCGCGCAGGTCCAGCGCTGCACCTCGGCGCAAAAATGCTCGGCGCCATGGATCTGCACCGGCCGTGCTTCGGCCATCGCGGTGCCGATCGCATTGGTGCCGATATCCGCCTCGCTCCAGCGTCCGCCATGCTCGAGATGCACCGCCCGGCCCGCATCGATCACACGCGCATCGCCTTCGGTGTCGATGATCAGACCCGACGGATCGGTGAGGATCATGATCGAATGCGCATCGCTCAAAAAGGTCCGGGAGCTCTCCAGCGCGTTGCGGGCAGCGTGCCTGAGCGAGACGTGCTTGGCGCGCTGCCGGAACAGCTCGGCTTCGGCGACCAGTGGCGCCTTGTCGCGATCGATTGCCACCTGGTGGCCGCGCGACCGCTGCCACGAGTTTGCCACATGAGTTCGGAGTTCGTTCGGCAGTGCGCCTCGTTCGACGAAGCGTTCCCAGGCGGCGCGTACGTCTCGCTGGTCCATGTCGGCTCCCTTGGCGTCATGGGTGTCGAGGCTGTCACGAAGCAGGTGCTCAATTAAGGCCGTATCCCGCCCGCAAGTCGCTACCTCAGCGAAAGTCGTTTCGCAGTCGTCAAAATCAGCTGCCGACAGCGGCGCACGACCGACCACGTCGGTCCTGGACCGCTCAGCGACAGCGCATTCGATCGTTGTCTTGTCCCGCGCGAGCGCTTTCACTTAGAAGATAGACAACTCGCAAATGGTGAGCCTATACCTCCTTTACGAAGTCGCAAGAAAGAGTCGCATGTGAACGCCCCGCACGGCCAAAAATCGTTGCTGCAGTGCGGTTAGATGTGGTCGTTGTTTGCGCTGCGGAATGACAGCGACTACGCGGCACGCAGGCAAGCGCTCCTGCCGCCTTTCGACTTCGCGCGTGTAGTTGACGTTGATCAGGATGAGTGAGACGCGCGGCGTTGCTGATCTCATCAGGTAGAGGAAGTGTACGATGGCGAAGCCGGTTCATTCGATGATCCGCGTGCTCGATGAGGCACGGTCGTTGACCTACTATCGCAAGGCTTTCGGGCTCGAGCCGGCAGACCGCATCGCATTCCCTGACTTTGCGCTGATCTATCTACGGCATCCGTCGTCGCCGTTCGAGCTCGAACTCACCGTCAATGCCGGTCGCACCGAGCCCTATCAGCTCGGCGACGGCTATGGTCATCTCGCTGTGGTGGTCGATGATCTGGCGGCGGAGCATGCCCGTTTCGAGCGCGAAAACCTCGGTCCTGGACCGCTTCGCGAATTGCAGCACGGCGGCGCTGTGCTGGCGCGGTTCTTCTTCGCCACAGATCCCGACGGTTACAAGATCGAAGTGATCCAGAAGGGCGGCCGGTTCGCCTGACTTCAGCCGGCCCATTACGTCGGCCGCGCCCACGGTCGCAACATCGTTACGGCGCTGCGACCAGTCGTCAGTGCTTCGTCACGATCACGGCCCGCTTAGCCGATTGGTGTCGGCGGATCGTAGGCGCGGATCGGCGGCAGCGGGCCGGTGTACTTCTCGCATTCGACGATAGTCACCTGGCCGGTGCAACCTTGCGCCAGCCGCGACGTGCCGATGTCGCGCGTCAGCACGTTCGGATTGCCGTGCACGCACAGTGGCTGATCGCCGCCGCCAGGCAGCGGGTCGTACCACGCGCCGGTCGGCAGATGGATCACTCCGCGCGCGACCTGATCGGAGATCGCCGCGGCGGCGAGGCAGGCGCCGCGATCGTTGAAGAGACGGACGATGTCGCCTGCTGTGATGCCGCGCGCCTGCGCATCGAGTGGATTGAGACGCACGACCTCGCGTCCCGCGATCTTGCTCGACTGGCTGTAGCGGCCGAAGTCGAGCTGACTGTGCAGCCGCGTCGCAGGCTGATTAGCGATTAGCGTCAGCGAATGACGCTCGGTCGGCTGATCAGCCGGCGGCAGCCATGTCGGATGTCCGGGGCAATCGGCGTAGTCGTAGCCCGCGATGGTCTGCGAGAACACTTCGATTTTCCCGCTTGGCGTCGGCAGCTTGCCAGCCTCGGGATCGTCGCGGAAGGCGCGGAGCAGGCCGCCGTCGTCGGGCTCGGACGGCAGCGCCAGCTCGCCGCGGCGCCAGAACTCGTCGAACGACGGCGCGTCCCAGCCCTTGGCGGCCAGCGCGGTCCGCGTGGTCTCATAGAGATGTTCCAGCCATTGCCGGCTGTCGCGGCCTTCGGTGTAAGCCTGCTCGACGCCGAGCCGGCGCGCGAGCGCCGCGAAGATCTCGAAGTCGTCGCGCGCTTCGCCGACCGGCGGCGCCACCTTGCGCATCGCGATCAGCCGCGGATCGGTCGCGGCGGCGCCGATGTCGTCGCGCTCCAGCGTCATCGTCGCGGGTAGCACGATGTCGGCGAACCGCGCCGTCGGGGTCCATGCGGTTTCGTGCACGACGATAGTCTGCGGCACGTTGAAGGCGCGGCGCAGGCGGTTGATGTCCTGGTGATGATGAAAAGGATTGCCGCCGGCCCAGTACACCAGCTTGATTTCCGGATAGCGCAGCGAGCGGCCATTATAGTCGAACGGCTGGCCCGGATTGAGCAGCATGTCACTGATACGCGCGACCGGAATGAACGCTTCGACGCCGTTGCGGCCCTGTGGCATCGTTGGAATCGGCACGGCGTTGACGCGCCGTCCAGTGTGGCCGAGTGCGCCGAGTGCGTAGTTGTAGCCGCCGCCGGGCAAGCCGATTTGGCCGAGCATCGCTGCGAGCACCGCGCCCATCCACACCGGCTGCTCGCCATACTGCGCGCGTTGCAGAGAATGCGACACGGTGACCAGCGTGCGTCCCTGCGCGGCGCGGCGGGCCAGCGCGATGATCTCGGCGGCGTCCATGCCGGTGACCGCCGATGCCCAGCTCGCATCTTTCGGCTGGGCGTCATCGAGGCCGAGGAGATAGCGTTCGAAGAGCTCGTAGCCGGTGCAGTAGCGCGCGAGGAAGTCGCGATCGTGCAGGTTCTTGGCAACCAAACTGTGTGCGAGCCCCAGCATCAACGCAACGTCGGAGCCGACCCGGATCGGCAGCCAGGTCGCCGCAGCCTGCTCGGGCAGGTCGTCGCGGAGTGGGCTGATGCAGTAGAAGCGCGTGCCGCGCTGCGCCGCCTTGCGCATCGCATCGCGTTCGACGTGACGGCTGATGCCGCCGCTCGCCACCATCGAATTCTTCAGCGCCATGCCGCCGAACGCCAGCACCGTGTCGGTGTGCTCGCTGACCTGTTGCCAGGTCACGTTGCGCCGCGACAGCGCTTCGAACGAACCCAGCACATGCGGCAGGATCACCGCGGATGCACCCGCGCTGTAGCTGTTGACCGAGCGGACATAGCCGCCGAAGGCGACGTTCAGGAAGCGATGGATCTGGCTCTGCGCGTGATGGAAGCGCCCGGCACTGGCCCAGCCGTAGGAGCCGCCGTAGATGGACTCGGCGCCGTACCCCTTGTGGACGCGCGACAGTTCGGCGGCGAGCAGATCGAGCACTTCGTCCCACGGCATCGCCACGAAGGCACCATCGAAGCCGCGCGGCTCGCCGGTCTTCGCGAGCCAGCTCTTGCGCACCATCGGCCGTTCGAGCCGCGCCTTGTGCCGCAGCGAGTCCGTGAAGTTGCCGAGGATCGGTGACGGCGCGGGATCGCCCGCGTCGGGCTCGACCTCGACATCCTGGCCATCCCATCGTGCCGAGAAGGCGCCCCAGTGCGAACTGTGCGTGCTCCAGTCGTCATTCATCCCGTTGATCTCCGTCGATCTTCTTGGTGGCAATGATCGGCGAACATGCCGACGCCGTATTGTTTGTAATCGTTCGAAATTGAGCGAAATGTCATGGCGACGAGCTGGACATGCGCAGCGCGGGGAAAGGCAGACATTTGTGACGGTTGCTTCGGCGTGCGACAAGAGGGAAGAGTTCGTCGACTGCGCGAATTTCCATCGCGGCAGAACACGAATGCGCACAGCCGCGCAGAGGTGACAAAGAGATAATGTACATGCGTCGTTACACCGATCCCGAGATGCAACGCCCATGACGCGTCGTCGGTTGCCGTCTCTGATCGCGCTGCGTGCCTTCGAGGCTGTCGGACGCACCGGCAGCGTCCGCGCTGCGGGCGATGAACTCGCCGTGAGCCACACCGTGGTGTCGCGGCATTTACAAAACCTGCAGAAGTTTCTCGGTGTAGCGCTGGTGCGCGGCGAAGGCCGCGGCGTGATCTTGACCGAAGCCGGGGCCAGCTTTCATGCGCAGATTTCGCAAGCCTTCGACATCATCGCGCGCGCAACGACGAGCGCACGGCCGTCGTCGCTTCCGACCCTGAACATCTGGTGCATTCCCGGCATCGCCAATCGCCTGCTGCTGTCCCGTCTGCCGGAACTGACCGGGCCACCGCGCAACTGGGAGGTGAATCTGCAGCCGACGCTGACACATCCCGACCTGCTGCGCGCGGAGGCCGATGCAGAAATCGTCTACGCCGACGTGATTGATTCCCGCGGTCCGTTGATGGCCGAGATTCTTTTGCGTCCGCGCGTGTTTCCAGTCGCCAGCCCCGCTTATCTGGCGCGCTATCCGGCCATCACCAGTCTCGAAGACCTCTCGAAGATCGCGCTGATCCACGAAGAATCCACCACGCAATGGTCGCGCTGGTTCGAGCTCGCGGGGCTCGACGATCTACCGCCGTTGCGCGGCCAGCGGCTGTGGCACGCGCATCTGGCGATCGAAGCGGCGCGGCTCGGGCAGGGCGTTGCGCTCGGAAACGAGGTGCTCGTCGAGGAAGATCTGCGTTCCGGCGCACTGGTCGAGGTGATCACGTCGTCGGTCTATATGGAGACGTATCAACTCGTCGCGCTCAAAGAGCGCTGGGACGATCCGGAGATCGTTGCGCTGCGGAATTGGCTGAAGCGGGTGCTTGCGGAGCTCTGATGGCGCCGTTTGGCTGCGCGTTGGGCGGATCGCTCAACAAAGCGCCAACATTTGCTCGCGATCGTGCAGCGTTTTCCGATTGGTGCATGCAAGTCACCAGATCGAACTTACAAGCTGATTGATTGTCCTCCTTGTCGCATTAGCGTCGTCATCAGTTCGGGAGAGAGCTGATGACGAATAGTGAATTGCTGGCGCGCAGGCAGACGGCTGTCGTGCGGGGCGTCAGCCAGGCGACGCCGGTCTTCGCGGCGCGTGCGCTAAATAGTGAGATTTGGGACGTCGAAGGTAAGCGCTACGTTGATTTCGCCGGTGGCATTGCCGTGCTCAACACCGGCCATTGCCATCCGCGCATCGTCGCGGCGATCCGCGAACAGCTCGATCGTTTCACCCACACCTGCTTTCAGGTGGCGCCCTACGAAGGCTACATCAGGCTCGCCGAGCGGCTGAATCAGTTGGCGCCGATCAACGGCCCTCTGAAGTCGATCCTACTCAGCACGGGTGCGGAAGCCACCGAAAACGCGGTCAAGATCGCTCGCGCCGCGACCGGGCGTAGCGGCGTGATTGCGTTCACCGGCGGTTTCCACGGCCGCACCGCCTTTGCGTCGGCAATGACCGGCAAGGTCATTCCCTACAAGAAAGCGCTCGGTCCGCCGCTGCCGGGCGTCTGGCATGTGCCGTTTCCTGTTCCGGGTAGCGACGTCAGCGTCGAAGACGCGCTGCGCTGCGTATCCTTCGTGTTCAAGGCGGATATCGACGCGTCGCAGGTCGCCGCGATCATCATCGAGCCGGTGCAAGGCGAGGGTGGATTCCATCAGGCGCCGCCGGAATTGATGCGTGGCCTGCGCAGGCTGTGCGACGAGAACGGCATCGTGCTGATCGCCGACGAAGTGCAGACCGGCTTCGGTCGCACCGGCAAGATGTTCGCGATGGAGCACTACGACGTTCAGGCGGACATCGTCTGCGTCGCCAAGAGTCTCGCCGGCGGCTTGCCGCTGTCGGGTGTGGTCGGCCGCGCCGCGATCATGGACGCGGCCGAGCCGGGCGGCCTCGGCGGCACTTATGCGGGCAATCCGCTGGCCTGCGCTGCTGCACTCGCGGTGCTCGACGTGTTCGAGGAAGAGAACCTGATCGCCCGCGCCAATCAGATCGGGGAGCGGCTGCGCGCTGCGATCGATCGCTTCGCGCTGTCGAACACGCTGGTGCCGACGTCGGCCGCGCGCGGACCCGGCGCGATGGTGGCGTTCGACATTCTCAAGCAGCGCGGCAGCAACGAGCCGGACGCCGAGACGACCAAGCGCGTGACGCGTCTGGCGCACGAGAATGGCTTGATCCTGCTGTCGTGCGGCACTGCCGCCAACACTATTCGCATTCTGGTGCCGCTTACGGCGTCCGATGCGATCGTCGACGAAGGGTTGGCGATCCTGGAGCGCTGCCTCGCCGCTTAGGACTGGGCGCGCTGCGCCGAAATAGGACTCATCGAGATGCTCATGACGAGTGATCCGGGCCTGTTGGTCGAACGCTGCCTGATTGGTGGCAAGTGGTGTGGCGAGCCGGTTGACGCCGTGCTCAATCCGGCAACCGGCGAACGTCTCGGCGCGGTGCCGCATTTCGGCGCCGACGAAGCCGAAGAGGCGTTGCGCGCCGCCGATATCGCCTTCCGGCAGTGGTCGAAGCTGCTCGCCAAGCAGCGCGCGACCATGCTGCGCGCGTGGTTCGACCAGATCATCGCCAATCGTGAAGAGCTGGCGCTGCTGCTCACGCGCGAGCAGGGCAAGCCGCTGACGGAAGCGCTTGGCGAGATCGACTACGCGGCCTCGTTCGTCGAGTTCTATTCCGAGGAAGCGCGGCGCATCTACGGCGAGACGATTCCCTCGCATCGCGCCGACGCCCGCACCATGGTGATCCGCCAGCCCGTCGGCGTCGTTGCGGCGATCACGCCGTGGAATTTCCCCGCCGCGATGATCACCCGCAAGGTTGCACCGGCGCTCGCCGCCGGCTGCACCGTGGTGATCAAGCCGGCGCCGGAAACGCCGTTGACGGCTCTGGCGCTCGGCGTGCTGGCGCAGCGTGCCGGTTTCCCGGCCGGCGTCCTCAACATCGTCACCGGCGATGCACCGGCGATCGGCCGCGCCTGGACGGAGAGCCCGGTAGTTCGAGCTATCAGCTTCACCGGCTCGACCGAAGTCGGCAAGATCCTGATGCGCCAGGCCGCCTCGACCGTGAAGAAGGTCGGTCTCGAGCTCGGCGGCAACGCGCCGTTCATCGTGTTCGACGACGCCGATCTCGATGCCGCGGTCGAGGGCGTGATCACGTCGAAGTTTCGCAACATGGGGCAGACCTGTGTCTGCGCCAATCGCATCTACGCGCAGGATGGCATCTACGACACCTTCGTCGAGAAGCTCACCGCCAAAGTGGCGACGCTGCAGGTCGGTAACGGTGTCGACGCCGGTGTGACGCAGGGACCGCTGATCACCAAGGAGGCGATCGCGAAGGTCGAGCGCCATGTCGCCGACGCGGTCGGCAAGGGCGCCAAGGCGGTGCTCGGCGGCAAGCGGCACGCGCTCGGCCGCACCTTCTTCGAGCCGACGGTGCTGTCCGGCGTCACAACGGACATGGTGATCACCCGCGAGGAGACGTTCGGTCCGGTCGCGCCGGTGTATCGCTTCACCGACGAAGCCGATGTGATTGCGCAGGCCAACGACTCGCCGTTCGGTCTGGCCGCTTACTTCTACGCGCGTGATCTCGGGCGGGTGTTCCGGGTCGCCGAAGCGCTGGAGTCCGGCATGGTCGGCGTCAACTCGGCACTGCTGGGCGCCGACGTGGTGCCGTTCGGCGGCGTCAAGCAGTCGGGCCTCGGCCGCGAAGGCTCGCGCCACGGCATCGAGGAGTACGTCGAGACCAAGTACATCCTGCTCGGCGGTCTCGATCGCTGACACTGCTGCTGCATTGCGACGACTTTCAGATTCAGGGGAGACAAGGACGTGGCGACTGACACATTGACCAAACCGGATGCGATCACCGAGGCTCTGCGCGCCGCTGTCGATCGCAACTTCGACGACCAGGTCGCGTTTCTCCAGCGTATGGTGCAGTTCCGAAGCCTGCGCGGCGAAGAGGCGCCGCAGCAGGCGTGGCTGGCGCAGCAATTCGCCGATCGCGGCTACAAGGTCGACACCTTCAGCCTCGCCGACGTCGATATCGCCAGCCATCCGAAGGCGGCGCCGATGGACACGATCGATCCGGCCGGCTCCATGCAGGTCGTCGCCACGCCTGATTACGACGGCAAAGGCCGCAGCCTGATCCTGCAGGGCCACATCGACGTCGTGCCGGAAGGCCCGGTCGATCTGTGGAGCGATCCGCCCTTCGCCGCGACCGTCCGCGACGGCTGGATGATCGGCCGCGGCGCGCAGGACATGAAGGGCGGCGTGTCGGCAATGATCTTCGCGCTCGATGCGATCCGCGCCGCGGGCTACGTGCCCGATGCGCGCGTGCACGTGCAGACGGTGACCGAAGAGGAGAGCACCGGCAACGGCGCGCTCTCGACGCTGATGCGCGGTTATCGCGCCGATGCGTGCCTGATCCCCGAGCCGACCGGACATACGCTGACGCGCGCGCAGGTCGGCGCTGTCTGGTTCAGGCTGCGGGTGCGCGGCACGCCGGTGCACGTCGCCTATTCGGAGACGGGCACCAGCGCCATCCTGTCGGCGATGCATCTGGTCCGTGCCTTTGAGGAGTACACCAAGACTCTGAATGCGGCGGCGGTGCGCGATCCCTGGTTCGGCCAGGTCAAGAATCCGATCAAGTTCAACGTCGGCATCATCAAGGGCGGCGACTGGGCGAGCTCGACCTCGGCATGGTGCGAAGTCGATTGCCGGCTGGGCCTGCTGACCGGCGATACGCCGCAGGAAGCGATGCGCGGCATCGAGAAGTGCCTCGCCGACGCGCAGGCGACCGACAGCTTCCTGTCGGAGAACCCTGCCGAACTGATCTGGAGCGGCTTCCAGGCCGATCCGGCGGTGTGCGAGCCGGGCAGCGAGGCCGAAGCCGTGCTCACCAGCGCCCACCAGGCCGCCTTCAAGGCGCCGCTCGACGCCCGCCTGTCGACGGCCGTCAACGACACTCGGTACTACTCGGTCGACTACGGCATTCCGGCGCTGTGCTACGGTCCTTACGGCGAGGGGCCGCACGCCTTCAACGAGCGCATCGATCTCGAAAGCCTGCGCAAGACGACGCTGAGCATCGCGCTGTTCGTCGCGCAGTGGTGCGGGCTGAGGAAGCTGTGATGACTGTCGCGGCTCCGGCGGCGTCTGCCGTGCAATCGATGACGGGAGCGGACCGGCTCTGCGATGCGCTGCTGGCACACGAGGTCGACGTCTGCTTCGCCAATCCCGGCACGTCGGAGATGCACTTCGTGGCGGCGCTCGACCGGCAGCCGCGGATGAGGTGCATCCTCGGCCTGTTCGAAGGCGTCGTCACCGGCGCCGCGGACGGCTATGCGCGGATGACCGATCGCCCGGCGGTGACGCTGCTGCATCTCGGTCCCGGCCTCGCCAACGGCCTCGCGAACATGCACAACGCGCGGCGCGCGCAGTCGCGGATGATCAACGTCGTTGGCGATCACGCAGTCGATCATCTGCCGCTCGATGCGCCGCTGACCAGCGACATCGACTCGCTGGCGCGGCCGATGTCGCGCTGGGTGAAGCGGATCGCGGATCCGGTGCGGATCGATCAGGACGTCGCCGAGGCGTGGGCGCAGAGCATGGCGCCGGGCATTTCGACGCTGATCCTGCCGGCCGACATGGCGTGGAACGAGCACGTCTATCGCTCGGCGCCGGTGCGCGGCAAGCGTCTGCCGCAGACGCCGCTGCAGCAGGAGACGGTGGCACGCATTGGTGATGCGATCCGCACCAAGCGCAAGGTGGTGCTGGTGCTCACGGGCGCAGCGTTGCGCGAACGCCCGCTGCAGATCGCCGACAACATTCGCCGTAGCGCCGGCGTGGAGATTTACGCGCAGGGCACCAACGGCCGCATCCAACGTGGCCGCGGCCGCGCGCCGATCGCCAAGCTGTCGATGATGCACGACGTCGGCCTCGACATGCTGCGCGACGTCGACATGGTGGTTCTGATCGGTGCCAAGGAGCCGGTGTCGTTCTTCGCCTATCCGAACCGTCCGGGCCGCTTGACGCCGCCGAATTGCGAGATCGTCCAACTCGCCGCGCCCGATCAGGATCTGGTGCAGGCGCTGGAATGGCTGGCCGACGAAGTGAACGCACCGAGCGAGCCGGTCGCGGTCAAGCCGTTCGCCGTCGCCGCGCCGGCGGCCGGTGCCGGCGACGCGCTGACGGTCGACATCGTCAACCGACTGGTCGCAGCCCGGCTGCCCGATCAGGCGATCGTCTGCGACGAGGCGCTGACCTCGTCGGGGTTCTTCGATTACTCCTACGACGCCGCGCCGCACGATTATCTGCAGATCACCGGCGGCGCGATCGGGATCGGCATTCCGATGGCGGCCGGCGCTGCTGTCGCGTGCCCGGACCGCAAGGTCATCAATCTGCAGGCAGACGGCAGCGGCATGTACACGGTGCAGGGGCTGTGGACCCACGCCCGTGAGAACCTCGACGTGCTGACCATCGTGTTCTCGAACCGCTCCTATGCGACGCTGTGGGGCGAGATGAGCAAGGTCGGCGCGCAGACGCCGGGGCGCAACGCGCAGCGGATGCTGCAGCTCGATCAGCCGGAACTCGACTGGACCAAGATGGCGCAAGGCCTCGGCGTCGAGGCGAGCCGCGCCACCACGCTGGCGGAATTCAGCCGGGCGCTCGACGCGGCGCTGACGCGGCGTGGCCCGTATCTCATCGAGGCGATGGTCTGATGCGGGGACCGTCTTCGTCACGATTTGCGACCTCATGGTCGATCGATCAGTTTCAACTTCTTGTAACGCGGGGGATGGCATGAACAGACGTGAATTCGCCAAATTGGGCCTGATGGCCGGCGCGCTCGGCATCGGCGGCATTCCGCTCGGCATCACGCGCGCGGCGGGGCAGACCAAGGGTGGCACGCTCAACACCATCATCCAGCCGGAGCCGCCCATCCTTGTGACGGCGCTCAATCAGCAGCAGCCGACGCTGACGCTCGGCGGCAAGATCTACGAGAGCCTGCTGCGCTACGATTTCGACCTCAAGCCAATCCCGGGCCTGGCCCAGTCCTGGGAAGTGTCGCCGGACAAGCTGACCTACACCTTCAAGCTGTTCCCCAACATCACCTTCCACGACGGCACGCCGCTGACTTCGGAAGACGTGGTGTTCTCGATCACGAAGATTCTGATGGAGAACCACGCGCGGGCCCGCAACACCTTCTCGCGCGTCGAGAAGGCCGAAGCCCCGGATCCGCTCACGGTGGTGTTCAAGCTGAAGACGCCGTTCGCGCCGTTCCTCACTGCGTTCGACTGCACCACGGCGCCGATCGTGCCGAAGCACATCTATGAGGGCACCGACTATCGCAAGAACCCGGCCAACGCCAAGGCGATCGGCTCGGGCCCGTTCAAGCTGAAGGAATGGGTACGCGGCTCGCACGTCCACCTCGTCCGGCACGAAGGCTATTATCGCCCGGGCGAGCCGTATCTCGACGAGATCATCTATCGGGTCATTCCGGACTCCGCGTCGCGCTCGGTGGCGCTGGAGCAGGGCACGGTTCAGCTGACGCAGTGGACCGACGTCGAGCTGTTCGAGGTGCCGCGGCTGTCGAAGCTGCCCAATTTGACGATGACCACCAAGGGCTACGAATTCTTCGCGCCGCATACCTGGCTCGAGTTCAACACCCGCATCGCGCCGATGAACGACAAGCGGTTCCGCCAGGCGGTGATGTACGCGATTGATCGCAAGGCGCTGCTCAACCGCATCTACTTCGGCCTCGGCAAGGTCGCGACCGGTCCGGTGTCGTCGAAGACCAAGTTCTATGAGAAGAACGTCAAGAACTACGACTTCTCGCCCGACAAGGCCAAGGCACTGCTCGACGAGATGGGGCTGAAGCCGGGTCCCGACGGCAAGCGTGTGTCGATTCCGTTCCTGGTGCCGCCTTACGGAGAGACGCATCAGCGGACGTCCGAATTCCTGCGCCAGTCGCTCGCCCGCGTCGGCATCGATCTGCAATTGCAGGGCATCGACGTCGCCGGTTGGGCCGACAAGTTCAGCAATTGGGATTTCTCCACCACCACGACCACTGTCTATCAGTTCGGCGATCCGGCGCTCGGCGTGTCGCGCAGCTATGTTTCGTCCAACATCCGCAAGGGCATCCTGTTCTCCAACACTTGCGGCTACAGCAACCCGGAAGTCGACCGGCTGTTCGAGGAGGCCGCGGTTGCGACCTCGGACGACAAGCGTCAGGAAGCCTATAGCGCGCTGCAGAAGATCATGGTCGAGGAAGTGCCGGTCGCCTGGCTGCTCGAGATCGACTATCCGAACTTCATGGACAAGCGGCTGAAGAACGTCGTGACCACCGCGATCGGCGTGCACGACACCTTCGGAACGGTTTAGTTCGGATGAGGGCGCTGGCGCTGTCCATCACCGGCAACCGCGGCGTGGCGATCGCGATAGCGAGCGCCCAGTGGGTGGCGCGGTTCGTCGCGGTGGTCCTGGTGATCGCCACGTTCAACTTCGTGCTGGTGCATGCGGCGCCCGGCGATCCGGCGCAGGTGATGGCCGGGCAGAGCGGATCGGCTGACGAGCAGATGTTGGCTCAGCTGCGTGCGGAGTACGGCCTCGACAAGCCGTACCCCGTGCAGCTCGCGATCTACCTGAAACGGATCGTGACGCTGGACCTCGGTTACTCGTATCGGCAGCAGCGCAGTGTGCTGTCGCTGATTGGCGAGAGGCTGCCGGCGACGCTGCTGCTCACCTGCAGCGCGTTCCTGCTGTCGCTCGCAGCCGGCGTCTCGCTCGGCACGCTGGCCGGCGTGCGCGCCGGCAAATGGTCGGACACCGCGCTGACGATCGTATCGCTGCTGCTCTACGCCATGCCGGTGTTCTGGCTTGGCCTGATGTTGGTACTGCTGTTCTCGGTGAAGCTCGATTGGCTGCCTGCGTTCGGCTATGTCAGCATCGGCGTGCCGATGACTCCGCTTCAACGCATCGGTGACATCGCTGCCCACATGGTGCTGCCCGTGGTGTCGCTCGGCGCCGTGTTGATGGCGATCTATGCGCGACTGATGCGCTCTGCGATCATCGAGGTCGCGCATCAGGATTTCATCAAGACGGCGCGCGCCAAAGGCTTGAAGCGTGGGCAGATCATCATGCGTCACATGCTGCGCAACGCGGTGCTGCCGGTGGTCACCGTCGCCGGCATGCAGGCCGGCACGCTGGTCGGCGGTTCGGTGGTGATCGAGACCGTATTCGCCTGGCCTGGTCTCGGCCGGTTGACCTTCGACTCCGTTTTGCAGCGCGACTACCCGCTGATGCTCGGCATCTTTCTGGTGATGTCGGTGATCGTCATCCTGCTGAACTTCTTGACCGACACGATTTATCGGATCGTCGATCCGCGCGTGTCGCTGCGTGCGGCGTCCTGAGCGGAGGTTGGGATGGAAAGGCTGAAGACGTTCCTGCGTCACCCGACCGGCATGATCGGACTGATCATTCTGTTGGCCGTTGTGATCCTCGCGATCTGCGCGCCGACGCTGTTTCCCGACGATCCGTGGGAGATGGTTGCGGCGCCGTTCCAGCCGCCGGGCAGTGAAGATCTGCCGCTCGGCTCGGACATGCTCGGCCGCAACGTCGCGGCGGGCATCGCCTATGGGGCGCGGGTGTCGCTGACAATCGGGGTCGCGTCGACACTCGCGGCGCTGTGCATCGGCGTGACGATCGGCGCGATCGCCGGATATTTCGGCGGCCGGGTCGACGATCTGATGATGCGGATCACCGAACTGTTCCAGACCATCCCCGGCTTCATTCTCGCCATTCTGCTCGTTGCGACGATTGGGCCGACGCTCACCAACGTCATCATCTCGATCGGCGCGGTCAGCTGGCCGCCGCTGGCGCGGCTGACGCGGGCCGAATTCATGCGGCTGCGCGGCCGCGAGTTCGTGCAGGCGGCGGTGTGCCAAGGTCAAGCTCCTTTGATGGTCGCTCTGCGCCACATTCTGCCCAACGCGATCTCGCCGATCATCGTCACCGGCTCGCTGACGATTGCGACCGCGATCCTGATCGAAAGCGCGCTGAGCTTCATGGGGCTGGGCGATCCCAACCTGATGTCGTGGGGGCTGATGATCGGCGCGTCGCGCACCGTGATCCGGCAGGCGTGGTGGATGAGCGTGTTTCCCGGCGTCGCCATCCTGCTCACCGTGCTGGCGATCAATCTGGTCGGCGAAGGCCTCAACGACACGCTGAACCCGCGCATCGCGCGAAAGGTGCGCAACGCATGAGCGACGAAACTCTGCTGTCCGTCGAGCATCTGTCGGTCGAACTGCCGCATGGCGGCGATCGTAGCCACGCCGTCTCGGACGTGTCGCTGAGCGTGGGGCGCAACGAGATCGTCTGCCTGGTCGGCGAGTCCGGCTCGGGCAAGTCGATCACCGCGCATGCCGTGCTCGGCCTGCTGCCGCCGAGCCTTGAGATCGGCACCGGCACCATCAGGTTTCGCGGCCAGGATCTCGCGCACGCCGACGAAGACACGATGCGCGGCCTGCGCGGTGGCGCCATCTCGATGATCTTCCAGGAGCCGCTCAGCGCGCTCAATCCGCTGGCGCGGGTCGGCGATCAGATCGCCGAGGTCATTCTCGTGCACGCCACGCCGCGCCCCAGCCGCGCGGAACTCGATGCGCGGGTGCTGGAGCTGATCGGAGCGGTCGGCCTGCCGGACCCGGCGACGCTGGTGCGCAGCTATCCGTTCCAACTGTCCGGCGGACAGCGTCAGCGCGTGATGATCGCAATGGCGATGGCCAACAATCCGGCGCTGCTGCTTGCCGACGAGCCGACCACCGCGCTCGACGTCACGACCCAGAAGCAGATCCTGGCGTTGATCCGCCGCCTGCAGGCCGAGCGCGGCATGGGCGTGTTGTTCATCACCCACGATTTCGGCGTGGTCGCCGACATCGCCGATCGGGTCGTGGTGATGCGTAACGGCCGCGTGGTCGAGCAGGGCAGCGTCGACGAAGTTCTGCGGCGCCCGAAGGACGACTACACCAAGGCGCTGATCGCCGCCGTCCCGGGCTCGCGGCCTGCATCGGAGGTCGATCGCAAGATCGAGGGCGAGCCGCTGCTCGATGCGCATGGGCTGAACAAGACCTTCGTCACCGGGCAGGGCCTGTTCCGCCCCGATCGGACCGTCGTCGCGGTGCGCGACGTCGCGCTCAGCCTGCGGCCGCGCGAGACGGTCGCGGTGGTCGGCGAGTCCGGCTCCGGTAAATCGACGCTCGGCCGCATCATCATGCGGCTGATCGAACCCGACACCGGCGCCATCGACTTCGCCGGAGCCGACTTCCTGCAGCTCCGCGGCGGCCAGCTGCGGGCGATGCGCCGCAAGGTGCAGATCGTGTTTCAGGACCCGTTCGCCGCGCTCGATCCACGGCAGAAGGTCGGCGACGCGATCGCGCGCGGGCCGATGGCTTACGGCGTGCCGCCCGCGGAGGCGATGGCTGATGCGAAACGGCTGCTGGCGCGGGTCGGCCTCGAGGCCAGCGCGGCCGGACGCTATCCGCACGAATTCTCCGGCGGTCAGCGTCAGCGCATCTGCATCGCGCGCGCGCTGGCGCTGAAGCCGATGGTGCTGGTCGCCGACGAGGCGGTATCGGCGCTCGACGTCTCGGTGCAGGCGCAGATCCTCGATCTGCTGGCCGAACTGCGCGAGGAGATGAACCTCGCGATGCTGTTCATCACCCACGATCTGCGGGTCGCCGCGGAGATCGCCGATCGCATCGTGGTGATGCGCAGCGGCGAAATCGTCGAGCAGGGTGATACCAAGTCGGTGTTCACATCGCCGCAGCACGCCTACACCCGCGCCTTGCTGGACGCGATCCCGGGCCGCAGCCTGTTCGCCGGGCCGCAGGCCGCCGTGACGCCTGACGTGATGACTGCGTAGTTGCCGGCCCTGTGAGACGACAGGTCGCTGTCAGCTCTGCCGACAGCGGACGATGTTTGCCCGCGACGGAGCCGCCGCTCCGACATGTGCGTTTGAACGTCGCGTCATGACCGGAGGCCGGGATCACTGTCGAGCGGGCTGCGATCCCGCGGCCGCCACACTGCAGATCGCTTCGATCAGGCGTGGGTGGAACTGCTTCGGCAGGTCATGACCCATGCCGTCGATCGGCACATAGATCGCGTCCGGGATCGACAGCGCCGTGTCGCGACCGCAGGCCTCCGGGATCAGCGGGTCGTCGGTGCCGTGAATGACCAACGTCGGTGCCGTGATCGTCTTGAGCCGCGCGCGCCGATCACCGGCGACGGCCATCGCGGCAATCTGCCGTGACGTGCCGGCCGGATCGTAGCCGCGCGCCGCCTCGTCGAGCAGAACGGCGCGATGTTCGGCTTCGTCGAACCCCGCGGCCGTTCCGGCAATCCGGCGTGCGAAGGCGAGGCGGGCCGCCAGAAAGCCCTCGGGGTCGATGGTGGGACCGGGCGCAGGCCGCAGCATTAGCGCCATGACGTCCGGCGCCGCCTGCGGCAGGGCCGGATTGCCGGTACTCGACATGATCGAGGTGAGGGAAACAACCCGGTCGGCGTGCTCGCTTGCGAGGATCTGCGCGATCATGCCGCCCATCGACCGTCCGACCATGTGGGCCCGCGCGATGCCGAGCGCATCGAGCAGGCCGATCGCGTCCATGGCCATGTCGTCGAGCGTGTAAGGCACGTCGGGTCGGCGCCCGGCCATCAGCGCGGCTGCAAGCGCTCCGAAGTCCGGCGGAGCCGCCGCCCCGAGATGCGTGGAGCAGCCGGCGTCGCGGTTATCGAAGCGAATGACGCGATACCCCCTGGCGGCGAGGTCTTCGCAGAACGGCTTGGTCCAGCGGATCATCTGCGTACCCAGCCCGGCGATCAGCAGAATGACGTCATTGGCCTCATCGCCGAACGCGTCCCAGGCGAGTTCGATGCCGTTGGCCTTCACGAGCGGCATGGTGTGGTCTCCTTCCAGGAAAAGCACGCTGCTGCGAGGTCGGCCGCGATTGCGTCCCGCAGCCTGATAGGCCTGCTGAGACGTCCCGTCAATTATATCCGGGTAAAAATAGCTAAGCCCTGATTTAGGACCGCGGCTTCTCCTCGAGGACGCAGCGGCTAGGACGAAACGGTCACGGACTCGCGCCGGAACGCGCCGGGGCTGCGGGCCATCCACTTCTTGAAGGCGCGGTGAAAGGCGCTCGGTTCGGCAAAGCCGAGGTCGGCGGCGATGTCGCCGACCGGCTTCTGGTTCTCGGCCCGCCAGCGGATCGCGAGCGCGCGGCGGATCTCGTCCTTGATGGTCTGGTAGGTCTGGCCCTCTGCGCGCAGCCGACGGCGCAGCGTCGAGGCCGGGATCTTCATCTGCTTCGCCAGCGTCTCGAAGTTCGGCCATACGGTCGGCGGCCTGGCGCGGAGCGTGGTACGGATGGCGGCGGTCAGAGTCGCATCGTGGCGGTAGCGCACCAGAATGTTCGCCGGCGCAAGGCGGAGAAACTCCTTTAGCGCCCGCTCGGTTCGGTTGGTGCGCAGCGATAGATATCGGGCGTCGAACACCAGCGCGCTTTCCGGCTGACCGAACCGCACCGGCGCTCCGAAGAACGATCGATAGTCGGCCGCCACTGCGGGCGGGCCGCAGGCGAAATCGACCCGGCGCAGCGGCAGCCGCCGGCCGACCAGCCAGCAGGCGACGCCGTGCACCACGATCCAGAAGGTGCGATAGGCGAAGGCGGAGCGTGGCCCGGCCTTGTCGTAAAGCACGATGCGGGCGAGGTCGCCTTCGACGCGCAATTCGCCCGACGGATCATCCAAGGCGACTTTGAGAAAGCGCAGCGCGCGGTTAAGCGCCTGTTGCAGCGTGCCGGCATTCAGCACCGCGTGGCACAGCAGCGTGAACGAGCCCGGCCGCATCGGCCGTCCGCCGAGGCCGAAGAATTCGTCGTCCATCGCCGCCGCCACCGCCAGCCACAACGCACCGAACTGTGCGGCGGAGACGCGCTCGCGCACGGCGTCGGGAAGGCCGGCGGCCGCGAACACCGGCTCGGGCGCGATGCCCGCACGACGCAGACAGTCGGCGACCTCCTCGACAAACAGAGGCGAGATCGTGCGCCGCTCCATCCGCTGGTCCTCTCCCGGAAGTGGCAAAACCGATCACATTTCTAGGTCATTTTGGTCCTAGAAAGCCACAGGACTCCGCCGCTTAATCCCGCCGTGGATCGACGTGCGCCAAACCCTCGTGCCGACAACGAGGGCAAGAGACGACAAGGGAAGAAACACCATGAGCAAAGCCCCCGGTGCGGCCGCAGCCGCTGAGGATTATGCCGACGTCCTGGCGCGGTTTCGCCGCGAGGATCTCGAAGCGCTGTTCGACGGTGACTTTGCGAACGGCATCAACGTTTGCGTCGAATGCTGCGACCGTCATGTCGCGGGCGGCAGCGTGGCGCTCGATTGGGAAAGCCAGGACGGCCGCACGGCGTCCTTCAGCTTCGCCCAGATGAAGGACTATGCGGCGCGCGTCGCGAATCTCCTTGTGGCCCAAGGCGTGGAGCCTGGCGATGTGGTCGCCGGCATGTTGCCGCGCACGCCGGAGCTGCTGGCGCTCATCCTCGGCACCTGGCGGGCGGGCGCGGTGTATCAGCCGCTGTTCACTGCCTTTGGTCCCAAGGCGATCGAGCATCGCCTGAAGATGAGCGGCGCAAAGCTGGTCGTCACCGACCCCGCCAACCGGGCCAAGCTCGCCGACGTCGTCGATTGTCCGCCCGTGGCGATCGTGACGCGGCCCGGCGAGAGCGTGCCGCTCGGCGACCTCGATTATCACGCCGAGCTTGCGACGCAATCGACAACGTTCGAGCCGGTGCTGCGCAAGGGCACCGATCTGTTCCTGATGATGTCGACCTCCGGCACCACCGGGCTGCCGAAGGGCGTGCCGGTGCCGATCAACGCTCTGCCGGCGTTCTATTCCTACATGCGCGACGCGGTCGACCTGCGCGCCGACGACAGTTTCTGGAATATCGCTGATCCAGGCTGGGCCTATGGCTTGTACTACGCAGTGACAGGGCCGCTGCTGCTCGGCCATGCCACCACCTTCTACGACGGACCGTTCACCGCCGAGAGCACCTACGGCCTGATCAAGCGCCGCGGCATCACCAATCTGGCCGGCGCGCCGACGGCGTATCGGCTGCTGATCGCGGCCGGGCCTGACGCCGCTGCTGCGGTGAAGGGGCAACTGCGCGTCGTCAGCAGCGCCGGCGAGCCGCTCAATCCGGAGGTGATCCGCTGGTTCGCCGAGCATCTCGCCGCGCCGATCCACGATCACTATGGTCAGACGGAGCTCGGCATGGTGGTGAACAATCATCACCGCCTGCGTCACACTGTGCATCCGGGCTCGGCGGGGCTGGCGATGCCGGGCTTCCGCGTTGCGGTGCTCGACGAGCAGGGCAAGGAGCTGCCGGCTAACGTTCCGGGCGTGTTGAGCGTCGATCTCGCCCGCTCGCCGCTGATGTGGTTCTCGGGTTACTGGCAACAGGAAACGCCCGCGATCGAAGGTGGTTACTACCGCACCGGCGACACCGTGGAGCTGGAGCCGGACGGCTCGATCAGCTTCGTCGGCCGCGCCGACGACGTCATCACCTCGTCTGGCTATCGCATCGGTCCGTTCGACGTCGAGAGCGCGCTGATCGAGCACGCGGCGGTGATCGAGGCGGCGGTGATCGGCAAGCCCGATCCTGAGCGCACCGAGATCGTCAAAGCCTATGTGGTGCTGGCGAAGGACGTGACGCCGAGCGAGACGCTCGCCGAGGAGCTGCGCCAATACGTCAAGAAGCGGCTGTCGGCGCATGCCTATCCGCGCGAGATCGAGTTCCTGGAGCAACTGCCGAAGACCCCGAGCGGCAAGCTGCAACGCTTTATCCTGCGCAAGCGCGAGGCCGATCAGGTGCGCGACGGGCAGGGCGCGGCGTCCTCCGCGGCCTGAGCCAAGAAAAGCAAACGAGGCCGCTGCCGCGCTGACGCGGCGGCGGCTGCTCTTACAACGTGATCAACAAAACCAATCCAGGGAGATCTCCCATGACCCACGATCCTATCGTTATCGTCGGCTCCGCGCGCACGCCGATGGGCGGCTTTCAGGGCGAGCTGAAAGACGCCACGGCGTCGCAGCTCGGCGCGGCCGCGATCTCCGCCGCCGTCGAACGCGCCGGCCTGAAGCCGGATGCGATCGACGAAGTCATGTTCGGCTGCGTGCTGCCGGCCGGCCAGGGCCAGGCTCCGGCGCGCCAGGCGTCGCTCGGTGCCGGCCTGCCGCTGTCGGCCGGCTGTACCACGGTCAACAAGATGTGCGGGTCGGGCATGAAGGCGGCGATGCTGGCGCATGATCTCTTGATCGCCGGCAGCGCCACCGTCGCGGTGGCCGGCGGCATGGAGAGCATGACCAACGCGCCGTATCTACTCGACCGCGCCCGTGGCGGCTATCGCATGGGCCACGGCCGGGTGATCGATCACA
This sequence comes from Rhodopseudomonas sp., assembly GCF_048594845.1. GTDB lineage: Bacteria > Pseudomonadota > Alphaproteobacteria > Rhizobiales > Xanthobacteraceae > Rhodopseudomonas. The sequence continues at coordinate 17,449 of NZ_JBMDXE010000346.1, read as the reverse complement.
TGTTCCTCGATGGCCTCGAAGACGCCTACGACAAGGGCCGGCTGATGGGCACCTTCGCGGAAGATTGTGCGCAAAGCTATCAGTTCACTCGCGAGGCGCAGGACAATTTCGCGATCACCTCGCTGACCCGCGCGCAAACCGCCATCAAGGACGGCTCGTTCGCGCAGGAGATCACGCCGGTGAAGCTCAAGGCCGGCAAGTCGGAAGTAACCGTGACCACAGACGAGCAGCCGCTCAAGGCCAAGCTCGACAAGATCCCGACGCTGAAGCCGGCGTTTCGCGACGGCGGCACCGTGACGGCGGCGAACGCGTCGTCGATCTCCGACGGCGCAGCGGCGCTGGTGCTGATGCGCCGCTCCGAAGCGGACAAACGCGGCCTGAAGCCACTGGCGGCGATCGTGGGGCATTCCACCCACGCGCACGAGCCTGCACTGTTCGCCACTGCCCCGATCGGCGCGATCCGCACGCTCAGCGAACGCACCGGCTGGAATCTCGCTGACGTCGATCTGTTCGAGATCAACGAGGCGTTCGCGGTGGTGGCGCTGGCAGCGATGCACGACCTTGGCCTGCCGCACGACAAGGTCAACGTCCATGGCGGCGCCTGCGCGCTCGGCCATCCGATCGGCGCTTCCGGCGCGCGCGTGCTGGTGACGTTGCTGGCGGCGCTGGAGAAGTACGACCTCAAGCGCGGCATCGCCTCGCTGTGCATCGGCGGCGGCGAGGCGACCGCCGTGGCCGTCGAACGGCTGTCGTGACGGTCGCGAGTGCATCATGATCCTGAACGAACTGCAGACCCAGATCCGCGACACCGCCCGCGACTTTGCCCGCGAGCGGCTTGCCCCGACCGCCGCGGCGCGCGACGTCGCGCGCGCCTTTCCGCGCGCCGAACTGACCGAGATGGGCGAGCTCGGCTTCCTCGGCATGCTGGTGCCGGAAGCCTTTGGCGGCTCCGACACCGGCATGGTGGCCTATACGCTCGCGCTGGAAGAGATCGCGGCCGGCGACGGCGCCTGCTCGACCATCGTCAGCGTACATTCCTCGGTAGCGTGCATGCCGATCCTGAAATTCGGTACCGACGCGCAGAAGCAGCGCTTCCTGCCCAAGCTCGCCAGCGGCGAATGGATCGGCGGCTTCGCGCTGACCGAGCCGCAGGCCGGATCGGACGCCTCGAACCTGCGCACCACCGCGCGCCGCGACGGCGACGCCTACGTCATCAATGGCGCCAAGCAGTTCATCACCTCGGGGCAGAACGGCCAGCTGATCATCCTGTTCGCCGTCACCGATCCGGCGGCCGGCAAGAAGGGCATCACCGCCTTCATCGTGCCGACCGATACGCCCGGCTACGAGGTGGTGCGGGTCGAGGACAAGCTCGGCCAGCATTCGTCCGACACTTGCCAGCTCGCTTTCAACGACATGCGGATTCCCGCCGATCTCCGGCTCGGCGCTGAAGGCGAGGGGCTGAAGATCGCACTGTCGAATCTCGAAGGCGGCCGGATCGGCATCGCGTCGCAGGCGGTCGGGATGGCGCGCGCCGCGTTCGAGGCGGCCCGCGACTACGCGCGTGATCGAGTCACCTTCGGCAAGCCGATCATCGAGCATCAGGCGGTGGCGTTCCGGCTCGCCGACATGGCGACCCGCATTGCTGCCGCGCGCCAAATGGTGCTGTACGCCGCCAGCCTGCGCGAAGCCGGGCTGCCGTGCCTGACCGAAGCCTCGATGGCCAAGCTGTTCGCCTCCGAGACCGCGGAGGCGGTGTGCTCGTCGGCGATCCAGACGCTCGGCGGCTACGGTTACTTGAAGGACTTCCCGGTCGAACGGATCTATCGCGACGTCCGCGTCTGCCAGATCTACGAAGGCACCAGCGACGTCCAGCGCATCGTCATCTCGCGCAATCTGTGACCGGCAGGGTGGTCGCCACCGGCGTGCGCGACCACCCATCTCCCTTTCGAGCGGTCGGATAGAACGGGCAGTTTAGCTGGTCAATTTCCTTCGCTGCTGTTCTGCCGGATCGAGGAGGCCGCGGTCGAAGTGTGGACTGGCCGACTGTCGGATACATGCCTCGATTCCACGGATTGCGAGCCGCGCGGTTTACTCAAGGTTCAGTTGTGCTCTCCCGTGAAGCGTAAAGCTCTGCGGCGAGCTTGTTTAACGTGAGCGGGGCGGAGGCGACGACCGCTGTCGCGCGTAGTGGCTCACGAACAATCTGACAACAGTCGCCAGGAATTAGCAAAGACGCGATCAGCGAGGATGAAAATCCCGCAGGCAGACAACGCCGGCCCGAGCCTCGGATGACGGTGTGCGAATCGATAGATCTGACTGGGAGAGTGATATAAAAGGCAACAAAATAGTTAACTTACAGTTATCATTCTTAGTGACAACGCTTTCGACGCGATGCAAATTGAAGGCGCATTTTTGGTACCTCGATTTTGACCATAGCTAGTGAGCGGAGCGTACATGCCGCAAAGAGCACTCAACACGGTAATCGTCGATCCTCACAGTCTCATTCGGGACGTGCTGTCCTCGCTGTTGCTGCCGTACTCGTTCAATATCGTGGGAACCTTCGCTTCCGTTCACAAAATCGATGAGCTTCATCGAACCTCTACGGACGTTGATCTGACTATTCTAAGTGGCCAGAGTGTCGACAACGCCCTGGCAACTGCGGAAGTCATGTCTGCCGCTTATCCCGGTGGAAAAGTGTTCTTTCTGTTCGATGAATTGTCGTCAGAAGATATGTGTCGCCTCTGTAGTTCGCCCATCGATGGTTGCGTTTCACTTCATGTGTCGCACGACCTGTTGATGAAATCGATTGAGTTCGTCGTCGACGGCAATGTTCGCATTTTTACGCTCGACGATAGTCTGCCGAGCGCCGGGACTACTTCGCTGCTTCAACGCAGTGCCATCAACCAGGCGATCGAGTCTGGTTGGGGTAAAAGCAGCGGGGTGCGCCTGGATAGTCCGTTCTTCGATGACGGAGATGTTTTTGGAGAAGTTGACGATTCAGACGACTCTGTCGTCGGAAAGGGAGCTCCACGTCGACATTGATGTCGTTTCGAGCGGTTCGGCAGCCAGCTGGCACGCTGATTGCCTTTCGGTCGGACAGTGTAATTCAGGCTCGCGTTGGCGTGTGAAGTACGCCGCCGGGCATCGTCGGTCGGAAGCGGTGTGAGAAAATACCTCACGATCGACGAAACTTCGGGCGGGGGTCTTTCGTCATGCAGGCAAGGTCGATTCCAACTATCATCGTCGGGCCACAGAAGTTGCTGCGGACGGGGATATCGCATCTCATCGAAGAATTTCTCTTCAATGTGGTGGCCACATTTGGCTCGATGGAAGATGCCGGGCAGAACAGGTTCGCCAATCACGATCCGGAACTGGTGTTGATCTGCGGCCAGAGCGCCGAGCGGGCGCTGAAAGATGCGGCCGACATTCGCGAGCAGTGGCCGACCTGCAAGATCGTGGTGCTGTTCGATCAGTTGCCACCTCGGCAACTTCAGAAACTTGGTCAAGCGGCGATCGATGGCTGCCTTCCTCTTGCGGTGTCCCGAGAGTTGCTGATCCGGACTTTGAAGCTCATCATTATGGGCGGCGCGCGCATATTGATGCACGACGAGCCCGCCCGGAACGGATCGGTGCAAAGAGACGCGCCGGCCGAACGGCACGGCGAGCAGCTGCACAAGGTGAAGCCGGTTATCGGCCTCGTTTCGAGGACGGCGCGCGTCGAGGACGAAGAGCCTAACGGGGCCGAGCCGACGGAAGAATTCGCCCTCGGATTTGATCCGGCCGACCCCGGTGATCCATCGACGGTTCATGCACCTCAATTTCCGACGCTTTCGGGCAGGGAAGAGATGATCCTTGATGGACTCGTCAGAGGGCTGTCGAACAAGCAGATCGCCCGTGAATGCGGTATCACCGAGGCGACCGTGAAGGTCCATATGAAATCCATTCTTCGAAAGATCCAGGTCTCCAATCGAACCCAGGCCGCGATATGGGCGCTCGATAGGAAGGCCGCTCTCACGTCGTCGGTGCGCTGAGGTCCTAGACCTCGAACGCGCTCAGGCGCCCGCGTAGCCTGCTGGATTCATGGATTGCCAGCGACAATGGTCGGCACACATCTGCAAGAGTGATCGGGTCGATGTCCAGCCGAGGACGTCTTTCGCAAGCGACGGATCGGCGTAGCAAATAGCGACGTCGCCGGCCCGGCGCTCGCCGATTTCGAAGGGGACAGCGCGGCCGCTGACGGCTTCGAAAGTCCGGATGACCTCCAGAACACTGCTGCCCTCGCCGGTGCCGAGGTTGAGGGTGAGGATACCCGGCTCCTTCAGTTGCCGGAGCGCCCCGAGATGGCCCTCCGCCAGGTCACAGACGTGGATGAAGTCGCGCACGCCGGTGCCGTCGGGCGTTGGATAGTCACTGCCCCAGACCGTGAGCTTGTCGCGTCTGCCGATGGCCACTTGTGCAACGAACGGCATCAGGTTGTTCGGGATCCCGAGCGGGTCCTCGCCGATCAGTCCGCTCTCGTGTGCACCGACAGGATTGAAGTAGCGCAAGATGCCGATGCGCCAGTCGCGGTCGGCGGCGTGCACATCCCTTAGAATTTCTTCGACGAACAGCTTGGTGCGGCCATATGGGTTTGTTGGCGCCAGCGAATGCGACTCGTCGAGGGGCAGGTAGGAGGGCGCGCCGTAGACGGTGGCGGACGAACTGAATACAATCGTCTTGGCGCCGGCCCGTTGCATCGCGGAGAGCAGGCGCATCGAGCCGATCACGTTGTTGTCGTAGTAGCTCAGTGGCTGCTGGTTGGATTCGCCGACCGCCTTGAGGCCGGCAAGATGGATGACCGCCGTGACGCCATACGTCGTCAGGACATCGTAAACCGCCTCTTCGTCGCGGATGTCGCCCTGCCGGAAGTGAACCGGTCTGCCGGATATCGACTGAACGCGGTCCAGCGAGGCAGCGCTGCTGTGACACAGGTTGTCGAATACGACGACGTCGAGTCCGGCCTCCAGCAGAGCGACCGCAACGTGGGAGCCGATGTAGCCTGCGCCTCCGGTCAGCAAGATCATGGTCTTCTCACTCAGCCATTTGGACCAACATGGACGGTCGCACCCTGGGCTGGAGCGGGTGCCACTCCACCCAGCCGGGTGCGAGCGTAAGCGAAGGCGGTGAGGGCAAAGCCGGCCACGATCGCGCCGGCTCGTCCGAGAGCGCCGGGCTCGCCACGAATGGCTGCCAGCAGGTTGCGGGCCACGGCGCGCGGGAGTACGTCGCGGACATAGCGGTTCTCGGCGCCGAGACCGTCTGCGCGCCCCGTCAGCCCGGTCAGCACCGCTTTGGCGGTGCCTTCGACGAGACAGCGCTGGACGAAATATTTCCACGTGGTGCGTTGAGCCGGGACGCAGTGGCGGACCCGCGCTCCGTCCCGGTAGGCCCAGTAACCACCCGGATTGAGCCGCGCGGTTCGGATACTGAATTCCGTTTCTTCGCAGCTTTCGGCCTTGCCGCCGATGCGGGCCTTGCCGCTGACCGAGAAGCCGAGCTTGCGGCGTCCGAGATCAGAGGTGAAGCCGCCGGCGCGACGCAGCACGTCGGTTCGTACCGACATGTTGGCGCCGATGGGATTGCGGATGCGGCCCTGCTGCACGTGCATGCCGGCATAGGTGCAGCCGACCACCCAGAGGAATTCGTCGGGAAACCAGCACGGCCGGGGGGCTCGCCAGAGCGGCTCCACCGGGCCGCCAGCGCCGATGACGACCGGGTCTTGATAGGCGTCCAGCAGTGCGGCCAGCCAGCCCGGCTCGGTGACGGCGTCGTCGTCGAGGAAGGCGATCACGCTTCCGGCCGCGAGCGCGGCGCCGGTCATCCGCGCGCCTGACAGGCCGGCCGGTCCCTCGTTGGCGCGCACGGTCACGCCTTCGATTTCACGCACGGCACGTTCGCGCAGCTGCTCGTTGTTGTCGATGACGACGATAATCTCCCGCGCCTGCGGCTGCTGAGTGCGGACCGACGCGACGGCTCGCGTCAGGTCGTCCCAACGATCGAGCGTGTGCGCGCAAATCACGACGGAAGCTTCGATCGTCTCGGTCATTTGGGCTCTCGAGCGGTGAGGGTGGAGCGATCGTCGGTCGCGCCCGGGCGTTTCCGGGCGGCTGCGATCTTCAGCGCGTCCCAGATCGGACTGCCGTCTTTGCGGATGTCGAACTGGTCGTGAAGATCGGCGGGATAGTTGCTGCTGTCCTGGCGAGATACGAGCCGCCATACCACCCAGCCGGCACAGTTGCGATCGCGGCTCAACGTGTCGAGCCAGCGCGTGTAGGCGTCTGCAGCGTCCGGGTTTGATCGGGCATAGCCGAATTCTTCGAGCAGCACCGGCTTGCCGGCACGCGCGCCGATCTCGCAAAATTTGCTGATCGTACGGTCGAACTGATCGACCGAAAGATTGTAGTAAAGCGGATAGCCGTGCCAGGTGCCGAAATCCAGAGACTGCACGATAAGGTCCGACATCTGATCGAGCACGCCGCTGTGGCCGGATCCGACGAGATGGTTGTGGTCGAGCGATTTCACGTAACCCGACATCTCGGCGGACCAGGCGAGACGCAGTGATTCCGGGGCGGCATTGCCCTCGTTCATCAATTCCCAGGCCATGATCGTCGGGTCATCGCGATAGGCCAAGCCGGTCAACGGATTCAACCGCTCAACGACATGCGCAACCCAGCGCCGGTAGTCGGCCTTGGTCCGCGGATCTTCGAAGAAGAAGCCCGACTTGTCCGCGCTGCCGTACCACGCTCGCATCTGCTGCGCGCCGCCGGTGTAGTCCCAGAAGTCGAGAAAGGCGATGATGAGCTTGAGGTTGCGTTTGGCGGACTCGGCGAGCAGAAAATCGACTTTCGCCATGCCGTCGGGACCGTCATTGATCCCCATCGCGCCAGCGACGTGATCCCAATAAAGCAAATAGGTTCCACCAACGCCGAGGTCGCTCGCATCGGCGCGGACGTGCCACGCCCAGATCGTGGCGTGGCTGCCGTCGAGCGATCCGATCACGGGCTGCAGAAAGGTGCGAACCACGTTGGCTCCGAGGGCCACGGCGTCGTCGAGGACGCCCAGCACCTCCTGCCTCGATCCAAAGGTCACGTAGTGGTTGTTGACCCCGGTGACGTAGAAGGGCTTGCCGTCGAGCATGAAGTCGGTGCCCTTCGTCTTCACGAAGCTGGTCGAGGCGCGCGCGCAGTCGGTAGATGCGCTCGAGGCGGCGCAAAGCAACGCCATCGCGAAGACGGCCATTCCGGCGTCCCGCAGTCCTTGCGTTATCCGACCCCGGCTTCCGTTCATGAGCGAAAGCTGACTACGGCTGGGCCTTCAAGGCCAGACGCCCAGAGGGGGTACCCCCGTGGAGAGGACTGGTTCGCGGACGCCCCTCTGACTTCTTCCCGACCGTAATCTGCCGAGACGGATACGCCATCGGGGATGGGGATCAACATCCGCGCATCTCCTTTAGATCAGTAGGACGGCGCCGGTTTCTGTTCGAGTATTGAGAGGACCGAACAGGTGCTCATCGCGAATGCACATCTGTCTCCAACTGGACCGATCGCGACTCTTCCGTTGGCATATTTGGCTGGCGGAAGCGCTCCTTGCCGTGCCGGGTCAGACAGTATCGCGGCAATTCGCAGCGAGTTCGCATCCTATCCCGCGTGGCGTTTCACTGCTGCTCGACCTGGAAAGGTCGATCTACCGGCTCGCCCCGAAGGGCGCCATGGATCCAGCGAGCTCCGCTGCCCTCTCGCTGGCCCCGGAACGGGACGATACGCCGGACGTGGTGGTCGATCTTGCCGGTGACGGAGTAACCACAGCAGCACAGCGCGTCCTCAGGCCGACGTTCAACGGCATCTCTGGCGAGATCGGCGTGATGGCCGCGCTCAGCGAAGGCGCGGATCTCCTAATCGAACTTCATGATACGGCACGTCCCGGACGGCCGTGGACGGCCCGGCCTGCGAGCCAGGACCGAGAGGTGTTCGGGGCCACGCTCGACGCCGCCTTGTCGTGTACTGTTGCACTGATCCTCAAAGCGATGTCTGGAGAGCGCGGCGTTACGAGCCAAACGGCCGCAGCGCCAGGGCCGGTGTATACTGATTTTGGAACTGCGCGGTCACTGGCGTGGGCGAGCGCATCAGTCGCGGCCAAGGCGATCCGATTGCTGGGTATCTTGGCCAAGGGAGCCAAGGAGTGGCGCATCGCTTGGCGGCTCGATCGCAGCGGAACCGGCTTGCTGGATTGCGGTAAGGCCTCCTTCCGCGTGCTCACTGGTGGCGTCGGTAGCTATCTTGCCGACCCGTTTCCGTTTCGACACGGGGGACGCGACTTCATCTTCGTCGAACAGTATTTGCACGCCAAGAATAAGGGCTGCATCGCCGTGGTGCCGATGAATGGGAGCGGCGTTGCTGGACCTGCCGAGATCGTGCTCGAGGAGGCGCACCATCTATCGTATCCGGTGGTGTTCGAGCAGGCCGGGCAGATCTGGATGATCCCGGAAGCCGGCGAGTCCGGGAAAGTCACGCTGTACCGCGCGGAGTCATTTCCTTACCGCTGGAAGCGCGAGGCCGATCTTGCCAATGGCATTGAGGCCTACGATGTCACGCCGCTGGCGGACGACTCCGGCGTCTGGTTTTTCGCCGCGCAGCGTCTGTGGCGGTCGTCGTCATGGGACGTCCTCAACATCTACCGCGCCGACAGCCTGACCGGCAGCTGGAAGCCGCACGGCGTAGGGTCAGCGCTGATCGACGCCGCGCTGAGCCGCCCCGCCGGCAGCTTCATCCGGCGGGACGGGCAGACGCTGCGTCCGGTGCAGGATTGCTCACGCGGTTATGGCAGCGGGCTGACCTTCTGCAGGATCGACGCACTCGACGCTTTCAACTTCGCACAGACTGCGGTGGGGCGCGTCGGCGCAGGACCTTACGGATGCCATACCTATAACCGCCGCGATGGCATCGAGGTGGTGGATCTGTTCGGTCGGATCGCCGACGCGGAGGACGTGACAATTTCCTACGTTCCGCTCCCGACGGACTCACCAGCGGCGCGGTCGTCGACGAACCTCATTTCGCCGACGTTTTCAGGAGACCGGGCAGGCGCCGGTCACTCGGCGGAGTTTCTGAACTCGGCCAGCGCGCGTCTTCCCTGACGGACCATCGCTTCGATGCGGTGCTCAATTGTGTCGGCGCCGACAATGATGCGCTTCAGTGTGCGCTCGGCATTGGCCAGGCGCGATTTGTGAGCGGCCGATCCAGCCATGAAGTCGTAGCCGCGCTCGCCGCGGGCGAAGCTGTCTTCGATCGCCAGCACGTGGCTGAGGAGGCCTGGCTTCAGCTTGGCGTCCTCTTCGTACAAAAAGCCGCTTTGGTAGTGCAGGACCTCACCGTCATGGACGAAGTTGTAAAGTACGCCGATGGTTTGGCCGCCGACGGTCGTGCGCGAAATCCGGACCGCGCCGGCGGGAACGCCGTGTTTGATCAGGTCCTCGTGAAAGGGGCGGAAGGCCGGGTTGGCGAACGCGCCCTTGCGGCCCCAGCGCGCGTTGTGGAGTTCGGCAAGTTCGGTGAAGGCGGCCAGCGCCTCCGGGACCGTCTCCATGAGGTGGTGCTCCACGGGCCCTCGCTCGCCATAGAGTCGCAACGTGCGGCTCACCGCTTGGCGGGTATTGCGACCGAGCGAGGCTCGGTAGTCCTTGCTGGTGCGACGGATCTCGGCGTAATCGATCCAATGCGCGGTATCGATATGGGTAGCCTCGGCACGTAGTCCCGCGTCGGCCGCGAGGCGGCAGGCGGCGACGTCGAGATCGCTGGTGATGCCCGGCAGCACCAGTTGATCCAGCCGGCCAAGGTGGCGGAGCACCCGATCGAGGCATCCCGCGACGACGGCGTCGGCCGCCGAGCGCTCGGCAAGGATCCCGTTATATTCGATGGCGAGGCGGTCGAAGCGGGCGTCACCGGTTTCGTGCAGAAACCATCGCGCGCGGGGACGAACCCCGAGTCGCCATGTCCCGCGCCGGCAAAGCACGGCCATGCCGACGACGCGGCCGTATAGCACGGCAGTCACGAGATGCGGCGCGGCGTTCTTCGGTAAATGCGCCAGCCACGTTCCGATCCAAAGCCACGACACGAAGAAGGAGGGGGCCGCGCGCGCTTCCAGATCCCGCCAGATGGCCTCAACCGCTGTTGGGTTCCTGAGCGGTTCAATCCGGACCTCGATGGCGTCGGCCGACACCGCTTCGCCGCCGGTAATCACGCGCAGCGGTGGCCGGTGCAATTGACGGAGAGGGTCTGAGATCGACGTCTGCGGCATCGGGACCTTCCTGGCCGTTTGCGGCCGAGCGCGGCCGCGCCGACGTTCGGTTTCGGCGACGAGCCGACGAACCTTCTGCCCCAACGTGCCGATAGGGAAGGTCCCACAGAGGCTAGATCAGGGGCTGTTCGCACGGTTCATTGTGATTACTCCGTGGGACCGGTGCATAGGTATTGGCGTCCACGTCTCGCGTCGCGCCGCCTCGGCCTAATGCTAACGGACTACCCACCCATCGCACTTCCAACATCACCGCGCTTCGATGAACCTCCAGGCAGCCGAATTTGGCCAGGAGAAACGCTCTCATGAACGCTCCGGTACCCCATCCAATTGCCGCGTCCGTCCCAATTGCCGAGCCCGCTCTTGCCGAGTCCGCCCGGGCGCGTAGCGTCTCGTCAGTCGAATATGGATTGCCGCCCACATTGTCGCTGCCCCGTGTCAGCTTCATCGTCCCGACGCTCAACGAGGCTCTGAACCTGCCGCATCTGCTGCCGCGGATTCCGTCATGGGCGCACGAGGTAGTGATCATCGATGGCAGATCGACCGACGACACTGTTGCCGTTGCGCGCAAGCTTCGCTCCGATGTCAAGATCGTCATGGAGCCCAGGCGCGGCAAAGGTGCAGCGCTGCAAGCCGGTTTTCGCGCGGCCACCGGCGACATCATCGTGATGCTCGACGCCGACGGCTCTATGGATCCCGAGGAAGCGATTCTGTTTGTCGGAGGCCTGATGGCCGGTGCCGACATGGTGAAGGGCTCCCGTTTCCTGCAGGGCGCCGGCACGGACGACATGTCGCTTATCCGCATGCTCGGCAACTGGGGTCTCACGACAACGGTGCGGCTGCTGTACGGATGCGCCTTCTCCGATCTTTGCTACGGGTACATGGCGTTCTGGAGACGACACGTCGACACGTTGAAATGCGACTGCGACGGGTTCGAGATCGAGACGCTGATCAACGTGCGTGCCTTGAAGAACCGTCTGAAAATCGTCGAGGTGGCGAGCTTCGAGGCGCCGCGTATCAGCGGTCTCAGCAACCTGCGTGCACTCCCGGACGGCTGGCGGGTTCTCAAGACCATCCTGCGCGAACGGATCCTCGGGCAGGTCGCGCCGGTGGGGTACGGGGTCTCCTAGCTAGCGGGCTCGCCGAGCAGTGCGAGAGCCTCGATACTGACAGCTCTGGAGCGGTGATCGTTCAATGCGTATTCTGATGGTTGCCGCTCGCTGCCACCCTTTTATGGGAGGCATCGAAACTCACATCCGGGAGGTCGGTCCACGGCTGCAGGCACGCGGCCACACGGTCGACGTGCTCACCACTGATCCGTCCGGCGAACTGCCGGTCGAAGAGGACGTGTTGGGCATGCGGGTCCGGCGGGTCAGGGCCTGGCCGAAACACCTGGACCTGTATTTCGCGCCGGGAATCTACTCGGCGATCCGGGATGGTGCCTGGGACCTGATCCACTTTCAGGGCTACAGCACGTTCGTGGTGCCCATCGGTTTGTCCGCCACCGTTCGGGGCGATCTGCCGTTCGTGCTGACCTTCCACAGTGGCGGGCACTCGTCCCGCCTGCGCAATGCGGTGCGCGGCGCGCAGCAGGCTATGCTCCGGCCGCTGATATCGAGGGCCGACCGCCTGATCGGCGTCTCCGACTTCGAAGCGGACTTCTTCAGCGCGCGGATGGGCGTGCGGCGGGAGCGGTTCGCGGTGATTCCAAACGGAGCCGCGATGCCGACGCCGAGCCCGGGCGTTCGGGTCGATCCCAACCTGATTGTCTCGAGTGGCCGGCTGGAGCGCTACAAGGGGCACCACAAGGCCATCGCAGCGATGCCTGATGTCATTCGGCGACTTCCCGAGGCACGCCTTCACATCGCAGGAGCCGGTCCACACGAAGACGCTCTGCGCCGTCAGGTACGCAAGCTCGGTTTGGATGATCGCGTGACGATCGGCGCGATCCCGGGCGGCGACCGGCAGCAGATGGCGGACCTCTTAGCCAGGGCCGGCCTGTTCGTGCTGTTCAGCGACTATGAGGCGCATCCCGTGGCTGTGATGGAGGCGCTCGCGCTGCGGCGTCGGGTACTGGTCAGCGACACTTCGGGGCTTGCTGAAATCGCCGCGAAGGGTCTGTGCCGGGCCATTCCCTGCCACGCCGGCGCCGCCGAGACCGCAGCGGCGATTGCCCGGGAGATGACGACCCCACGTCTGTTTCCCGACCTCACCCTCCCGGACTGGGACGACTGCGCGGATGCACTGATGGAGGTGTATAGCGGTGTAATGACCGCCCGGTCTGCGACACGAAGCGCTTCCGGCAATGGGCGGTTGACCTTGATGCCCCGCACAGTGCCACGCCGATGACGACCGGCGACATCACACTCGGAACGTGGACGGGCCCGGTCAGAAACCGCGTCCGGCAGGTTCTGGCCGTGATCGGGCCGGATTATCGGGATGCTGCTGCCGAGACCAACGCGCAGCCGGCCAAACCCGACATCGTCGCGGCGTTATTCTTGATCGTCTCCGCCGCCCTGCTACTAGTAGTGCTCGGGCAGGGGGCGGGCCGACGGGGCGAGGCGTTGGCGCCGCTGCTGTTCTGGCTCGGAATTGCCCTCATGGTGGTTCCGATCAGCTTTCGCATCGCGTGGCCCGACGTTTCGCGCGGCGAACGCCTGCTACTGTTGTTGCTGTTGGTCGAGGCGATGTTCTTTTGCAGGACGGTCTATTCGCCGACCAGCTTCACGCCGCATGATGAATATCTGCACTGGGTCGCGGCCGACGATCTGATGACGGCGCGACGTCTGTTCCTGTCCAATCCGCTGCTCGAGGTCGGCTCGACCTATCAGGCTCTCGAGATTTTGGCGACGTCGCTGGCCGATCTCACCCGTCTGCCGCTGTTCGCCTCCGCGATGTTGTTGCTTGCGGTGCTGAAGGGCACCTTCATCGTCGCGCTGTTCCTGCTCTACGAGAAGATCACCGGCTCGGCTCGCATCGCCGCGATCGGGTCGCTCGCCTACATGGGCTGCTCGACCTTCTTCCTGTTCGAGGCGATGTTCTCCTACGAGAGCCTCGGCATCGTGCTGTGCGCGGTGGCTTTTGCACTTGAGGCAGCATCGCGCAGTGACGCCGGGCCGCAAAGGACCAAGGCGCTGGTACTGGTCGGCCTGATACTGTGCGGCATCGCCGTCACCCATCACCTCTCGGCCGTCTACGCGGCGATCTATCTCGGCGCGGTGGCGATCCTCGATCTTTGCCGACGAGGCGGGGACAATAGACGGGAAGCCAGGCTCGCCGTCGGCGCGGTCATGGCGGTGGCTCTGCCGCTGCTCTGGATGGAGTTCCGCGGCACCGACATCACCGCTTATCTCGGCCCGGTGATCGAGAGCGGCGTCAAGACTCTCCTGGCGAAGATGCAGGGTGTCGCGATGGAGCCGCCAGATCCGCTTGGCGACGCCAAGGCGCCCTCGCAGCCGATCGTGATGCGGATGATTACGCTGCTCGGCGTGCTGTTGACGGCGATCGGGCTGGCGACAGGGTTCTTTCGCTCGCTTGCGCTTTCGACCGCCGGTTCAAGCCGGACGGGCTGGGCGGCGATCCGCGATGTCGTCGCTCGGCGCTGGAGTGATAGTCGGATCGTCTTTCTCACCTTGCTGGCTTTCGGTTTTCCGGTTTCGGTGCTGTTTCGGCTCAGCATCGGCGGGTGGGAGATCGGCAATCGCATGGGCACTCTGGCGTTTTTCGGCGTTGGACTGGTCGTTGCGGTTGGCGTCGTCCACTTCTGGCAGGGTCTTTCGCCGCGGGGATGGCGTCTGTTCGCCCCGCCGCTCGCGCTGAGTGTGATCGTACTGAGCGGCATCACGAGTGCCTCGCTCGATCTGCTCCGAGGTCCGTATCGGGTGGCCGCTGACGCACAGTCGGTCGAGGCCATGGCGGTCGGGACTGCGCGCTGGACCAAGGAGTGGATGGGCCCGGGCAACCGTTTCACCTCCGATCGCGTAAACCGTCTGCTGCTCGCAGGATATGGGCGTCAGGACGTGAGGCTCGATATCGCGCCGGGCGTCAACTCGGCCCGCGTGTTCGGAAGTGCTACGCTATCGTCCGACGATTTCTGGGCATTGGCGAAGGGCAATGTCGATTTCCTATTGGTCGACATGCGCCTGACCGCGGCTCCGCCTGTCCTGGGATTCTATTTCGAACCGTGGGAGCCCCGAACGGACAAGCCGATCGCGGTCGATGCCTTGCGCAAATTCGAAGATATCGAGGGTGTAGGCCGCATCTACGACAACGGCTTCATCCGGATCTACGACATGAGGGGGATGCATGTTCGCCCTTAGCAATCGCGACCTTCTGTTGTGCTGCTTGTTAGCCAACCTCGCGGTGCTCGCCGTCGCCATGACGGACAATGCGGTGCTCCGGACCATTCTGTGCTTTCCGCTGGCGATGTTCGTCTGTGGCCACGCGGTGATCCGGGCGATCGGGATCGCAACGAGTTCGGTGGCCGAGCATCTCGCTTACGCAATCGGAGCAAGTCTTGTGGTCGGGATCGCCGGCGGCCTGGTGCTCAACGCTGTCGGTGCGCTGTCTCCGCTCGGCTGGGCGACCTGGTTCTGGCTGATCGTCGTCGGGGCGTCATTGATGGCGATCCGCAGGGGCGAGCCCGCTCAGTCGCCGTTAGTGGTGGCGGGGAGCCTGCCGAACAGCCTGCGGCCGTGGCACGTCGGTGCGATCACTCTCTCGCTGCTGATCGCGACCGGAGCTTACGCCTTGGCGGTCCGGGACGAGGCGGCGCAACAGCAGTTCAAGTACACCGAGTTCTGGCTGCTGCCGGCTGATGACGGCGGGCGGCTGAATGTCGGTGTCCGCAGCGGCGAGGACAAAGGACAGCGCTTCGATGTCGAGGTGGTGCTGGACGGTCGTCAGATCGCGACCTTTCGCTCCCTGGAGATGGCGCCTGGCGAAACCTGGACGCGTGAGCTGCCCATCGCTCCCGGCGTGATGCCGCGACTGGCGGTGGCGAGACTGTATCGGCCCGACGACAATCGCCTCTACCGCAGCGTCTCGGCAGTGCTCGGACGAAGCTGATCGGTAACGGAGCATCCATGCGAATCCTGCTGCTATCGCAGTTCTATCCTCCCGTGATCGGCGGGGAGGAGCGGCATGTCCGCAATCTCGGCGCCGCCCTGGCGCAGCGCGGGCACCAGGTCAGCGTTGGTACTTCCGCACATCATGGCTCGTCCGACATTGAGATGGATGGCAACGTTCGCGTTCACCGTCTTCGCGGAACGCTTCAGAGGTTCGCAGGCCTGCATGCCGACGCGGACCGGCCACACGCGCCGCCATTCCCTGATCCTGAACTGATGTTGGCGCTGAGGCGGCTGATCGCCGTGGAACAGCCGGACGTCGTCCATGCCCACAACTGGATCTACGCTTCGCTACTGCCGCTCAAGGCGATCGGTGGTCCGCCGCTGGTGATCACGATGCACGATTACGGCCTATCCTGCGCCAAGAAAAACTTCATGCATCTGGGACAACGGCTGTGCGACGGCGGCGGACTTTCAAAGTGCCTCGGCTGCGCGAGCCGGCACTACGGTGCCGTGAAGGCGACAGCGACGACGGTTGGCAACTGGGCATCAGGATTTGCCGCACGGCGATTGGTTGACCGCTTCATTCCGGTCAGCCGTGCGGTCGCCCGCCATACCGGCTTGGTCGGAAGTCGCGCGCCTTTCGAAGTGATTCCGAATTTCGTGCCCGACGATGTCGGCGTTCTTGGTGCCGAGGAGTCCTGTCTGCGCGAGCTCCCGGAAGGCGAGTTCATCCTGTTCGTCGGCGATATGATGCGGCTGAAGGGAATTCACGTCCTGGCGGAGGCTTATGGGCGATTGCAGGGGGCTCCGCCTCTCGTGCTGATTGGCCGATCCGCGCCCGACACGCCGCGGAACTTTCCGCCAAACGTCCGAGTGATGGGCACGTGGCCGCATTCCGCAATCATGCATGCCTGGCGACGATCACTGATGGGTGTGCTGCCTTCGGTCGGGCCGGAAGCCTGTGCGACCGTGGTGATGGAAGCAATGGCCTCGGGCAAAACCGTGGTGGCGAGCGATATCGGGGGCATGCCCGACCTGATCGATCCGGAGGAAACCGGCTTGCTGGTGCCCGCCGGGGACGTCGATGCGTTAGCGACTGCCATGCAGCGGCTCATTGATGACCGCGTACTTCTCAATCGCCTGGCGGCGGCAGCTACGGCAAGGGTGGGACGTCTCAAGGCCAGCGCAGTCGTCCCCCGAATCGAACAGGTGTACCGCGACGTCATGCAAAAGGCGGCGAGCGGCGTGCGGGTGCTGGAAACCACGGAGGGCACGCCTTGCCCCTAGAGAGCCCGACGTCGGTCGCAAGGGTGAGGGAGGCGGTCAGGAAGAGCACGGCGCTGCTTCAGAATTCCGGAGCGCTGATGCTTGCGACGGTGGTCACGGCCGGTCTGGGGTTCGGCTATTGGTGGTTGGCTGCGAGGCTGTTTCCGCCCGAGGTGATCGGCCGGGCTGCCGCGCTTTTGTCGGTCATGGGACTCTTGGGACTGCTGGGCGACTCCGGCCTCGGGACACTGCTGGTCGGGGAGTTGTCCCGATATCGTGGCAGAGTTGCGGGACTGGTGAGCGCGGCGACGATCGTCGCCATGGGGCTGGCGACTATTCTGGGAATGGTTTTCGTCCTTGCGGAGCCGTTGTTCGGTCAGGTCAACCTGATCGCGGGCCGGGTTACAATGCTGCTCTTCATTTTTGGCAGCGCCCTCACGGCGTTTACCATGGTCGTCAGCCAGGGACTTCTCGGCGCCCTGAACGGCACCGCCAGGATGCTTCAGCAGGTCGTGTTCTCCGTGCTGAAGCTCGGCTTGATCGGCATGGCCGCTCTCGTCGGGGCGACAAACGAGAGTGCCATCCTGATGACCTGGATTGCGGGCGCCATAGCTTCCTGGCTTCTGGTCGATCGCGTGACCCGCGGCGGGGTGCGCAGTTTGCTCGGCCGCCCGGACTTCACGCTGCTGCACGCCCTTCGGCACAAGGTCCTTGATCACTACGCACTCGATGTCGCGCTGCAGGCGCCCGGGCTCGTCGTGCCGTTTCTGGTGGTGGTGATACTGACG
>NZ_JBMDXE010000345.1:0-34597 GCF_048594845.1 Rhodopseudomonas sp. | reverse complement strand
TTGCCTCGTGGCTACCCCCCACCCCGACCCTCCCCCGCAAGGGGGGAGGGAGAAGGCGGCGCGCCATGAAACTGTCCCGCTTCAACCTCGTCTCGCTGACGCTCGGGTTGGCATTCTTGTATCTGCCGATCGTCATCATGGTGATCTACTCGTTCAACGACTCGCGCCTGGTGACGGTGTGGGGCGGGTGGTCGCTTCGGTGGTATCGAGAACTGTTTCAGGACGACGCGATGCTGGCGGCGGCGTGGATGAGTCTGCGCGTCGCGCTTGCCTCGGCGACTGCAGCAGCCGTGCTCGGCACGCTGGCGGCGGTGGCCCTGTCGCGCGCCGGGCACTTCCGCGGCCGCACGCTGTTCTCCGGCATGCTGTACGCGCCGCTGGTGCTGCCCGAAGTGATCACCGGGCTGTCGCTGCTGCTGCTGTTCGTCGCGCTCAATGCCGAGCGCGGATTCTGGACCGTGATGATCGCCCACACCACGCTGACGATGTGCTTCGTCGCCGTGGTGGTGCAGTCGCGCTTGCACGCACTCGACCGCAGCGTCGAGGAGGCCGCGATGGACCTCGGCTGCGGCCCGGTCGAAGCGTTCCTCCGCGCCACCGTGCCGCTGATCTGGCCGGCGATCGCCGCCGGCTGGATGCTGGCTTTCGCGCTGTCGCTCGACGATCTGGTGATTGCGAGCTTCACCACCGGCCCGGGTTCGGCGACGCTGCCGATCCGGATCTACTCGGAAGTGCGGCTCGGCGTGAAGCCGGAGATCAATGCGATCTGCACGCTGATCGTCGCGGTGGTAACGGTTGCCATCGTGATCGCGTCGTTAGCGTCGAAGCTGTCGAAAGCCCAGGCCGACAACGCTGCGCCGATGTGAGCAGAAACCGACTCAACACCGGCATTGCGTCATCCTGAGGTGCGCGCTCTTGCGCGCCTCGAAGGATGGGCCAAAGGCACTCGCGGCTGTCATCCTTCGAGGCTCGCCGAAGCCGGCGAGCACCTCAGGATGACGGTCGGCGATGTGTGGTGAAACTAATCAGTTCGCCTTCGGTGCGGCATCGGGCGTCGCGGCGGCGGGAGCGTCTGCCGAAGGTTCGGCCGCGTCCGGCTCGGGCTTCCTTCCGCCGCCGGTGATGCGCTCGAGCACCGAGCGCACCGCGTCGCGGGTCTTCTTGTCCTTCACGGCGTCGAGCAGTGGTGCGGAGGCGGGGGAGCGGCGGATCAGGCTTTCCGGATCGGGGAAGATCAGCGGATCGTCCCACGGCCCTTCGACGATGAAGGGCAGGTTGAAGCCGGGCGCACCGGGCGTATTGGCGAGGCTCGCGACGCCCTTGAGGTCGTATTCGCGCGACGGCACCGAGGCCATGCCGGTCAGCGAGATCTTCGCCGTCGGGCCTTCGATCCGGATATCATCGGCGGTGGCGACGCCGTCGCTGAAGCGCACGGCGACGTTGAGGGTGGTGAAGGGCGTCTTGCCGTTGCGGAAATTGCCGCCGCCGGACAGCGGCCGGCGCTCCAGCCGCTTCAGCAACTGCTCGACGTTGAAGCCGGTGATGGCGCCGTCATGGCCGGTGAGGAGCGCCGAGCCGTCGAGCGATTGCGCCAGGCCGAACGGGCTCGAGCCCGACGCTTCCAGCGCGATACTGAGATTGCCGCGACCCGACAGGTTGCGCACGCCAAGCAGGTCGGACGCACAGGCTTCGAGATCGACGTCCCTGAACTGGAACTGGGTCTTGATGTTGGCGACGTTGTCGCGCCGCGACACGCCCAGCGTGCCCTGGACGATGCCGCCATAGATTTGAGCCTCGCCGACGCTGAGCGCCAGTGCACCGCCGCGCAGATTGGCGCTGAGCGCGGTGCGCCCGAGCGTCGAGGAGCCGAGCACGACCTTGGCGGCGGAGAGCCTGACGTCGAGATCGACCGGGTTGGCCGAGCCGAGATCGAACAGCTGCCGGTTCCAGTCGCGCGCGCCGCTGGCCAGCAGCCGGATCGTCGAGATGTAGGGCGTGGCGTCGATCGAGCCGGCGGCCAGCGTCGCCTGCAGGCCCTGATGGCCTCCCGCGATCGTGTAGGTCATCACGCCTTCGGCGACGTTCTTGTCGAACTCGATATTGACGTTGGTGAGGGCCACAGACGGGCCGACCAAGTTGGCGCGCGCCTTCATGGCGAAGCGTCCGAAGCCGCCGGCGCCGGGAGGCTCCGGTCCGGCCCAGCGCAGCGCGTTGCGCAGCGACGCGCTGTCGGCCGAGAGGGTGCCCTCCAGCACCAGGCTGGATTTATTGCCGATCACGCCGTCGAACGCGATCTTCATCGGCGCGCCCGCGAGCCGCAGCTTGAGGCCGGAGCGGTCGCCCGCCAGGGCCGCGATGAAATCGTTGACGCTGATGCTGCCGTCGATGCGCTCGCCGCGCCAATCGAACTGACCGGTAGCTGCGAAGGTGCGCGAAATCGAGGGCCACGCCAGCGACAGGTCGATGTCACTGATGTTTTCCAGAACGTGGCCGGCATCGTCGCGATAGCTGAGCACGCCATCCTGCAGCCGGATCTCGGAAAACGACACCTGATCGTCGAGACCCGGCTTCATCGTCCGCGTCAGGCTCTTGATGAAGGGCGTCCAGTTGCTGCCGCCGTCGGCGTCCCGGACGACGCGGATGGTCGGCTGGATCATCGTGATGTCGGCGATCTCGAAGCGGCGGAGCAGGAGCGGCAGCAGCCGGAGATTGGCGGTGAGTGTATCAACGCTGAGCGCGCTGTCGGGTCCGCCGTCGCCGTTGCCCTTCAACCGCACCGACTTGAAGGTGACGTAGCTGCGCGGAAACACCGAGACATCGATGTCGCCGTCGATCGCCAGATCAAGCCCGGTCGCGGCGCGCAGTTGGGACTCGACAGCCTGACGCATCGCCCCGCGGTCGATCAGCAGCGACAGCACCAGCGCACCGATCACGATTATGGCGATGAGCGCCGCAACCGATATCCCGAGGCGCTTGATTCCTTGGGCCATCGCCAAGACTATCCGGATCGATCTGTGGGCAAGGATGAGGCAGGGCCCGCCGGCCCCGGTTCGGCCGGCAACTTGATCGGTTTTCTTGTCTCTTTCAAGGCCTTCCGGGTCGCAGCATGTGGGCGCAATTGACGGCCTGCGCGGTTTTTGCTGAATAGACCCACTCGCAGAACAGCCCCTCTCATCAGGTCCCTGCTCCATGAACAAGGTTTATCCCGACGCCGAAACGGCACTCGCCGGAATCCTGCGGGACGGCATGATGATCATGTCCGGCGGGTTCGGGCTGTGCGGCATCGCCGAGACGCTGTCGGACGCGTTGCGCGAGTCCGGTGTCAAGGATCTCACCGTCGTTTCGAACAATGCCGGCGTCGACGGCATCGGCCTCAGCCGGCTTTTGGAAACGCGGCAGATCAAGAAGATGATCTCGTCCTATGTGGGCGAAAACAAACTGTTCGCGCAGCAATATCTCGCCGGCGAACTCGAACTCGAATTCTGCCCGCAGGGCACGCTGGCCGAGCGCATCCGCGCCGGCGGCGCCGGCATCCCGGCGTTCTTCACCAAGACCGGCGTCGGCACGCTGGTGGCCGAGGGCAAGGAAGTGCGTGAGTTCGACGGCGAGAAGTACGTGATGGAGCGCGGCCTGTTCGCAGACGTTGCGATCGTTCACGCCTGGAAGGGCGATACCGCTGGTAACCTCGTGTACCGAAAGACCGCTCGCAACTTCAATCCGATGATGGCCACCGCAGCTAAGATCACCATCGCCGAAGTCGAGCACCTCGTGCCCGCCGGCGAGATCGATCCCGATCATATCCACACGCCGGGCATCTTCGTTCAGCGCATCATCGAAGTCGGCACCGCCAAGAAACACATCGAGCAGCGCACCACGCGCAAGCGCCCCGAAACCGCGGCGAGCTGAGGAGAATCCCGATGGCCTGGACCCGCGAACAGATGGCGGCGCGCGCCGCCAAGGAATTGCGCGACGGTTTCTACGTCAATCTCGGCATCGGCATTCCGACGCTGGTGTCGAACTACATCCCCGACGGCGTCGACGTCGTCCTGCAGAGCGAGAACGGCATGCTCGGCATGGGCCCGTTCCCGTATGAGGGCGAGGAAGATCCGGACCTGATCAACGCCGGCAAGCAGACCGTCACCGAGCTGCCGTCGACCAGCTACTTCTCCTCGGCCGACTCCTTTGCGATGGTCCGCGGCGGCCACATCGACCTGTCGATCCTCGGCGCCATGCAGGTCGACCAGAACGGCGATCTCGCCAACTGGATGATCCCTGGCAAGATGGTCAAGGGCATGGGCGGCGCGATGGACCTCGTCGCCGGCGTCAAGCGCGTCATCGTGGTGATGGAGCATTCCGCCAAGGACGGCCCGAAGCTGCTCAAGACCTGCAACCTGCCGCTGACCGGCGAGCGCGTTGTCGACATGGTCGTCACCGATCTCGCCGTGTTCACCATCGACAAGCACGGCAACGACGGCATGGCCCTGATCGAACTCGCCGACGGCGTCACGCTCGACGAGGTCAAGGCCAAGACCGAAGCCGACTTCCGTGTCGCGCTGAAGAACGCGTAGGAGGCGGCCGGCATGTCGCCGGCATAGCCACGTCGCGAACGCCGTCATCCTGAGGCGCGAGCGTAGCGAGCCTCGAAGGATGGGGCCGCGCGGGACGCAGCGGCCCCGTGCATGCGGCTCATCCTTCGAGGCGCGCCGTACCGGCGCGCACCTCAGGATGACGCTGGATCCGCTGTGCAGATTGGGTGCTTCTGAGGTCTCCTCCATCCGATGAGGTCGCGTGCGCTTTCTGACCCTGCGTTACTTCAACGAGGTCGCCAAGCTCGGCTCGATCCGCAAGGCGGCCGATCGGCTTCACGTCGCGCCCTCGGCGGTCAGTCGGCAGATCGCGCAGCTCGA
This sequence comes from Rhodopseudomonas sp., assembly GCF_048594845.1. GTDB lineage: Bacteria > Pseudomonadota > Alphaproteobacteria > Rhizobiales > Xanthobacteraceae > Rhodopseudomonas. The sequence goes on along the minus strand of NZ_JBMDXE010000345.1, from coordinate 29,690 downwards.
GCACGAACTCGATGCCGTGCTGTTCGAGCGCTCCAAGGTTGGCGTGCAACTGACGCCGGCCGGCGAGGTCCTTGCCCGGCAGAGTAATCGCATTTTCCGCAACCTCGATCGCGCCCGCAACGAGATCGACGATCTACGCGGGCTGCGGCGCGGCGAGGTCTCGCTGTTCGTGATCGAAGGGTTGGTATCCGGGCTGCTGCCCGATCTGCTCGCCAACTTCCATCACCGCTATCCGGCCGTCACCTTTCGCATACAGACCGGATCGACCGACCGCATCATCGAGGCCCTGCTCGAAGACGAAGCCGATATCGGCATCACCTTCAACGCGACGCCGCGGCCTGAGATCGAAGTGATCGCCGAGCATGTCGAGCCGATCGCCTGCCTGGTGGCACCGACGCATGAATTCGCCAGCCGCGCCTCGCTGACGCTCGACGATATCTGCACTCAGACGATCGCATTGCCCGAGCACAGTTTCGGCCTGCGTCAGGTGTTCGAACGCGCGATCGCCAAGCGGCAGCGTACCCCGCAGGTCCTGGTCACCACGAACTCGCTGGAGCTCACCAAGCGGATGGCCGCGACCGGCCAGGTGATCGCTTTCATGCCCGCCCTGACGGTGATCACCGAATTGCATTCCGACGCGCTGAGGGCGATCCCGATCGCCGATCCGGCTTTCGCGGCCGCGCGGTCCAGCATCAGCATCCATCGCGATCGGCCGTTGCCACATGCGCCGCAGGAGTTCCTCAAGGCGCTCGCGGACGCCATCCGCGGCCTTTCCCGAAAGAGGAAGCCGGGCTGAGGTGTTGCCTTTTCGGCAAGATCACATGACCGATTCTCGACTTTTCGGAACAGACGCTCCCTCCTTAGTCTGGTGCCCACAGGCCCAAACGGAGGACACGTCGTGAAATCTGAGCGCAAAGGCACCAAGCTGTTCACCGGCGCCGCCTCGCGGCGAACCGTTCTGCTGGGGGCGAGTGCAGCCGCCATCGTCGCGGCTTTCGACCGCCTCGGCGGCCCCGCCGCCGCCCAATCGCTGAACGCCATCAAGGTCTCCGAGGCGATCCACCTCGGCATGTACGTTTCGGTCTACGCCGCCAAGCATGGTGGCTTCTTCAAGAAGCACGGCCTCGACGTTGCCGTCAGCTCCGCGGGCGGCATCGCGCTGGCACTGCCGGTGGTGCTGTCGGGCAATGCCAGCTTCGCGGTGACCGGCGCCGGCATGTCGGTCAACGCGGTCAACGAGGGCGCCAAGGTCAGCAACATCGCCAAGGTGGTCGGCGGCGTCGCGATGTGGGCGGTCGCAAAGCCCGGCACCAAGGTCGGCAGCATCGCCGATTTCAAGGGCAAGACGATCGCGACGCTGCGCTTCCCGTCCTCCACCATCCAGACTCCGACCTTCGCCATGAAGGATCGCGGCGGTTTCGATCCGGAGGCGGGCGGCGTCAAGTTCCTGCAGCTGCCGCAGGGGGCGCAGGCGCAGGCCGTGCTCGACGGACGCGCCGACTTCGCCACGATGTTCGAATGGGACGTCTCGATCGCAAAGGAGAAGTTCGGCCTCGAGCCGGTATTCGCCTTCGCCGACATCATCGGTCCGCTGTCCTGGACCACCGCGATGACGCAGAAGAGCGTGATCGAGAAGGATCCGGCGATGGTGCAGGCATTCTGCGACGCGCTGGCCGAAGCCCAGGCGGCGCTGCACACCGACCGCGAGTTGTTCGTCAAAGCTTCGGTCGCCGAATTCCCGCAGGTCGCCGAGTCGGTGATCCGCTCCGCGGCCGGCAATCTCCTCGACAACTCCACCGCCATTCCGAAGAACCCGACCATCTCCAAGGCCGAGTGGGACACCGACATGGCGTTCGAACTCGCCGGCGGCTCGATCAAGTCCGCGCGGCCTTACGAGGAAATGGTCGACAACAGCTTCGCCGAAAAGGCGACCGCCAAGGTCGGCAAGGCCGGCTGAACATCGAGAGCAACATGTCCAAGCAATTGTCTGCCCGGCCCGAAGCCTTCGATCTCGACGCCGCCGCAACCGCGCTGATTGTCGTCGATATGCAGAACGGCTACTGCTCGCCGGGTGGTTACTTCTCGCATCTCGGTGTCGATCTGGCGCCGACCCAGAAAGTGATCCCGGCAATCTCGCGCTTGGTTTCGACCGCGCGCGGCGCCGGCATCCAGGTGATCTGGCTGCAGAACGGCTGGGATCCGGAGCTGAAGGAAGCCGGCGGCCCGCATTCCGTCAATCAGCGTAAGGGCAATTCGCTGAAGCTGATGCGCAGCCGTCCCGAACTCGCCGGCAAGCTGCTGACCCGCGGCGGCTGGGACTATGAGCTGGTCAAGGAGCTGAAGCCGGAGTCGAACGATCTGGTGGTGCCGAAGCCGCGCTACAGCGGCTTCGCCGGCACCGCCCTCGACAGCCTGCTACGCAGCCGGCGGATCGACACGCTGCTGGTGTGCGGCGTCGCCACCAATGTCTGCGTCGAGTCGACCATCCGCGACGCGTTCTTCAAGGAGTACTTCCCGATTCTGGTGCGCGACGCCTGCTATCAGGCCGGCCCGGAGTTCTGCCAGCAGGCGACGATCTACAACGTCGAGAGTTTCTTCGGCTGGAGCTCGACCGTCGACGACGTCGCCCAGGCGCTCGCTTCCAGCATCGCCGCCTGATCCTCGCTTCCGACAACCAAGGAGTGTCCATGCCGTTCGAAGTGATCATCCCCCCGGGTTCGCCGCCACCGCTGGCGCCCTACAGCCCCGGCACCAAAGCCGGCGGTTTCATCTATGTGTCCGGCACGCTGGCGATCGGCCCGAAAGGCGAGACCGTCGGCACCGGCGACGCCACCGCGCAGACCCGCTTCGTGCTGGAATCGATCAAGTCGGTGATCGAAGCCGGCGGTGGGACCATGAAGGACGTGGTGTTCAACCAGATCTTCCTGAAGGATCTCGCCGACTATGCAGCGATGAACGCGGTCTACAAGGAGTACTTCCCGGAGACTCCGCCGGCGCGCTACTGCATCCAGACGCCGCTGGTACGACCAGAGTTTCTGGTCGAGATCGCGACCACCGCTTACGTCGGAAGCTGACCATGGCCAACGCGGAGATCGTAGGTCGCATGCCCGAGCAGACAGCCGACCGGAAGCCGGCCAAAGCCTCGCAACGCTCGATCTCCGCGCCGTGGTTCGCGCGGGGCAAGATCCTTGTCCTGCAACTGCTGCTGATCGGCGGCTTTCTGCTGCTGTGGGAAGTCGCGATCCGCGCCGAGTGGATCAAGGTCTATCTCTACGGCCAGCCGACCGGCATCTGGCGCGAGCTGGTCAAGGGTTTCACCACCGGCTCGCTCCTCAACGACACCTGGGTCACCGCCAAGGAATCGATCCTCGGCTTCCTGATCGGCAGCATCGCCGGCTCCGCGGCCGGTCTACTGCTCTGGCTGTCGCCGACTGCTGCCGCGGTGCTGCGGCCGATCTTGATCGCGCTCAACGGCCTGCCGAAGATCGCGCTGGCGCCGCTGATCGTGGTGTGGTTCGGCGTCGGCATCGAATCCAAGATCGCCGTGGCCGCCATCATCACCTTCATTGTCGCGATGATCACCAGCTACGCCGGCACGCAGGAAATCGACGGCGACTACCTGAAGATGCTCAAGGCGCTCGGCGCCAGCCGGCTGCAGATGTTCCGCATGGTGATTGTGCCCGGCTCCCTGCCGTGGATCGCCTCGGCGTTCCGCCTCAACATCGGCTTCGCGATGATCGGCGCGGTGGTCGGCGAGTATATCTCGGCCGACCAGGGCCTCGGCTATCAGATCTATTACGCCGGCACGTTGTACAACCTCAACGCGGTGTGGGGCGGAATTCTGGCCCTGATGCTGCTGGCGGTGCTGCTTGACAGCGCCGTCGGCTGGGTCGAACGCCGGATGAAGTGGCGCTGAGGTCCGCCATGCCGATCGCTCAATTGTCGGACGTTGCGCTGCACTACGAGATCGTCGGCTCCGGCGAGCCGGTGCTGCTGGTCGCCGGGCTCGGCGGCTCGGCGGGCTATTGGGCGCCGAATGTCCAGGGCTTCGCTGCGCGTCATCGGGTCGTCTTGCACGATCACCGCGGCACCGGCGGCAGCACGCGGTCCGAGATGGATTATTCGGTCCAGCTGCTCGCCGACGATCTGCTGCGGCTGATGGATCACCTGAAGATCGACAAGGCGCATCTGGTCGGCCATTCCACCGGCGGCGCGATGGGCATCGTGCTCGGCGCCAAGGCGCCGGAGCGGATCGCCAGCCTGGTGCTGTACGCCACCTGGGCCGAACTCGACGCACAGATGGAGCAGTGCCTCAGCATGCGCAGGCGTATCCTGAGCGCCATGGGCGAGGCCGAATATCACCGCGCCACGCCGTTGTTCCTGTACCCTCCGACTTATGTGCGCGACCACAAGGCCGAGCTCGAGCGCGAAGTCGCGGCTGCGGTCGCCGCGACGCCATCACGCAACATCATGGATGCACGCGCCAAAGGTATCATGGCGTTCGACGGGCTGCGCTATCTCGACGACATCCGCTGCCCGACGCTGGTGCTGGTGGCGCAGGACGACATTCTGACGCCGCCATATTCGTCAGAACTGATCGCCGCGCGCATCGTCGGCTCCGAACTCATCGAAGTGCCGCGTGGTGGCCACGCTTATTCCCGCGTCGAGCCGGAGGCGTTCAACAACCTCACGCTCGACTTCCTTGCCGCTCATCCGATCGGGACCCATGCTCATGTCTGACGCCAACATCGTGCTCAACGCCGAGAAGGTCGGGATGACTTTCGAGGCCGCCAATGCGGCGCCGGTGACGGCGATCGCCGACATCGGCTTTCAGGTCCACCGCGGCGAGATCGTCGCCATTGTCGGGCCGTCCGGCTGCGGTAAGACCACGCTGTTCAACATCATCGCCGGTCTGCTGAAGCCGACCGACGGCCGTGTCGAAGTCAATGGAGAGCCGGTGCACAGCGCCACCGGCCATGTCGGCTATATGCTGCAGAAGGATCTGCTGCTGCCGTGGCGCACGGTGATCGACAACGTGATCATCGGCCTGCAGGTGCGCAACACGCCGCGCAAGAAGGCCGAGGCGATCGCGCACGAGCTGATCGAGAGCTATGGCCTGAAGGGCTTCGAGCACAGCTACCCGTCCGAGCTGTCCGGCGGCATGCGGCAGCGCGTGGCATTCATGCGCACGCTCGCCTTCAGCCCGGACGTGATCCTGCTCGACGAGCCGTTCTCGGCGCTCGACAGCCAGACCCGGCTGGTGCTGCAGAGCGACGTGCTGCGCATCATCCGCGAGCGGCAATGCAGCGTCGTCCTGGTGACCCACGACGTCGGCGAGGCGATCACTATGGCGGACCGCATCGTGGTGATCACCAGCCGCCCGGGCCGCGTGAAGTCGATCCATCCGGTGAACATCGCGCCGGAGCAGCGTCATCCGCTGAAGATCCGCAAGCTGCCGGAATTCACCGCGTTGTACGAGACCATCTGGTCCGAACTCGGCATCGATCTGGCGGCGTGAACGGCATGGCAGCAACTGGCAGCTCCGTTCTCACCGCGGAGATCATCGGCCGCACCGAAAACGATGCGCCCACCATCGTGCTGTCCGCAGGCCTCGGCGGCGCCGGCGCGTTCTGGCAGCCGCAATTCGCCGCGCTGACCGATATGTTTCGCGTCGTGCTGTACGATCATCGCGGCACCGGCCGTAATCCGGCGGCGTTGCCGGAGGGCTACAGCATCGGCGACATGGCCGACGAAGTGATCGCGATGCTGAAGTCGCTGGGCATCGAACGCTCACACTTCATGGGCCACGCGCTCGGCGGCCTGGTCGGGCTCGAACTCGCGCTGCGCGCGCCGCAGTTGCTCGATCGCCTTGTGCTGGTCAACGCCTGGGCGGCGCCCAATCCGCACAGCAAGCGCTGCTTCGACGTGCGCCGCGATCTGCTGCGCCATGTCGGCGTCGAAGCCTATGTTCGCGCGCAGCCGATCTTCCTGTATCCACCGGCCTGGCTGGTCGAGCACGATGCGCGCGTCGCGGAGGAGGTGGCGCACGGCGTCAAGCACTTCCAGGGCGCCGACAACATCGAGCGCCGCATCGCCGCGCTGCTGCGCTTCGACGTCGCAGTCCGGCTGGGCGAAATCGGACATCGCACGCTGGTGCTGGCCACCAAGGACGACACGCTGGTGCCGTGGACCTGCTCGCAACAACTTGCCACAGGTTTGCCTCATGCGGAATTGGTCGTCATGCCGGAAGGCGGCCACGGCGTCACCGTGACCGATCCCGAGGCGTTCAACCGAATCGTGGTGGATTTCCTAGCGTCGTCCGCCTGAGAACATCGGCGACTCGCCGGGCATCAGATTGGAGCGGATGTCGCTGTCGACCGCGCCGTTCGGCTGTACGTAGCCGGCCGAGAACGACAGGCTGAGATTCGAGGTCGGGCGGATCTCGACGCCGGCATGAACGGCGGTCGCTGCGGTGTTGCTGCCCGAGAAACCCGGCGAGGTCAGCGAGGTGAAGACGTCGGGCTGGTACTTGAGCTGATCGACGCCGCCGAACAGCGTCATCGGCGTATCGCCGACGCCCTTGAAGTTGTAGCCGTATTGCGCGCCTTCGAGCGCCAGCGAGCCGAAATTGCCGAACGCGCCCGCGCCGCCGATCCCGCCGACACCGCGCCAGGTGAGGCCGCTACTGAACGCATTCACGGGGGCACTGTACGCCCGCGCCACGAATCCGGTGCGGAAGCCATCCTCGTCCGGCTCGGAGGCGGCGAAGCCGGGGACGTCGCTCCAGTTCAGCGGCTGCCAGCTTTCTGTCGCCCCGCCGCCGAAACCGAACGGGCCACCCGGCACCCAATAGCGAATCGGCGCCGACTGCGCCGACGCGGCCTGCGCGCCGAGGCAAAGCAGGGCGGCGGCGAGGCTCAATCTGATGGCAAGGCGAAACATCCGAGCTTCCGTCATGGCAAGCGAATTATAGGCGCGAGGGTCCGCCGAAACCAGCCGGTGCTGCGCATCGCCGCATCGGTTCGCGGTTCCATTTCCACGGGATGAGGGCGGCAGAGTGGCGAAGCTGCCCTAAGGTGCGCAACGCCGTTCGCCCGCGCGACCTTGTCGCCAAGCGTGGGTACGCTTCGCTTTGCCCACCCTGCAGTTTCACTCCCCCCGGTCCGAAAACCGCGTCAGCCAGATCACCGGCGGGATGCTGGCGGCGACGATGATCAGAGCGGCGAGGGCGCCGTCTTCGAAGCTGCCGCGGCTGGCGTATTGGTAGATCGAGGTGGCCAGTGTCTCGACATTCAGCGGCCGCAGCAGCAGCGTGGCCGGCAGTTCCTTCAGGCAATCGACGAACACCAGGATCGCCGCGCCGACCAGCGCGGGCCACAGCAACGGCAGGTCGATCTTCGCCAGCGTCAGCAGCCGCGACGCGCCGGCGGCGCGGGCCGAGTCGTCGTAGTCGCGCGGGATGCGGTCGAAGCCGGCCTTGAGCAGCCCGGTCGGCACCGCGAGGAAGCGGATCACATAGGCGGCCACCACGGCGCCGCCCGACCCCATCAACAGCAGGCCGGGTGAGGCGAGGCCGAGCGTCTGCGCGGCCGTCGCGATCGCGCCATCGAGCGCCAGCAGCGGCGCCAATAGGCCGAGCGCCAGCACCAAGCCCGGCAACGCATAGCCGAGCTGGACAATCGACGCTGCCGTCGTCGCGGCGCGGCTCGGACGCCACCGCGCGGCAAGGATCACGATCAGCGCCAGCCCGAGCGCCAGCAGCGTCGCGATCGACGCCAGCGTCACCGTGTGCAGCGCGTCGCGCCACAGCGCGTCCTCGATCCGACCGGCGACGGCGCGGCGCAGGCTCTCGCCGAGCAGGTATCCCGCCGGGACCAGAAAGCCGAGCAGCACCGGAACGAAACACGCCGCGCAGGCGAGCGCGCCCTTCGCGCCGCGCAGTGAATGGCGAGCGCGCAGCCGCGGGTTTTCGGCGGACAGTTCGGTATTCACGCTCCGCCGACCGAGGCGTTCGACCGCGATCAGCAGCGCCGCGAAGCCGAGCAGCACGAGCGAGAGCTGGGCGGCGCCGGCGAGGCTGCCGCGGTTGAGCCAGGTCGTGAACACCGAGACAGTGAGCGTGCGTACGCCGAGATACTCGCTGGCGCCGATGTCGTTCAGCGTCTCCAGCGCCGCCAGCGCCACGCCGACCGCCAGCGCCGGCCGCGCCATGGGCAGCACGACGCGGCGCAGGATGGTGAAGCGCGACGCACCGAGCGTCCGCGCCGCCTCGATGGGATCCGCACTCTGCGCCGCAAACACCGCGCGAGCCGACAAGTACACATAAGGATACAGCACGGCCGACAGCAGCAGCACCGCGCCAGGAAGCGAGCGCAGTTGCGGCAGCCAACGCACCGCGTCGGTCGACGGCATCGCCAGCGTCAACATGCGATGCGCCAGGCCGAGCGGCTCGAACAAATCGACATACACATAGGCCGACAAATAAGTCGGCACCGCCAGCGGCAGCGGCATCAGCCAGAGCAGCAGCGTGCGACCGGCAAAATCGTGCGACGACACCAGCCAGGCTGTGCCGGTGCCGATCAGCAGCGTCAGCGTGCCGACGCCGAGCAGCAGAGCTGCGGTGTCGCGCAGCGCCTGGGGCAGCACGTAGGCGATCAGATGCGGCCAGATATCCGCCGCCGGCTGCAGCGCGGTGATGGCTAGGCTGATCACCGGCGCGGCGACGATCAGCGCGGTGAGAAGGGCGACGGTGAGGGCAGTGCGTTCGATGCGGGATGATGCACGGCGAGCAGCGCGACGATGAAGGAGAACGGCAGGGCCGCCCGCTTCCCTCTCCCCTTGTGGGAGATGGTGCCCGAGCGCAGCGAGGGCGGGTGAGGGGGCTTGCCGCCGCTCCTCGTCCCGCCCCCTCATCCGTCTCGAACTCGCTTCGCTCATTCGAGCCACCCTCTCCCACAAGGGGAGAGGGACAAGGGGCGCGTCCTGCTCATCGTCAGTTGTCGAACCCGACCTTGTCGACCAGCGTCGAGGCGGTTTTGCGCTGGGCGGCGATCTGGGCGATCGGCAGCGAGTCCGCGGTCAATTTGCCGTAGCCGGCGATGGTCGGGTTGAGCGGCACGCCGGGACGGATCGGGTATTCGTAGTTGGCGTCGGCGTAAATCTGCTGCGCCTTTTCGCCGGCGAGCCATTCGATCAGCTTGATGCCGTTGGCCTTGTTGGGCGCGTGCTTGGCGAGCAGCACGCCGGACAGATTGACGTGGGTGCCGCCGCCTTCGAAGGTCGGCAGGATCACCTTGGTGGCTTCCGCCCACGGCTTCTTGTCGGGATCGTTGTTCATCATCAGCGCCCAGTAATAGGTGTTGCCGATGCCGATATCGCATTTGCCGGCTGCGACGTCGCGTGCGGTCTCGCGATCGCCGCCCGAGGGCTTCTGCGCCAGATTGGCCTTCAGCCCGCGCAGCCATTCTTCGGCTTTCGCCTCGCCGTGCTTGGCGACGTAAGCGGCGAACAGCGCGTTGTTATAGATGTGCTGGCCGGAGCGGATGCAGATCTTGCCTTTCCATTTCGGGTCGGCCAGTTCCTCATAAGTAATCGCGTCCTGCTTGACGCGGTCCTTGGAGGCGTAGATCACCCGCGCGCGCATCGAGATGCCGGCCCAGTGGCCGTTGGGGTCGCGGTAGCGCGGCGGAACCGTCCCGTCGATTACCGCGGAGCCGATCGGCTGGGTGATGCCGGCCTGCACCGCCTCGTCGATCCGGCCGATATCCACAGTCAGCACCACGTCGGCCGGGCTCTTGTCGCCCTCCGCCTTGATCCGCTGCTCCAGCCCGGAACTCGCCGAGATCACGTTGACGGCGATGCCGGTGTCCTTGGTGAAGGCCTCGAACAGCGGCTGCACCAGCTTGGTTTCGCGATAGGTGTAGACATTGACCTGCTCGGCAGCGCCCGCCTGCATCGGCAGAACGACAATGGCAAGGGCGAGGGCTGCGGCGCGAAGGCGGCTCATGCGGCTGGCTCCTGAAGGGTCTGGCGGGACCCGTGTCAGTAGCTCAGGGCGGCGCGACCGAGCAGCGACGGAATGTCGCGATTAGAGTGATTCCAGCTTTGCGATGAGGAGGTTGGCTGCGTGCCGGTCGGATCAGCGGCGGTCCGGCCGGCAGCCGCTTAGAACAGCCGCGTGCCGTCGCCGCTCTGGCAGGACGGGCACTTGCAATTGTGGAAATTGACGTCGGCGGCGAGATATTCTTCGCCGCAATGGATACAGGCGATCCGCAGGTGCGGACGCTTGTCAGCGCTGACAGTGCGATCGACCAGATATTGCCCGAGTGCATTCTGATCGCCGACAGCGACATGATAGTTCGCGACCATAGCGCCCCCCGCATCTCGCGTCTGCGAGATAGTCTAGCACACAGTCTGCGGGGGAAGGCAAATGCGAATGTTGCAAGCGAATCGCGCCTTTCCACCCTAAATCTTGTTAACCCCGTTTCCGGCTACCGCTCTCGACCGGATTGCAAGGTATGTCCGTTCTCTTCGAGCGCACGGCGCAGCCGCCGGATGATCACGCCGCGCGCGCGCGCGTCCGCTGCGGCCTCGATCCGCTCGTTGATATCGAGCAGCAGCTTCGACATATCGTTGTGCCAATCGAGTTGCACGACCGACTCCGGCTCGAGCCGGCGGCGATGCTTGCCGTCGAGCGACGTCGGCACGGCGCTGGTGAGTTCGTAGATATCGTCGAGCACCGGCTGGAAGATTTTCGCCGCGGGGACGACGTCGCGAAGCCGTTCGGCCAACGCCGTCATCGAGGCTTCTTCGCCGTGCGTGAGAAACAGCCCGCGGTCGATCGGCCGCCGTTCGGCGATCCAGCGGACTAATTCGCCGGCATCGGCATGACCGGAGTAATCGTCGATACGGCGGATCTTCGCCTTGACGCGGATCTCGTCGCCCATGATCCGCACCGAATGCGCGCCATCTTCGAGGAAGCGGCCGAGCGTGCCGGGCGCCTGATAGCCGACCAGCAGAACCGTGCCGCTGTCGCGGCACAGCCAGCGCTTGAGATGATGGCGGATGCGCCCGGCGTCGCACATGCCGCTGGCGGCGATGATGATGTGAAAGCCGGCGAGCTTGGCGATCGCCTTGCTCTCGTCCACCGTTTCGGTGAAGCGCAGATGCGGCGAACTGAGCAAACGTTCGACGTCGACATCCTCGTCGAGATCCGCGGCATGGCGGCGAAACACTTCAGTGGCGCGGATCGCCAGCGGCGAGTCGAGAAAGATCGGCGCCGAGGGAATCGCGCTTTTCTCCATCAGGTCGATCAGGTCGACAATCAGCTCCTGGGTGCGCTCCACCGCAAAGGCCGGGATCACCAGCGCGCCCCGTGCGGCTGCGGCGGCGTTGACTTCGGTGGCCAGGCGCTCATGACGAAGCTGCGGCGACGTCGGCTCGCGCACCCGCGCCCCATAGGTCGACTCGCAGAACACGTAGTCGAAATGCGACGGCGCTTCCGGATCGGGCTGCAGCAGCTTCCCGTCGGGACCGATGTCGCCGGAGAACAACAGCCGCAGCGCCGAGGACGACCGGCCTTCGCCGGCGATCTCGACCTCGATCGAAGCCGAGCCGAGCAGGTGTCCGGCATTCCAGTAGCGCGCGCGGATGCCCGGCACCACATTCGTCCAGGTTTCGTAGTCCACGGGGCGGAACGACGACAGCGTTGCGATCGCGTCGGCCTGGGTGTAGATCGGGCTGACTTCCGGCTTGCCGCGCGCGGCGTTGCGGCGGTTCAGCATCATCACTTCGGATTCCTGGATGCTGCCGGCATCGGGCAGCATGTAGGAACACAAATCGATGGTGCCGCGAGTGGCGAAGATCGGGCCGTCGAAGCCGCCCCGCACCAGCTTTGGCAGCAGGCCGCAATGATCGATATGCGCATGCGTGAGCAGCACCGCGGCGATTGCCGAGGGACGGAACGGAAAGTCGCTGTAGTTCAGCTCCTTCAGTGTCTTCTGTCCCTGGAATAGGCCGCAGTCGATCAGCAGGCGCTTGTCCTTGGTTTCGATCAGATAGCAGGAGCCGGTGACGGTGCGCGCAGCGCCGCAGATCCGAACGGTGACGGTCATGCGCGGGTCTCCTTACCTCGGCTGATTTCCCGGGCGAGCGCGTCGGCGAACAGATCGTCCAGCACGATGCTGTTGGTGAAATGCGGCACCGTATGGGTCGAGCGGATGCTGCGCAGACCGGCAAAGGCCAATTCACGAGACATCGTGGCCGGAAAAAGCGCATGGGTGATCACCGCGTCCACCCAGGAGGCTCCGGCGGCGTGCAGCGCCTTGCTGCAGGCGATCAGTGTGCCGCCGGAGGAGACGATGTCGTCGACCAGCAGCGCCGGACGGCCCGCGATCAATGACGGATCATCGAAGCTGATTTCGACCGAGCGATCACCGCGGCGGATTTTGCGGGCGACCATGGAGCGGCGGTCGATCAGCCTGGCCAGCGCATCGACCCATTGCTGCGACTCCGCATCGGGACCGACGACCACGGTGTCCGGATCAAGCGGATGCGCGCGGAGTGAGGCCGCGATCGCCGGCATCGCCGACAGGTCGTCGGCCTCAATGCCCGGAAACACATCGCCGAGACTGGCGGTGCGATGCAGGTGCGCATCGACGGTGATGACACGATCGACCAGCGAGGCCAGCAGTTTGCCCATGGCCTTCTGGCTGATCGCATCGCCGGGATGAAATGCGATGTCCTGGCGCATGTAACAAAGATACGGCGCCAGCAGCACCAGCCGTTCGCAGCCGCCGCGGCGCAGCGCCTCGGCGGCGAACAGGATGGTGACGAGCTTGTCGTTGGGCTCGTCGAGCGGCACGTAGAGGATCGTAGTCGCGGCCGCCGGGCCGACCGTGACGGCGATCTCGCCATCCGGAAAGCGATGCTGGGCGATCGTATGCACGGGAATGCCGAGGCGCGCACCAAGCCGCTCGGCATCGCCGCGCGCAGCCGCGAGGCACTGAATCGCGCCGGCGCTCACGACACCAGCTCCACGGCGGACGGTGTGTGATGATTGATAATGTATCCGGAGTCCGCCTGAGCGGCTGCCACCGCCAGGTCGAATTCGGACCGTTCGGCCGCGTAGATCCGGTAGATCGCTTCGCCCTTTTCGGCGCGGTCACCGATCTTCTTGAACAGATCGATGCCGGCGCCCTTGGCCAGCGGCGCGCCGGCGGTGCGGGCGAGACGATTGATCCGCAGGCAGTCGATCGCGCTGACGACACCGTTATTCGGGGCCAGTACGTCGGCGGCGTGCTCGCCGAATTCGGCGCGGCAGGTCGAAGGCCCCTGCGCGTCGATGATCTGCTGCATCTTCTTCAGTGCCGCGCCGCTGTCGAGCAGCTCGCGGGCGCGCGCATAGCCGGCGCCGCCGCGCAGCTTCGGGTCGTATTCCAGCAGATGAGCGGCGAGCCGCAGCGACTTTTCACGTAAGTCGGCCGGCGCGCCCGGTTCGTTGCCGAGCACCGCCATCACGTCGCGCGCCTCCAGCACCGGGCCGATGCCGCGGCCGATCGGCTGTCGGCCGTCGGTGGTCACCACTTCGACCGCAATGCCGAACTGATCGCCGACGAATTCGAACAGCTTGCGAAGCCGCATCGCCTCGTTGGCGCTGGCCACTTTGGCGCTGGGGCCGACCGGAAAGTCGATGAGCAGATGCGTCGAGCCGGCCGCAAGCTTCTTCGACATGATCGAAGCGACCATCTGCTCGGGCGTGTCGAGGCTGAGTGGGCGCTCGACAGAGATCAGGATGTCGTCGGCCGGCGACAGATTGACGTGGCCACCCCAGACCAGACACCCGCCGCAGGTGTTGACCACGCGCGTCATCTGCGCGACGTCGAGATCGACGCGCGCGAGTACTTCCATGGTGTCGGCCGTGCCGGCCGGCGACGTGATAGCGCGTGACGAGGTCTTCGGCACCAGCAGCCCGTGCGCGGCGACGATCGGCACCACGATCATGGTGGTGCGATTGCCGGGGATGCCGCCGATGCAATGCTTGTCGGCGACGATCGGCCGGTCCCAGCGCAGCCGGGTACCGACCGAAGCCATCGCCTTCACCAGCGACAGCAGTTCGTCCGTCGATGTGAATCGCGCGGCGCTGATCAGGAAAGCGGCGATTTCCATGTCGGAGTAACGGAAGTGCGCGATGTCGTCGATGATCGCGGCGATCTCGGCTTCGTTCAGCTTGCGGCCCTGGATCTTTCCGCGCACCGCATCCATGCTGGCGGGCGGCGGCGCCGGCGCGACCGAGACGGCTTGTCCTACCGGCTCGTTGAAACGGCGGAAGGCGGGTTCGGACAGGCCGAGTTCGCCGGGACCGATCACCGCGTCGTCATCGGTGATCATCAGCGTCGCCAGCAGCACCTTGTCGCCGATGCGCAATTCGACCCGGCTGAAGCCGCGAAACACCTCGGCGTGCAGCGCGCGCGAGCGCCGCGAGATCACCGCGACGTTCTCGCGGCCGGTGTCGAGGCTGATCCGGCGGATCGTCAGCGGCGGACGGGTCAGATCGGGAGCATTCACGGCGCAACTCCGCTGCCGGCCGGGCGGCCGGTTCAGGCGTCGTGCCGCGCAGGCGGGGAGCCACGGCGGACGCGCGGAGAGGCTAGAAGCTCGTGCGCCGGAGCAGATTGACCGCGGTCAATGTCGGCTGCGGCGCGCCGACGCAGCTCACAGCGTGGTGCGCGCCAGCGTCGATTTCAGCCGCGCACGCAACCCGGCTAGGACATCGTCGGGCTCGCGCACCAGGCGAAAGCCGAGATGCGTCGGCGGCAGGCCTGCCGAGCAGCCGCCTGCCTTGGCGTCGCGGACGAAGTCCGACACATAGGCGCGGTGCTGGCCTTCGGCGATGCGCACGCCGCAGTTCGAAGTCTGTGTCACGGTGTGGCCGGCGGCGTCGAGCGCGGTGCGTGCGAAGCAGGTTGCGGTCCATTCCCAGACGTTGCCGGCAAGATCCAGTAGGCCGCGCTCGTTGGCGCCGAAGCCGCCGAAGCCGCGCAACGCGCTGGCAGACTTGTCGATCTGTGCTTCGCGTTCGTAGCGGGCGATCCAGCGCACGGATGGATCGTCGCTGTCGGCGGCGAGCCCGTCGTCCTTGAAACGACTGGCCGCCGCATAAGCCCATTCGGCGTCGGTGGGCAGGCGGTATTGCGCGCCGGTCCGGGCGGAAAGCCAAGCCGCGTAGTCGCTGGCGTCCTGCCATGACACCTGCACGGCCGGCCGATCGGTCCGCACCGTGATCCCCGCCGGCGTCGCGTGGCAGGCACCTTCATCGACGCAGAACTGGTAGTCCGCCGCGCTGACCTGATGCAGCATTAGCGCCAGCGGCCGATCGATGCGCAGTTCGACCCGTGGCGCCTCGATCTGCTTGCCGTCCCGGGTGAATTCGCCGGGCAAACGATACGACATCGTCCCCGGCGCGACCTCGACGATCGCTTGCCGCGACTCCAGTGCGTGGTCGAGATGAGCGGGCTCCACCAGGAACGGCGTCACCGCGAGCGGCGTGACGAAGCCAGTGGCGACAGCGATGGCGATCTTCAATTTGAAGGCGAGCAGCATGGCGGCAACTTGAAGTTGATCTGCGGGGCGTGTCCGAAGCTTCGCTCCGTTATTGCCAGCGAAGCGAAGCAATCCAGAGCCGGGCCCTGATCTGGATTGCTTCGTCGCTTCGCTCCTCGCAATGACGCGGGGAGGGTCTAAACGACGAAGGGGATGAGGCCCGCGCGGACGCGGGCCTCTTTGGCGCGCGGAGGTGGTTAGTTGGTCGGGATCGGCGCGGGCGCCTTGACCTGGGTCATCAGGTCGTCGTTCCACTTGCCCTCGACCTTGAAGTGCGCGGTGGCGCCGAGTTCGACGCCTTCGATCAGATTGTGGTTGAGATAAGCGTACACGCCCGGCTGCTTGAAGGTGTAGAGCGCAGCACCGGCCGAGCCGCCGCGGATGAACCAGGTTTCCAGGTTGGTCTCGGGCGCGTTGGAGAATTTGCCGGTTTCCCAGACGTAGTCACCATGACCGCCGATCAGATGTGGGCGGGTGTCACGGTTGGCCTGCGAATGCACGATCAGCACGGTCTCGCCGACCTTGGCGGTCATCGCGTCCTTGCCGGTCAATGCGCCGACCTTGCCGTTGAAGACGACATGGGTCGGGGTCAGCTTGCGCATCACCTCGCGGGTGTCGACATAGGCTTCGGCGGGCGAGCCGTAGGTCTTGTACTTGCCCTTCTCGTCCTGCGGCACGTAGAGATCCTGCTCGCCGATGTAATAGATGCGGTCGTAGTGCAGCGGCTTGCCGGCGCCGTCCTTGAGGCCGTCGCGCGGCAGCACCATGATGGCGCCGTTCATGCCGGAGACGACGTGCCACGGGATCATCGCGCCGCCGGGGGCGCAGTGATACACGAATACGCCGGAGCGGTCGGCCTTGAAGCGCAGCACCACCTGTTCGCCGGGGTTGATCAGCGTCAGCGCGCCGCCGCCGAGCGCGCCGGTCGCGGCGTGGAAGTCGATATTGTGCGGCATGGTGTTGCTGGCTGGATTGACCAGGGTCAGTTCGACATAGTCGCCCTGGTGCACCACCATCAGCGGGCCGGGCATCGAGCCATTGAAGGTCATCGCCTGGAATTTGGTGCCGTCCTCGTCGATCACCATCTCCTTTTCCTGCACGACCATCTTGAATTCGATCACTTTGGGGGCGTCCTTGGTGGCTTGCTGATGCGCATGCACGAAAGGCGGCGCAACCAGCTCGACGCTCTGGCGCGGTAGCTTGGAGATGTCGTCGGCGGCGAGCGACACCGCCGGTGCGCTCAGCACCAGAGCGGCGACGGCGGCTCCCAGCAGCGTGTCTCTACGGGTCATCATGGTCGTCATCCTTGCGTGTGGACCTGAATTCGACGCACACGAGGATGCGCTCGCCGCGGCGCGTCTGTTTGTTCCAGCACAAGCTTGGCGGTGATTACCGGCCACCTCGGGGGAGCGCTCCATCCGTACTTCGTCGGATGAGGCGATCGCGATGGTCCGGTCCGCGATCCGTCCGGAACGTTGTCGCGGCACAACGATCGTGCACGCGGGGCGGGCATGTTGGCGGCATGGAGAGGACCATGCTCATTCACCGCACCAGTGTCGTCGAAGACGTGATGCGCGATTGGCCGGCGACGATCCGGACCTTTCTGGATTTCAAGCTGGCCTGCGTCGGCTGCCCCATCGCGACGTTTCACACCGTCGCGGATTCCTGCCACGAGCACGGCATCGAAGAGGCGACGTTCCTCGCAGCGCTACGCGCCGTGGTGGTGCGTGCCGTCGATCAGGGCTCTTTGCCCTCGGGGGCCTGTTCGGCCAGCACCACGAGCTGATGCGGTTCGCGCAGCACGATCTTTTGCCGGCCGCTCTCGATCAGTCCGCGCTGCTCCCAGCCGGACAGCAGGCGACTGACGGTGTGCAGCGTGGTGCCGGTCATTTGCGCGATGTCTTGCCGGCTGATTGGAAAATCGATCTGCACGCCGTTCTCGACCTTGCGGCCGCTCTGCTTGGCGAGCCGCAGCAGGGCATGAGCGACGCGCTGCTCGACCTGCTGGGTCGACATCTCGATCACCCGCGAATGGGTTTCCTGAAGCCGGCCGCCGACTGTGCGCAGCGTATTGGTGGCGAGCGACGGATAGCGCTCCACCAGCCGCGGCCAGGCCGCGGTCGGCCACGCCAGTACGATGCTGTCGTCCACGGCGGTCGCCGTCGCCGGATAGCGTTGCAGCCCGATCGCCATCGCCACGCCTAGTGTTTCGCCGGGCGACACGTAGCGCACCACGACCTGTTCGCCCGCCGGCGTCACTTTGCTGGCGCGCACATGGCCGTGCAGCAGCACGAAGAACGAATGCGCGTCCTCGCCCTGCTCGAACACTTTGCCGTTCTTGGGAACCCGGATCGACCGCGCTTCCTGGAGAATGGCGTCGAGCTCCTCCGGCGCAAATCCGGCAAACAGCGGCAGCTTCGCAACGAGGGATGTGTCGACCGTCGCCATGCGATCTCTCGGGGTGATGGACCGGGCGCTAACTAAATCGCGATTGAAGGTCGGAGCAAGAAGAATAGTCCGTCGGTCGAATGAGCGAGGGGCCATCCGCCGACGCTCTTCACTGCCCGACGAGGGAGCTCGATGGTCGGATGACGCCTTCGACCTGTCCGTCTTGCGCAGCTGCTTCGCCGGCCGTCTGCTCACACCCCCGCTGGCGTGTGTGAAAACACCACTTCGATCAGCGTGCCGGATTGAGGCGCGCTCTTGATGTGGAACTGGGCGCGATTGGCTTCGACCAAGGCCTTGGTCAGCGAAAGGCTGACGCCGGCCGCTTCGGAGCGGTCGCTCGGCGCTGGCGTACTGAACGGCTGCAGCGCGGCTGCCAGCTCATCCTCGTTGAGGCGGTGACCGGTGTCGCGCACACGCAGCACCACCTCGCCGAAATCACTCAGCGCGGTCGAAACGATCACCTGGCCGCCTGCATTGGCGAGATGGATCGAGGTGCCGATCAGGTGCATCAGGATTTGACGCAGCGCCTGCGCATCGGCCACCACCGTCGGCAGCGCGTGCGCCAGCGAGGTGCGGATGATGATGCGCTCGCGATTGGCGCGCGGCTGCATCACCGCCACGCATTGCTCCACCAGCTCGTTGAGGTTCTGACTGGTGAAATCGAGTTCGAGCTTGCCGGTTTCGATTTGCGACAGGTCCAGCAGGTCGCCGACGATGCCGATCACGCGCTCGCCGGAGGCCCGGATATCCTTCAGATAGTCGCCGTAACGCTCGTTGCCGAGTGGACCGAAGCGCTCCTCGATCATCACCTCGGCGAAGCCGATGATGGCATTGAGCGGTGTGCGGATCTCGTGGCTGAGGCGTGCCAGGACATCTGCCTTGGCGCCGGCGGCGCGCTCGGCGAGTTTGCGGACTTGACTGAGCTCGGTTTCGATCCGGCGCGCCTGCGACAGGTCGCGGAACACGGCGAAGTAATTGAGGCCATCGGGTCGCGTGCGGCCGATCGTCATGGTCAGCGGAAACAGCCCACCTTCGCGCACTTGGCCCAGCGCTTCGAGGCCGTGGTCGAGCAGGCTCTCGGCGCTGCCGGATCGCACGCTCGCGAAGTAATCGCGCACGGGACCGCTGCTCTCCGGGGCGAACAGATCGACGAGCGAGTGCTGCACCAGCTCCGCGCCATCATAGCCGAACAGTGCCTCGGCGCTGCGGTTACACGCACTGATCCGGCCGTCCGCGTCGAACATCAGTATGCCCTCGGCGGTGGTGTCGAGGATCGCGCCGAGTTCTTCGGCGTCGGCATGGCCGGCGTCCGAAGCGAGGTCGGGCGCGTAGGTGTCGGGCGCGGTCGGTGCCGCATCGGCAACGTCGGCGGAGAAGATCAGAGCCAGCGCCTGTTCGCCGTCCCAGGTGATGGTATGCAGCCGGCCCGCGGTCGGGGCAGCGTGTTCGCTCGACACGGTAATCGGCGCGCCGCTTTCGGACGTGCTGCTGGAGCCGTTCGCGCCTTCTTCGACATACAGCGCGTCAAGGCCGCCTGCCTCGTCAAGCGCGGCGAGGCTCGCGAAGCCGGTCCGCTGCAGGAATGCGGCATTGGCATAGAGCAGGCGATCGAGCCGATAGATCAGGACACCGACCGGGATCAGATCCATCAGCATGCGATCGCGCGTGCTCTCGCCCGCCGCCGGCGTCGCCAGCGGCGCGAGCCAGTCGGCCTGTGGCGATGCCGATGGCTGGGAGACGGGCGTATCGCTTGCGACCTCTGCGGCCTGCGCTTCGGTCGGCGCTCCGTTGTCCGAGGCTGCTTCCGGTATGTC
The DNA here is from genome assembly GCF_048594845.1 of Rhodopseudomonas sp. Lineage (GTDB taxonomy): Bacteria > Pseudomonadota > Alphaproteobacteria > Rhizobiales > Xanthobacteraceae > Rhodopseudomonas. The sequence continues at coordinate 9,828 of NZ_JBMDXE010000345.1, read as the reverse complement.
GTCGTTCGACGCCTGGCTGAGCAGCCGCTCGGCCGCGGCGGCTTCGGCTTCGAGCCGTTCCGACAACTGACGCGCCAGTTCGTTGAAGGCGTTGTTCTCCACCGGCGTCAGTCCCGGTGATCGGGCGTCGTGGACGGGCCGGAAGGGAAGAACGTTTCTCGGGGGTTCCACGATATGATCCGTCTCTTGGTCGTGAGTAGTAATCGGCTGATCGGGCTGGTCGCCCGCGTTGCCGGGAGAAGCAGGGAGCGGCGTGAAGTCGGCCGACAGCGACCGCGGTGGATGTTCGTCCGCGCCGTGGTGTCGCAAAGCCGCGAGCTGGTTGAGCGCTTCGAGGTCGCGGCAGACGCCAAAGCCGCGAAAGCCGACGAAGGCGCCCTCACGGTCCTGCACCGGCAGGCCGGACATCTCTACCGGCAGCCGCAGGCTGGTGTCGTCGGCTGGCCAGTGCAGCGTCACACCGCTCCAGGTGTGACGTCCCGCGATGGCCTCTGCAAAGCGATTGTCGGGATCGAGATCGAGCGCCGCGCGAATCTCCGGCCAGGGCTGACCGAAGACCGCCGCAGTGTGAGCGCCGAGCAGATGAACGAAATCGTCGGACGTGACGGCGAAGCGTTCAGCCTGATCGAGTTCCCAAACGAACCGCAGCGGGTGCCGACGCGGCGGTAATGGCTCCAGCTGCGCAGGCTCGGGCTTTGTTGTCGGGGGCTGTTCCGCGATCGGCTCAGCCTCTGCTGCCTGAGGCGGGTCTGTGACCGTATCAGCCTGTTCTGTAAGGGGCTGATGCCCAAGCGCCTCGTGCTCTGCAGTTACGGGCTTGAGCGATTCCGCTTCGGTCGAAATCGGCTCTGCGGATGATAGTTCGGGGTCGATGGTATCGATGGTCTCGGGCTTTGCCTCGTCCTGCAACGGGGTGGCAGCCGGTGTCTCGACTTCTGTTGCAGGTTCGTCGGCGACAAGCGCCACGAATGGCGATGGCTCGTCGGCTGCGGACTCGGGTGCGGGGTTGTGCTCGCTCGAGGCTGGTGCGGATGGTTCAGCCGGCTGCACCTCGGATGGCGGCGCGGCCGGTTCGGGCGCGATGCTTTCGCCCAGCAGGCTGAATTCCGCAGGCGCTTCGGTGAGCGTCTCGAGCGACTCATAGTCTGCAAGTGTTGCATCGACAGCAGCGTCGCGCGCGACTGGGACATCCGCTTCGGCAGCTTCAGTGGTCGGCTGGGCCGGAGGCATATCGGGCGCCGGCAGGGCGCGGAGCGCTGGCGCGGAAGGTGTTTCGGCCAGGTCGGGCTCACGCTCCACCACGGCAGGCGGGTTCGGTTCGAGCAGGGCGACCAGTCCGACATCGCGGCCGCTGCCGACACGTTGCAGAACCATGCGGCCGATTCCGACCGGTGTCTCGGCCCGGCCGTGCTGCAGGGCTTCGGCGCGCGCCTGGTCGAGACCGGCTTCGCCGAGATTTCGGAAGCCCAGCAGCGTTCGTGCGGCCTCGCTGGCGCCGACGAACAGGCCGTCGCTTGCAAATGCGGCGATCGGCGTTTCGATGCCCTCCACCAGGCCGCGAAGCCGGTCGATGAGGGGCATCGGGGCGCCAATCGGTTCGACCGCGGCGATCAGCACACCGGCCGTCCCATCCGCGCATTCGAACCGGGTACAGGCGCAGGTAACCAGCGAGCCGAGGAGGGCGCCGAAGCCGCGCAGCCGCTCCAACCGTGTCGCGCCGTCCGGGGGGAGCCGTCCGGCGAGCTGGGCCACCAGGCGTCGGTGCGGATCCGCGGGACCAAACCGCCGCGCGGTGAGGGCTTTGGCATTCTCGGCGCCGAACAGCCGCGCCGCGACAGGGTTGGCCCAGAGCACATGGGTGCCGTCCACCGACCACAGCCAGACCGGAAGCGCACGGATCGCGTGCGCCGCAAGTCGGGGATCGTCCACCCCTCGCAACTGAAAATCCCAACTGGTCATCGGTGCCCGCGCGGCAGTTCCCGTCTGGTTCGCGCTTCCCGCAGCAAGGGCTGCCGCCAGCAAAGAACCTTAACAATTCATTATCGCTTTCGACCGCCGTCAGGTCCACGCTTGCCGGCGCGCTGTCCCAAGCTAAGCGCCGATAACCTTAATTCGGCCATTGCAGCCGCAGAACTTTGTCGTGCTCGTACGCGTTGAAAGGGTACTTGGCGTTGTAAGGTTGCAAAATTTCTTCGTTCGGTCACGATGACGCATCGCAAGCCGGTCACACGGCTGATGCGAGAGAGCGTTAAGTTGGCGACAGGCTCGGACAGGGCCGCGGAGCGGACCCTGCGTAACAGGAGTGGACCATGGATCAGGATGGGCGCGACCGGTTCGAAATTCCCAAAGAGGTGCGGTCCATCGCGGAGGCCAGCTTCGATCAGGCCCGCAAAGCCTTTGAGCACATGCTTTCGAGCGCCCAGCAGACCGCGACGACGATCGAGGATCGCGGCGCCACCGTCCGTGCGAACGCCAAGGACATCACCACCAAGGCGGTCGGTTTCGCCGAGCGCAACGTTACTGCGGCGCTGGATTATGCCCAGCAACTGGTGCACGCCAAGGATCTCAGCGACGTGCTGAAGCTCCACAGCGAATACGTCCAGGCGCAGATGAAGGCTTTGGCCGAACAGGCCACCGAGCTGGGACAGGCGGTCGCCAAGGCCGCGCAGGATGCGGCGAAGCCCAAGGTCTGATCGACCGCACCGTCCGCGAGCACAACTCCCCACGGTTGTTATCCGGGGCGGAAAAGCTGACGGGAGTTTGCGCTTCCGCGATGACGTTGGTTGGTCGCCGGTATCTGATTGCCATGTTGGCGACCTATTTGACGCACAATGTGGCAGTGCAGTGCAAGTTTATGTTGCATTGCACAAATTCTGTGTTACGATATGCACTAAAGGATGACCGAAAGGGGTCATTCGGTTGAGGCCCGCCAGACGGCCCCGTTTTTAGTTGGCCATTGCGCGGGCGTTACCATTTTACTCTCCCAGGAAGGACGTTACATGGCCGATTCGAGCGATCCGTTCTCCACTGTTATCCCGTTCCAGCTTCCCGAGCAGGTTCGTGCTTTCGCCGAGAAGGGCGTGTCCCAGGCCCGCGAAAGCTACAGCAAGCTGCGTGACGTTGCCGAGAGCAACAACGGCACCATCGAGGCCGTATTCTCGTCGGCCAGCAAGGGCGCGACCGATTATTCGGCCAAGGTTTTCGACTTCGTGAAGACCAACACCAGCGCCAGCTTCGATTTCGCCCACAGCCTGATCGGCGCCAAGACCCTGCCGGAAGTGCTGGAAATGTGGACCTCGCACGCCAAGAAGCAGGTCGAGGTCCTGACGTCGCAGACCAAGGAACTCACCGAGCTGTCGCAGAAGGTTGCGGCTGAAACGGTTGAGCCGATCAAGGCGAACGCCTCGAAGATCTTCACCACCGCCGGCTGAGGCCGCTCCGGTTCGGTTGATTTCGAAAGCCCGGGACACGTCCCGGGCTTTTTTGTCGATAGCCGCCCTCGACATTGGTCGGAGAGCCGATCCCGGCCTTGCCAAAGCGCGGCGTTGCACCTAGTTTCCGCCCGTTCGCGGCCGACGGCCGCGCCGGATGCAGTTGTAGCTCAGTTGGTTAGAGCGCCTGTCTGTGGAACAGGAGGTCGGTGGTTCGAGCCCACCCAACTGTACCAATGAAATCAACATATTGAGAAAGATGCCGGCGTCGTTGCCCGGATAGACTCTTCGCAAAGTCCCACCCTAAGTCCCATCAATTTATGGTTTGGCCATGATCGCTGGGAAACGGCGCGACTATGGTCGTTTTCAGCGATGCTTCTGAATGTAAATCGCCCGCCTCAGAGCTTCGCAGATCGAGTCCTGCCTCCTCCAGCAATCTTGTCAACGGCTCAGGGCGAAAACTGATGGCCCCCCCCCCCGCGCTTTGGATAGTGCTTCCTAACCCACTCCAAGCCTCGCCCTGACTCGCAGCTACTTTACCCGACCGACGGAGGTTGTCCGCGCCCGGGAAGGGCCTCGAAGTCGTGTGGCCGTTACGATCCATTGCCAAATGTATGGCTCAGCCTCGGCGACCTCTTACCCATTTCGCTGAATACATCCCGCCCGTCGCATTTCGCTGGGAGGCCCGACGATTTAGGTCGACCACTTTTGTAAGAACGGGGGGTCTTTCGAGTCCGGCTCAGGGTTAGGTCTGCTAACCGACATCCTTGTTGGAACAGGTAAGGCTGCCCCAAAAATGATCGCTTCGCCGCGCCCAAGTCCGGCAAGTTGGCGCGATACGTTCACTCCCGCCGTTTCCGCCGCCGACGCAACTGCTCGCTGGTCGGCCTCATTATTAAGACGAAACACGGCCCACGTGCCGCACTGAGAAAGCACGGTTGGGGACACCTCGGAGGGCCGTTGAGTGCTGATCAGCAGGGACAGGCCGAACTTCCGTCCCTCTTTTGCAAGGCGCTCATAGGCGAGCGCCTGTTGTCAACCATCGGACTCACCGGGTAACTGCCGCAGGTAGTGATGCGCTTCCTCCAAGGCCAGCATGGTTGGATGGGTATTGCCGGGGCCGCGTTTGAAAATCTCGGCGGCAAACATCTCTAGAAGGGAGCCAAGGACAAACGGCATGAGGTCTTGGGTCAAGCGGCTAAGGTCAACAACGTGAACCGACCAATCGTTCTGGCCGAAGATAGGCGGGCCAAAAACTTCCCGAACGAGCGCGGCGCATTCGGACTCCATGCTCAAGGGGTGCGCCAATCCTGCGCCGCCGGCGACCTCCACAACCGAGGTGAATTGCGGATCTTCGATCAAGCCGCGTATGCGGTTTATCATCGACTGGATGTGACCATACTGAAAAGCATTTCGCTCTATGCCATTCCGGCCGGGTGAAAGCACGTACCACTCTGTGGCAAGGCAGGATAGAGCGCGCATATGAGGCCAGACGTTCGCGGGGGGTGCTGTTCCCGTCCTCAGCGCGGCCATCGCCTGATTGGCGTGCGCGGCATTGCCGGTGTGACAGTCGTCAAAAAAGACGTTGGCCTGACCGCCGACCAACTTTGCACCGTGGGCGTCGGCTTCCACGAAAGATAGATGCTCAATCGCGAAGCGCAACGTCGGCATCTGCGCTTTCTCACTTGGTATAAGCAACCGCGAAAGGCCGTGCCGACCAAGAGCGTAATAGGGAATCCGAAGCCCACCATCAGGGCTACCGAGCTTTGTGATCTTCACGCGCTGGCCCAGATACGCGAATGCTGAAGCATATTCGCCGTTCACGTCGAAAACGACGATGCGGGACTTAGGCAAACACACAAGCTGTTGCAGCACCGCTGCGACAAAGTGCGTTTTACCCTGGCCCGTCGAGCCAAGGATCGCCATGTGACGGCCAAGCACTTGGTCGATGTTGGCGCAGACCTCTACGGCTCCGTTCCGCGAGTCGGCGCCCAGCCTAATCTGCTCTGCCTCGATGCCGGTCGCGCCGATGGTCGCCACAGTTTCGATGTCGGAGAGCGGATAGACGCTAGCTCCGAGAACGGGCAGCCGCCATTCCTGCGGTGAAAAAATGAGTTTGCCCTCGCGCTTGGCCAGAAAGCCAACAACTCGACCGCGAAGCTGGCGTAGCGGCTCTTGTTGGACAGTCGGGAATCGCCCGCGCCCCGCGGCATGAACTTCGCGCGGCTCGGCGAACGCAACCGTCATGATCCGAAGGATGATCGTTTCGGCCCCCGCGTCGATACCAACCAGATCGCCTGGCTGCTCCACCGTCGATAAACCGTCGCGATGTCCGGCGACGTGACCACGGGACTCTTCAAGCAGATTGACCAGAAGCTGCGGCCCGTCGATCTCGACCACATATCCAATTGGGCGGCGAGAGCTCATCCAAGCACACCTTCGAAACCATCACCTGGCGGAGCTTCGAGGGCGGCGCTGACTGGCTCCCCCTCATCCCCGTCTGTGGTCTCGGTTTTCTTCGATACCTGAATGTTCGTGGCCTGCCTGAGCAACGATTCAAACTGGCGTGCGCGTTCCGAAACCTCGTCCAGCATGGCCGGCTCGGGTAGGTCGTTCGCCAGCGCGTCAAAGAATCCTCCGGCTCCGAAGCCGCGCACCGTCACCTGCGGAAGTTGTGCCAAAAGCAGGCGCTTAAGCTGCTCATTGGGTCTGATCGCACCGCCCGTCGCGGCGAGAGTGCCGTATATGCCCATCCGATCAATCTCGGGAAGGTAGATGATGAGTTGCAAAGTCGGATTCTGTAGCGCTGAAACGACAAGTCGATTGATATGATCGTCTGTGAAGCCGTAGCCGTTGACGATAAGGCAGGCGTTTGGGCGCGAGAGAAATTCGGTAAAACGGCGAATGACCTCGCCATATACGAACGCGGTGGTCTGAATGAATTTCGATGCGCCGGGGAAGATCATGAAGCCCGGCCAATCATCGGGTTTGTCAGAGGCTATAAACTGGTCCACCAACGGCTTCACGCTTGCGCTCGGCAATTCGCAGACGCTGCCAGACTTGCTTGCCGTCCACGATATCGAGCCGTGCAATTTTCCAAGGTAGAGGTTGTAGGTGCCGAAGCGGGCTTCGCCGCGCGCTTGCACGTTGCGAAGGCCAAGGTCAAAGCTACTGGGGCGAAAAGTGCGGCCGTGTGTTCCCGAAAAGCCGTTGACGCAATGGAGGCCCAGCGCCTCGGCCGACCATTCCAGCGCAAGGTCGTAGTTGGTCGTGAATGCCCATGGCGCGGCCTGTCCAGGTTGCCGGTTACCTGCAAGGCGCGACACAAGCCTGATATGGCTGGATAGCTTGGGATGCAAGATCGCCTGATCTGGATCCCACCAGAGCTTTTCATCAAGAATGGCTGCCCGCAGCACGGCTTTTCGCAAGGCGTGCCGCGCCGTCTTTAGCTTGGTCAAGTCAGCGCCAACCCGTTCACCGTCCAGACAGGCGATTTCCAGCCGGTCTAGCAATAATTCAACGTTGCCCTGCTCGCCGTCGGGAAGAAACTTGTTGTCCCGAAGGAACTGGACTTGTTCGTCGTATTCGCTGGTGAGGAGCGCCCATACGTCCGCCATCACCATGCCGCCGACGCCTTTGGAGGCTCCGGCACCAAGCAGGACGCCGACGTTTTCCAGCCTGATTGCAAGCGCGAGATGGGCCAGGAACTCCTCGGACGTTAGCTGTCGGCTTCCTCTGATGGCGAAAAAGGTCATGACAACTCCCCCTTAAACGCTTTGTCGAGAATGGCGGGAAGCATGGCGTCCAACTCGGTGGCGGTTTCGATTTGGAGCACGCGCACTGCGTCGAGCTTTTCTTGGAAGGTGCGGAGCTTTGCGACGATATCTGTTTGTTGGTCAATGGAGAGATGTACAGGGAACGGAATGGCCCCGACGATGGACTGCGAAATCTTTTTCATTGTCGGGCTTGTGCCCTTGGCGAACCGTTTGATGTGGTCGCGAACCACCGTTGATTGAAGCCAGTACCAGACGAACCGAGTGTCGGTGCGGCTCTTATCGAGCCTCAGCTTCATCATCAGGTCGGGGTAGATGCAGTGGACGGGACTGCCGGAGTGGATGGCAGCATGACCGACAAGTTCGGGGGTGTTGCTCCTCGTTATCAGCAGGTCCCCTTCGGTCGCCCAATAATGCGCGTCGGCGCGAGTCGGGAAGGATGTTCGCTTGTACGCATTCGCGTTGAAGCGCCAGCCAGTGACCGCAGAGAGCGTGAGCACAGGAGTCCCGTTGTCGTCGTTGTCGCAAACAGGGGACCAACCGTTTCGAGGCGCCCCTTGGAGTACGTCGCCGAGTGTTCCGCTCGGAGCCACCAAGCCCAGGATGGCATCCCTCGACTTGACGCTCAGTGCGGCAAGCTCGCCCAACGCAGAGGACCGCGCCTTACCCGCTTCCTCCACCTTCGCAGCCAAGTCTTCGATGCGCGCGACGATGCGGCGCTGCTCGTCGAGCGGCGGCAGGGGAACGTGGATGGCCGCAAGCTTTTCCACGCCAAGAGTCCGATTGCGACCGGCACCTCCTGGCGACGCCCGGAGAAGCTGGTCGCGCCCCTCTGCCCGCGCGAACCAGTAGTTAAGGAACCGAGCATCGGCCTTCGACTTGTCGGTGACACAGGTAAGAAACCTATGCGAGCCAATCATCCCGCGTTCGGCTTCGGTGGCGACGGCGACAGCCCCCTCCCACGCGAAGACGATATTGAAAAGCAGGTCGTCCGGTTCCACTGTGAAGACGCGCTTGCCGCCAATGTCGAGCCCGGTGACCGGTGCTTTGTGGAAGACACCTTTTCCGAAGGAGCGTATGCCAATTTCACGATACAGCTCCTCGGCCCTGGTGAAAACGGGGCGTCTCACCAGCGGGGCAATTTCACCCATAGGTGCCTTGGGCCAGATTGCCGTCATGCGGGCAACCCCAACGCCGCCTTGATCTCCCGCATCAGGTCGGCGATCCGCAGTTCTTTCTTCAAGATGTCATCGGCAAGCTGCTCCGGCGGTAGATGCTCGAAGTCCACCTTGGCGCGTGGGTTCTTGCGGTCAAGATTGCAGCCCGCATCCAGTAATTCTCCGACCGGCACCTTCCACGCCTGATTGCTCTCCTCGCGCTTTGCCCACCACGCCATGCAGCCTCCCAACTCGTCGAACTGCATGGGCTGGGTCTTGGTGTAATTCTTGCGGCCCTCGGGCAGTGGTTGCTCGTAATACCAGACCTCTTTCGTCGGGCCGGAGCGGTCGAAGAACAGGATGTTGGTCGGGATGCCCGTGTAGGGCGAGAAAACGCCATTGGGCAGCCGCACGACGGTATGAAGGTTGAACTCCTTAAGAAGCTCCTCCTTGATGCGGGCGCATACGCCGTCGCCGAACAGCGTTCCATCGGGCACAACGACGGCAGCTCGCGCCGGGCGGCCCGCCAATGTGGGATGGCGTCTGAGCTTTCGCATGATGAGTTGCAGGAACAGCAGCGCGGTTTCCGCTGTCTGGCGGTCTTCCGGGAAGTTGCCCTGGATGCCCCTTTCCTCCTCCCCGCCAAAGGGCGGGTTGGTGAGAATCACGTCGACGCGCTCTTTCTCGCCGATTTCCGAGAGTTTGGAGCGCAGGGCGTTATCGGGGTCGATCTGCGGAGCGTCCAGGCCGTGCAGCAGCAGGTTCATCTGGCACAGCAGATAAGGCAGGGACTTGGGTTCGCAGCCGGCGATGGTGTCATCTTGCAGACGCTTGCGGTCGGCGACGGTCTTCACCTGTTTCGCAAGGTGGTTGTAGGCTTCCACTAGAAACCCGCCGGTGCCGCTGGCCGGATCAAGGACGGTCTCGCCAAGGCGAGGATCGGTGACTTCCACCATGAAGCGGACGACGGCGCGGGGCGTGTAGAACTCGCCGGAATCGCCCGCCGCGTCGCGCATTTCGCGGAGCATGGATTCATAGAGCGCGCCGAGGGTGTGAAGCTCGTCCGACGACGTGAAGTGAATCCCGCCAACCTTGTTGATGATGTCGCGGAGCAGATAACCGCTCTTCATGCGGTTATCGACGCCCTTGAACACCGTGGCGATCACGTCGCGGCGGTTGTCGCCGTTGGAGCTTGAGAGCGAACGCAGGTAAGCGAACAGGCCGGCGCCTTTCGTCCCATCGGCACGTACAGCTTCGTCGGAATTGATGAAGGAAAGCAGTTCATCGCCCGTGATGCCCTGCAGGTCGGCGGCCCAATCCCGCCAGCGATACGGGGCCTCGATGGCGGCCTTGAACTTATTGCCGGAGAGCGCGGCTTCCGCCTCGCGCTGTTGCTCAAGGTCGTCGAGGACTATGAGGAACATGATCCAAGTCAGTAGCGGCAGGCGGTCGAGGTCGCCGTTGAGG
>NZ_JBMDXE010000344.1:0-10862 GCF_048594845.1 Rhodopseudomonas sp. | reverse complement strand
CGATCGGCGTAGATCGTGATCACCACCGGAATCGGCGTGTTCTTCTCTTCCTTCTGGGTCTGCGCGTTGAACGCCTTGCAGAACTCCATGATGTTGAGGCCGCGCTGACCAAGCGCGGGACCGATCGGAGGCGACGGGTTCGCCGCTCCGGCCGGCACCTGCAACTTCAGGTATCCGGTCACTTTCTTTGCCATACCAACTCTCCTGTTGCCGGCGAACCGGCGGTTTCAGGGCTCGTGGTGGGGCTCGAGCGGACGACTGGCGATCGTCCGAAGCCTCCCACGTCAGTTCAGAGCAAGGCGCACGCCCAGCTCACTCCCGTCATGCCCGGACTTGATCCGGGCATCCATCCTCTTCGCGTAAGTCTTGCGAAGAAGATGGATTGCCGGGTCAAGCCCGGCAATGACAGCCACTGCCGGGGCTAGCCCCGGCAACGCCTTCGAACGATCAGACCTTCTCGACCTGACCGAATTCCAGCTCGACCGGAGTCGCACGGCCGAAGATCGACACCGCGACCTTGACGCGCGAACGCGCCTCGTCGATTTCCTCGACAACGCCGGAGAACGACGCGAACGGGCCGTCGGCGACGCGGACGTTTTCGCCGATCTCGAACGACACCGACGCTTTCGGGCGCTCCACGCCTTCCTGCACCTGGTGCAGGATGCGCATCGCCTCGGACTCCGAGATCGGCATCGGCTTGTTCTCGGCGCCGAGGAAGCCGGTGACCTTCGGGGTGTTCTTGATCAGGTGAAAGGCTTCGTCGGTGAGGTTCATCTTCACCAGCACGTAGCCCGGGAAGAACTTGCGCTCGGCGTCGACCTTGCGGCCGCGGCGCACCTCGGTGACCTTCTCGGTCGGCACCAGCACCTGTTCGAACAGGTCCTCGACGCCGCGCTGCTTGGCCTGCTCCTTGATCGACTCGGCGACCTTCTTCTCGAAGTTCGAATAGGCGTGGACGATGTACCAGCGCATGCTCATGGTCGAAGGCCTACCGTTAGACGCCGAGGATGAAAGTGATCAGGATCCTGATCAGCTGATCGGCGAAGAAGAAGAAAATCGACGCGAGCGCCACCATGATAAACACCATGATGGTGGTGATGGTGACTTCGCGGCGCGACGGCCAGGTCACCTTGGCGGTTTCGCTCCGCACTTCCTGCAGGAATTTGAACGGGCTGAAAGCCATCGTGTGATCCAGATCGTCAGTCGAATTGTCGGGGTTTGCGAAAACCAGACAGCCCTGTTGCGCCCAACCCTTGCCAAGGAACCCCTTGCCGCAGGATGAGCCGCCAACCGGGCTCTGTTTTCGGGAAATCAAGCCGCGCCGGAAATCCGCAAAACGGGCCGGCAGCGAGTGACGCCTTTTATGGCGAGTTGACGCGAACGTCAAGTTGAGGGCGACGTCAGACGCCGCCACGGCAACTTCACCCAGGTTCTCGCCGCGCCGGATTATCCTTTTCCGACCAGCAGCTTGCCCAACATCCCTCGTCCGGCGCCGGATCTAGGTCACCCGGCGCTTCAACCGCGCTGCGGCCTTTCGACCGAGCACATCAGCCGATCCCGACCCCGAGCAGAGAGTCGACGAGCCCGCGATCGCCGCGGAGTTGCGCACCCTGCCCCTGCCAGACGATGCGGCCGCGCTCGACCACCAGCACGTCGTCGGCGAAATCGAGCGCGCGTTCGATCTGCTGTTCGATCAGCACCACCGTCATCTCGCCGGACTGCGCCAGCCGGAGAATCGTCTCCATCAGGGAATCGCAGATCACCGGCGCGAGGCCTTCGAGCGGCTCGTCCAGCAGCAGCACCTGCGGCTTGCCGAGGAGCGTGCGGGCCAGCGACAGCATCTGCTGCTCGCCGCCGGACAGTTGCATGCCGCCATGGTTGCGCCGCTCCGCCAGCCGCGGGAACATCGCGTACACGGACTCCAGATCGGACCGCGGCCGCCCCTTCAGGCCGGTGGACAGATTCTCCTCGACCGTCAGCGAGCGGAACACGTCACGGGTCTGCGGCACATAACCGAGGCCGGCGGCGGCGCGGGCGAAGGTCTTCAGCCCGGTGACGTCGCGCTCGCCGATCCGGACCGCCCCGCCCTTGTGGGTGGTCAGGCCCATCAGCGTCGCCAGCAGCGTGGTCTTGCCGACGCCGTTACGGCCGAGCACAGTGAGCCGGCCGCCCGCCGGAACGGCGAAGCTGATGTCGCTGAGGATGCTGACCGAGCCGTAGCCGGCGGCGAGACGCTCAACCTCAAGACGCGCGGCGGGCATCGGCATAGCTTCCCAGATAGGCCGCACGGACGGCGTCGTTTTCCTTCACCTCGGCGGGCGTGCCTTCGAAGATCAACGCGCCGTTCGCCAGCACCAACACGCGCTTGGCGAATTTGAACACCAGGTCCATATCATGCTCGATCATCAGGATGGCGATCTCCGGCGACATCCGGCCGATCGCCTCGAGAATGCGCGGCGACTCGTCGTGCGGCACGCCGGCCGCCGGCTCGTCGAGCACCAGCACCCGCGGCTTCATCGCCAGGCCGATGGCGAGATCGAGCAGCCGCTGCTGGCCGTAAGCCAGCTTGGTCACCGGCGTCGCCGCCAGATGACCGATGCCGAGCAGGTTGAGGACCCCCTGCCATTCGTCGCGGATATCGGACTTGTTGATGACCGAGGAGAACATCCGCTTGGTCAGGCCGCGGCGCTGCATCACGGCGAGCGCCACATTTTCGGCGACGGTCAGGCTGGTGAACAGCCGCGTGACCTGGAAGGTGCGGACTAGGCCACGCTCGACGCGTTGCGCGATCGTGGCGCCGGTGACGTCCTCGCCGGCGAGCAGGATGCGGCCGTCGGACGGCGGCAGATCGCCGGAGAGCTGATTGACCAGCGTGGTCTTGCCGGCGCCGTTCGGGCCGATCAGCGCGACGCGGTCGCCGCTGGAGAGCGTGAACGAAACATCGTCGGTGACGCGCAGGCCGCCGAACGACTTCGACAGGCGCTGGACTTCGAGCAAGGTGGTCATCGCGCCGCCCTCGCCTGCCGGAAGTCGCCGATCCGCCGCGTCACCTCGTTGACCAGGCCTTTGGGGAAGAACAGCACTACGACGATCAGCAGCACGCCGATCAGGATCATCCAATGGAAGGGGCTGGCGGCGGAGACGTAGTGGTGGAACAGCTCGAACAGAATCGCGCCGATCAGCGCGCCCCACAGATTGCCGGCGCCGCCGAGGATCAGCATGATCAGCGCTTCGGCGGAACGCTCGAAGCTGACGCCGTCGAGCCCGACCACGCCGGTGTTGATTGCCGTCAGTCCGCCGCCGATTCCGGCGACCGCGCCGGCGACGCAATACATCACCACCAACCGCGGATAGACCGAAACGCCGATCATCCGGGTGCGCAGCGTGTCATCCTTGATGGCGCGACACATCAGCGCGAACGGCGAGCGCGCGAACCGCAGCAGCACCACCATGGTGATCAGCAGCACCGCCACCGAGAAGATGTAGCCGGTGCGGCCGAACATATCGAAGCTGAAGATGCCGAATACCGGCCCCGGCGAGATCCCGGCGAGTCCGTCGCTGCCGCCCGTGATCGACGACAGCTTGTTGGCAAGCGCCGCCACGAGCTGGCCGAACGCGATCGACAGCACCAGCTGCGGCAGGCCGCGGAAGCGCGTCACCAACAGGCCGGACATCAGCCCGGTCGCGGTGCCGGCGAGCGCGCCGATCAGCAGCATCAGGATCGGATCGGTGATGCCGGCGAGCGCCGCATTGCCGGCCGCATAGGCGGCGACGCCGAACAGCGCCGCGTGGCCGAGCGTGGCGACGCCGCAGAAGCCGGTGACGAGATCGAGCGAGATCACCAGGAACGCGAGGCCGATCACCCGGATCAGGAAGGCGAGATCGTCGGGATAAACGCAAGAGCCGATCGCGCCGAGCCCGGCGATCACCGCGGCGGCGATCAGGTCGTTGCGGAGCCCGGCCCAGGCCGGCGGCGCGGTTGTGACGGACAAGGTCGCCATCTCAGTGCGCCTTTCCGAACAAGCCGTGGGGAAACACGTAAACGATCACGATCACCGCGACATAGAAGAAGAACTCGCCGAACTCCGGCGCCAGATATTTGCCGGTGGTGTCGGCAAGGCCGAGCAGCAGCGACGCCGCCATCGCGCCGGTCACCGAACCGGCGCCGCCGACCGAGACCACCACCAGGAACGTCACCATGTAGCGCAGCGCGTAGAACGGCTCGACCGGCAACAGCTCGGCGCCGACCACGCCGCCGAACGCCGCGAGCCCGACCGCCAGCGCGAAGGTGACCGAGTAGACGATCTGGGTACGTATGCCGAGCGCCTCGGCCATGTCGCCATTGTCGACCGCCGCGCGCAGCCGCACACCGAACTCGGTCTTCTCGATCAGCAGCCACAGCGCCACCGCGGTGACCACGCCGCAGCCGATCACGAACAGCCGGTGCGCGGGGATCATGCGGAAGCCGAGATCGAACGGCCCCTTCAGCATTTCAGGAAGCGGGATCGGCTTCGAGGTCGGGCCGAAGATGTAGTTGGCAATACCGACGATGAAGAAGGTGATGCCGATCGTCAGCAGGATCTGCGTCAGCTCGTCGGAGCGGCGATAGATCCGGCGATACAGCAGGAATTCGAACGGCACTGAGATGATGACCGCGCCGATCACTGCGATCAGGATCGCAATCGGATAAGACACGCCGAGCGACGTCAGGGCGAACGAGGCGAGATAGCCGCCGATCATCGCGAAGGCGCCGTGCGCGAGGTTCACCACCCGCATCAGGCCCATCATGATCGACAGGCCGATCGAGATCGTGAACAGCACCATGCCGTAGGCCAGTGCGTCCGGCAGGATGCCGAGAATCGTCCGCATCAGTTTGCCGCCCTCGCGGACGCCGCTGATCCCGTGCGATTCAATCCAGCCTTCACAACCCCACTCCTTCGACTCTGCTTGGCGCGGCTTTCCTAGTCGACATGAGCCCTCCGCGCCAAGTCACGATGCAGGCGCGGAGGGCTCAAAGTTTCGGCTTACTGCTTAACGAGGCCCCAATCGGGCTGCGCCTTGAAGGTCTCGATCTCCTTGTTGATCAGCTTGCCGTCGGCCTTCTCGACTTCGCGCAGATAGACGTTCTGTGTGATGTGGCGGGTCTCTGGATCGATCGACACCGGGCCGCGCGGGCTGGTCCACTGCATGCCCTTCACCGCCGCGATCGCCTGGTCCGGATCCTGCTTGCCGCCGGTGGCTTCGATCATCTTGTAGATCAGGCGCGCGCCGTCATAGGCGGCGACCGACGTCATGGTGACTTCGTCGAGCTTGCCGCCATCTTTTTGCAACTGCGCCAGGAACGCCTTGTTCTCCGGCGAGTCGTGCGACACCGCGTAGTGATAGGTCGAGAGGATACCGAGACCGGATTCGCCAATGTTCGGCAGGTCGGGCTCGGTGACGACGTCACCGGTCGACATCAGCTTCACGTTTGCAGCCTTCAGGCCGTTGTCGATATAGGCCTTGACGAAGCCCAACGTCGGCGGGCCGGCCGGCAGGAAGGTGAAGATCATGTCGGCGCCGGAGTCCTTGATGCGCTGCATGATCGGGCCGAAGTCGGTGGTCGACAGCGGCATGCGGATCGCCTCGACGACCTTGCCGCCTTCGGCTTCGAAGGTCTTCTTGAACGCGGTCTCGGCGTCGATGCCCGGGCCGTAATCGCTGACCGCGATCGCGACCTTGGTGGCGCCCTTCTGCTTGGCGACCTTGGCGGCAGGCACCGTGTTCTGGAACATCGTGAACGAGGTGCGGACGATGTAGGGGCTCTTCTCGGTGATCGACGAGGTGGCGGCGTTCAGCACCACCATCGGCACCTTGGCTTCCTGCAGCAGCGGCGCCACCGCCATCGCGTTCGGCGTGAAGTACAGGCCGGCGAGGTACTGCACCTTCTCCTTGACGATCAGCTCCTGCGCCAGCGCCTTGGACTGCGCCGGGTTCGGTGAGACTTCGTCACGATAGACGAACTCGACGGTATGGCCGCCGACCTTATTGCCGTTCTCGGCAACCCAGGCGTCGATGCCCATCTTGTAGTTTTTGCCGAACAGCGCGTACGGCCCGGACATCGTACCGATCACGCCGACCTTGATGGTGTCGGCCTGCGCGGCGCCGACACTGAACGAAATCGCCGCGGCTGCGCACAGCCACCCAAACTTATTCACCATCCGTCTCGCTCTCCTCTGCCTGATCCAGCTATTTGCGTTTGGTTGATGCTCAGAACATTTCGAAATATTCGCGCTGTTCCCATTCCGTCACTTCGGCCTGGAAGCGCTCGATCTCGGCGTTCTTGATGAAGGTGTAGTAGTCGACGAATTCGCCGCCGAGCGCGGTGCGGAAGAACGGATCGTCGCGCAGCGCGAAGATCGCCTCGCGCAGCGACTTCGGCAGCAGGTCCGCCTTGGTCTCGTACGGCGTGTCGGCAGACGGGCCCGGATCCAGCTTGCGGTCGACGCCGTCGAGCCCCGACAGGATCTGCGACGCCATGTAGAGATACGGATTGGCGGCCGGCTCGCCGACGCGGTTCTCGATCCGCGTCGCCTTGTCGCCTGCCCCGCCGAGCACCCGCAGCATCACGCCGCGATT
Source organism: Rhodopseudomonas sp. (assembly GCF_048594845.1). Taxonomy (GTDB): domain Bacteria; phylum Pseudomonadota; class Alphaproteobacteria; order Rhizobiales; family Xanthobacteraceae; genus Rhodopseudomonas. The sequence continues at coordinate 4,244 of NZ_JBMDXE010000344.1, read as the reverse complement.
GTCGCGGCCCCAGATCGCACGATCCGGCGCCAGCGAGTAGGAACGATAGCGCTTGTAGCCGTTGATGGTCGGCGTGGTGAACACGGTCGCGGCGCGAGCGTGCGTCATTAGTCCGGCAAGGTAGTGCTTGCCGAAATCCGACAGCACGTCGCTGTCCGACATGAACGCGTTGCGGCCGCCGTCGCGCGCCACCACCGACTGATGCAGATGCCACCCCGACGAGACCACGTTGGGGATGCGCGGCCGGCACATGAAGGTGGCGTGATAACCGTGCCGCCGACAGATCTGCTTCACCGCGGCACGGAACAGCACCATCAGGTCGGCCGGCAGCAGGCCGACCGTCGGCTGGAAGGTGAACTCACACTGGCTCGGGCCGAACTCGACCTCGATCGAGCGCAGCGGCAGGCCTAGCGCGACGACGTCACGGCGGATCAGTTCGAGCACCGGCTCCATCTGATCGTAACGCTGCTCGGTGAGATACTGATAGCCGTGCGACAGCAGGCTGACGGTCGGCGGTTCACCCGGCTGGCCGGCGTGCTCCGGCCGCATCTTGCTGTCTTCGACCTTGAAGACGTGAAACTCGACTTCGAGCCCCGCTTTAAAATCGTAGCCGCGATCGGCCAGCTTCTGCAGCGCCGAACGATAGATGTTGCGGGTGGCGAACTGCACCGGACGGCCATCGGCGAAATACAGATCGCACAGCACCCAGCCGGTGGTCGGCGCCCACGGCAGCACGCGGAACGTTGTCGGGTCGGGCAGCATGACGACGTCGGCGCCGCCTTGCATCTCCGACATGCCGAAGCCGCCGCCGGCTTGAAACACCGGGAACACCGTCTTGTGCGAGGTGTCCTTCGCCAGCATCGTGGTGGTGATGGTGGCGCCGTTGTCGAGGCTGTTCAGCGCCTCGGACGCGACCAGCGTCTTGCCGCGCAGGATGCCGTGCTGATCGGGGAACGAGAACCGGATGGTCTCGAGCCCCTGCTCTTCCGCGACGCGGCGCATCCGCGCCGCCGCGTCGATCTGCTCTTCGGACCACAGTCCGTGTTTGGCCGCTAAGCTGTCGCCCATGGCGGTGCGCTGATGCACGTTCATTCGGCGGCCGTCAGATGCGGGACCTTGGCGGCGATCTCGGCCGGCACCCGCGCGGCCCAGGGGGCACCGCGACGACGCTTGACGTCGACTTCCATCCAATAGGTCTCCCAGCCGCGGCTCGGGCCGATGCCGTCCATCGTCGCCGGGCCCTGAATGCCGCGCGCGCTGGCTTCGTCGAGCGCCAGCAGCGGACGCTGGCCGGCTTCGGCCTTGGCGATCTCCTGCCGCAGCAGCCGGCGATACTGGATGATCGCCTTGTCGCTCTGGCCGAGATGCTCGCGGGTGCGATCCTGAATCTTGCCCATCGACTCCACCGCCCACTGGTCGTGGACGTTGATGTCGGCGCCCATGCCCGTGTAGGTCGACGTCGCCTGCTCGTGCGGATCGAAGCCGTAGTCGTTACGCTTGTTCTTGCGCGAGGTGTAGTTCGGCAGTTCGTAGAGTTCGAGGCGCTGTTCGCGCATCTTCACCTTGTCGACCGGCTGGGTGTAGCTGGTGAAAATGGCGTACCAGTAGCAGTTCTCGTCGTCGACCGGGACGTGCCACTGCGTGATCGTCATCTCTGTGCTCATCGGGATGACGAAGCCGTGCGGGAACAGCTGATTGGTGACGCGCACATGGGTGCGCTCGTCGTCGATCTGGCGCAGCGCGATCAGCCGCAGGCCGTATTCGGTGTGCTCGACATTGATGATCGGGCGATCGTATTCACGCAGCACCTGGGTCATCGGCATTTCGCTGCCGGCCGACGCGCCGCGGAATTGCTTGCCATAGGACTTCGAGGTGTCCTCGTCCTCGAAGAAGCGATGCAGGAACGAGGCGTGCGCCGGATCGATGCCGACTTCCAGCGCCTGCAGCCAGTTGCACTCGAACAGGCCCTTGAAGGCGAACACGTGCGTATCGGGCGCGGTGAAGCAGTCAATCTCGGGAAACGCTGGCGGCTCACCGGCGCCGAGATAAGCCCACAGGATGCCGCCTTTTTCCACCACCGGAAAAGAGCGTTGCTTGATGTTGGCGCATAGCGGCGAGCCGGCCGGTTCGGCCGGAGTCTCGAGGCACTTGCCCTCGACGTCGAACAGCCAGCCGTGGAAGGCGCAGCGCAGCCCCCCGCCTTCGAGCCGGCCGAACGCGAGATCGGCGCCGCGATGCGGGCAGTCACGATCGATCAGGCCGTAGCGGCCCTGCTCGTCCTTGAACAGCACGAAGTCTTCGCCGAGCAGACGCACCGGGCGAATCGGGCGCTCGCCTTCCAGCTCGGCGACCAGCGCCGCCGGCTGCCAATAGGCGCGCATCAGTTTGCCACAAGGCGTGGCGGGTCCGACCCGGGTGATCAGATCGTTCTGTTCCTGGCTCATCATGGCGTTGGCCTCCTCCGGGCAGCTCGCGACGCGCTGCCTTTTGATTGAAGGCGACAAGGCTGGGTGCCGCAAAGGCTTTCTAAAAGCCAGCGCGCCCTTGTCGCAGATTTCCCGCGCTCGTACGTTCGGTAGACGAACAATTGTTCGATAGGGATAAGATTGCCTCTGATGTGCAACTTGAGCAAGCTGAAATTCTCGGCGTGTGATGCTCAGTGACCTTGCACCGCAACCATTCGAGACCACGCGCAAAGCCGAACTTGTGTTCGATAGGCGAACGCCATAACAGGATGGAGGTAGGTGGTGCAGCACCCCAACCGAGAGCGTGCAGTCTGATATGCCGAAGATGAAACGTCCGGAGACCGACGCGAGCGACGCGCCGGAGATCATCGAAAGCCTGGCGCGCGGGTTGCGGGTGATCGAAGCGTTCGGCGCCGAACGCCCGCCGCTGACGCGGAGCGATCTCGCCAAGGCCTGTGCCCTGCCCCGCGCCACGGTGCGCCGGGTGCTGACGACACTGCGCAGCGCCGGCTATGCGACGAGCGACGACCGGCTGTTCGCCCTCACCCCGCGGGTGCTCGGCCTAGCCTCGGCTTATCTGGCCTCGAACCAGATCAGCGCGGTGCTGCAGCCGCTAATGGACGAAGTCTCGGCCGTCGCCAAGGAAGTCTGCTCGCTGGCGATTCTCGACGGCGACGACGCGGTGTTCGTCGCCCGCGCCAGCCCGGCGCGGGTTTTCTCGGCGGGAATAGATCTCGGCTACCGACTGCCGCTGTTCTGCACCTCGGTCGGCCGGGTCCTACTGGGACGGCTCGATAACGCCGCACTGACGGCAACGGTCGAGGCGATGAACCTGGTGGCTCAGACGCCCGAAACCGTCGTGGACAAGCCGACCGTGGTGGCGACCATCATCGCCGACCGCACCCGCGGCTATTCGCTGGTCGACCGCGAAGCCGAGCCCGGCTTCCGTTCTATCGCTGTGCCGATCCGCCGCTACGACGGCAGCATCGTTGCCGCCGCCAATATCGGCGCCCATGTCGACCGCATCACCACCGGCGAAATGATCGACCGCTTCCTGCCGCCGCTACAACGGATGGCAGACGAAGCGCGGCCGCTGATCGTATGATTTTCGGGGGAGATTTCGGGCTGCCAGGCCGGCTATGCTCGGCTGGCAGGAGTGGCAGGGCTCGAACCTGCGACCCCCGGTTTTGGAGACCGGTGCTCTACCAATTGAGCTACACTCCTACGTCGACGTCGCCGCCGAACGGGGCGGTTGAAGCATAGGCGGGGGCCTGCTGGCAAGTGGGATGCGCGATTAGGCTTTGGTCTATTCGGCAGGTTCCACAGGCGCGGCGCCTGACGCAGGTCCCGACGTCGGTTTCGGTCGGGGCGCCAGCGCACACTCCCGATTGGAGCCGGTGCCCGGTGCATTCTCGAACACGCAGCGGTTCGGCGGCGTGCCACAGACTTTGTTCAGCTCCTTGAACCCGACACAGTGCCCGTCCGGGGACCGATAGCCGGTGCCGCCCTTGCAGCCGCAGCCTTTGCATGGCGGGCGGTCCGGGCACGCTTCCTGCCCCGCGGCCGGCAGCGCCAAAAAAAATGCCGCGAGCACGACCCAGCGCGCTCGCGGCCCCGATCTCGCGTGAGCGATGATCGTTACTCGATGATCGCCGCCACCACGCCGGCGCCGACGGTACGGCCGCCTTCACGGATGGCGAAGCGCAGCTTCTCTTCCATCGCGATCGGCACGATCAGGTGCACTTCCATGGCGATGTTGTCGCCCGGCATCACCATCTC
>NZ_JBMDXE010000343.1:0-20250 GCF_048594845.1 Rhodopseudomonas sp. | reverse complement strand
GGGGGCGGGGGTTTGTGCAGAGACACACTCACTTCTTGCGGGGGCGCGCGACGCCCGAGCCCGGAATGACGAACGCTAATACAGTAAACTAACAATCTCCTGGGGACTCGCCGATGCCGGTGCCGCAACACGTGTTCGATCCGCCGTTCAACATCATCCGCTCCAGCCATGTGGTGCTCGACGTCACCGACCTCGGCAAGAGCGTCGATTTCTACGAGAACATCGTCGGCCTGCATGTCGAAGATCGCGACGAGACCACGGCTTATCTGCGCGGCAGCGAGGAACATCAGCATCACTCGGTGGTGCTGCGCAAAGCCGACAAGGCCGCGGCAGCGCGGCTCGGCTTCAAGGTCGCAAGCGAGGCCGATCTCGACAAGGCCGGCAGCTGGTTCGCCGAGAACGGCGTGCTGTACTCGTTCGTCGATCGGCCGTTCCAAGGCCGCACCCTGCATGTCACCGACCCGTTCGGCTTCCGGCTCGAGCTTTACGCCACGATGGACAAGCGGCCGCATCTTCTTCGCCGTTACGAACGTTACAGAGGCTGCCATCCGCAGCGGCTCGACCATTTCAACGTGTTCGCCGCCGAGACGCAGGCCACCATCGACTTCTACGCCAGGCTCGGCTTCCGCCTCACCGAATACGCCGAGGAAGACGGCGACGATGGTCGCATCGCCGCTGCCTGGATGCACCGCAAGGGCAATGTGCACGACTTCGCCATCACCAACGGCAAGGGCCCTCGTCTGCATCATTTCGCCTATTGGGTGCCCGGCCCGCTCAACATTATCCATCTGTGCGACGTGATGGCGTCGAACGGCTACATCGACAATCTGGAGCGCGGCCCCGGCCGCCACGGCATCTCCAACGCGTTCTTCCTCTACATCCGCGATCCCGATGGCCATCGCATCGAGCTGTATTGCAGCGACTACCAGACCATGGATCACGACCACGAGCCGCTGCGCTGGTCGCTGCGCGACCCGCGCCGCCAGACCCTGTGGGGCGCCCCCGCTCCGCGCTCCTGGTTCGAACAAGGCTCGGAATTTCTGGGTCAGGAGGTGCGCGAGCCGGTGTTTGTAGCCGACGTGGTGATCGCGAATTGACCCCCGTCATCGCCCGGCTGGTCCGGGCGATCCAATATGCCAGGGCACCGGTTCGAACCATGACCGCTCTGGGATACTGGGTCACCCGCATTCGCGGGTGACGACAAAAGCCAAGGACCCGCCGCCATGACCACCCCTCGCCTCGCCACCTTCACCGTCAACGGCCTCACGCGCTACGGCGCGGTGTGCGATCATGGCGTCGTCGATCTGTCGGCGCGCCATGCCAACGATTATCCGACGCTGCGCGAGGTGATCGCGGCTGGCGCCCTGACGAAGATCGTCGACGAGGCAGACCACACCGCGCCGGACTTCGCCCGCGACGCGGTGAAGTTCGAGCCGCCGATCCCGCAGCCCGAGAAGATCATCTGCGTCGGCGTCAACTATCCGGACCGCAACGCCGAATACAAGGACGGCAGCGAGGCGCCGAAATTCCCCTCGATGTTCATGCGCACGCCGCGCTCCTTCGTCGGCCACGGCTCGCCGCTGGTGCGGCCGAAGGCGTCGAAGCTGCTCGACTATGAGGGCGAGCTCACGCTGGTGATCGGCAAAGGCGGCCGGCATATCGCCGAGGCCGATGCGCTGAACCACATCGCGGCGATCACGCTGTGCAACGAGGGCACCATCCGCGACTGGGTGCGCCACGCCAAGTTCAACGTCACGCAGGGCAAGAACTTCGACCACACCGGCAGTCTCGGCCCGTGGCTGGTGCCCTACAAAGATGAATCGCAGATCGCCGATATTCGCCTCACCACGCGCGTCAACGGCGAGACCAGGCAGGACGACCGCACCTCGCGGATGATCTTCTCGTTCCGCTACCTGATCCATTACATCTCGACTTTCACCACGCTGGTGCCGGGCGACATCATCGTCACCGGCACGCCGTCCGGCGCCGGCGCGCGGTTCGAGCCGCCGGTGTATCTGAAGCCGGGCGACGTCATCGAGGTCGAAGCCGACGGCATCGGCGTGTTGCGCAACGGCGTGGTCGACGAAGCCGACTAATCACTCACTCCAAGTCACAGGATAGATCATGAGCGTCATCACCGGCGGCGAAGCCATCGTGCAGGGTCTGGTCGCGCACGGCGTCGACACCGTGTTCGGCCTGCCCGGCGCCCAGATCTACGGCCTGTTCGACGGCTTCGCCAAGGCGCAGATGAAAGTGATCGGCGCGCGGCACGAGCAGGCCTGCGGCTACATGGCATTCGGCTATGCCCGCGCGTCGGGCAAGCCGGGCGTGTTCAGCGTCGTGCCCGGGCCCGGCGTGCTGAACGCGAGCGCGGCGCTGCTCACCGCGGTCGGCTGCAACGAGCCGGTGATGTGCCTGACCGGCCAGGTGCCGAGTGCTTATCTGGGCAAGGGCCGCGGCCATCTGCACGAGATGCCGGATCAGCTCGCGACGTTACGCAGTTTCATCAAATGGGCCGAGCGCATCGAGTATCCCGGCCAAGCGCCGGCGCTGGTGGCGCGGGCGTTCCAGGAGATGATGAGCGGCCGGCGCGGGCCGGTGGCGCTGGAAATGCCATGGGACGTTTTCATGCAGCGCGCCGAGACCGCCGCTGCGCTGAAGCTCGATCCAGTGACGCCACCCGCGCCAGATCCGGACCGCGTTGCCGCGGCGGCGAAGTTGATCGCCGGCAGCAAGGCGCCGATGATCTTCGTCGGCGCCGGCGCGCTCGAGGCCGGCGACGAGATCCTCGAACTCGCCGAGATGATCGACGCGCCGGTGGTCGCGTTCCGCTCCGGCCGCGGCATCGTCAGCAACCGCCACGAACTCGGCCTGACCTTTGCGGCAGCGTATCAGCTGTGGCCGCAGACCGATCTGATCATCGGCATCGGCAGCCGCATGGAATTGCCGACCACGTTCCGCTGGCCGTTCAAGCCTGACGGGCTGAAGTCGGTGCGCATCGACATCGATCCCGCCGAGATGCGCCGCTACACGGCCGATGCGGCGATCGTGTCGGACTCCAAGGCTGGCGCGCGGGCGCTCGCCGATGCGGTCAGCAAGGTCGGCTATAGCAAGACCAAGGGCCGGCGCGAGGTGATCCGCGCCGCGACTGCGAAGACGCAGCAAGATATCCAGGCGATCCAGCCGCAGATGTCGTATTTGAAGATCCTGCGCGACGTGCTGCCGGACGATGCCATCGTCACCGACGAGCTGTCGCAGGTCGGCTTCGCCTCCTGGTACGGGTTCCCGATCTATCAGCCGCGCACCTTCCTCACCTCCGGCTATCAAGGCACGCTCGGCTCCGGCTTCCCGACCGCACTCGGCGCCAAGGTCGCTTGCCCGGACAAGCCGGTGGTGGCGATCACCGGCGACGGCGGCTTCATGTTCGGCGTGCAGGAGCTGGCGACCGCCGTGCAGTACAAGATCGGCGTGGTGACGCTGGTGTTCGACAATTCGGCCTACGGCAACGTCCGCCGCGATCAGCTCACCGGTTTCGACGGCCGCGTGGTGGCGTCGGATCTGGTCAATCCGGATTTCGTCAAGCTCGCCGAGTCGTTTGGTGTTGGCGCCTCGCGCGTCACCTCACCCGATCACTTTCGCCCTGCTCTGGAGAAGGCCCTAGCCGCCGGCGGCCCGCAGTTGATCGCCATCGATGTCCCGCGCGACAGCGAAGCCAGTCCCTGGCCGTTCATTCACCCGGCGAAGCCGTGAGCGGGTTGCGCTGATCGCCGCCGGGCCTGCCGCTTTGCTGAAAAGACGCCGCGAGGCGCTGATGCCACGCGACAGCCGCGTGGCCGGCAAGACGGCGGACGTCCATCAGCACGGCGGCCTGTTCGGTCGACAGCCGCTGCCGCCAGCGTAGCAGGCCGCCGAGATCGTGCAGCGCGATCTCCGCCTCGATGCTGGCCATGCCGGCGGCGCGGCGCAGCCGGTGAATGGTCTCGAGCGGCGCGTCGGACAGCACCGCATCGTGATAGGCCCGGTTGGCTTTGTGGCTCCGCTCGATCCGCGCCTGCAGCGGCGGGCCGAGTTCCGGCCAGAACACGACCACCGACAACAGCGCGGCGATGCTGCCGATGACATTGTCGAGCATACGGGCCGAGGCAATGCCGGTCCCCGGCTGCAACATCTCAGCGACGATGATGAACAGCATCGTCAGAAACACGACGAACGCCGTGTAGTTGACGCTGCGGAGCGCAATCGCGGCCGTCGCCAGAACGATCGCGATCATTGACAACAACGGCTTGGCATCGACGACGCTGAGCAGCAGTAGCGCCAGCGAGCCGCCGAGCAAACTCCCCAGAATGCGCTCGATTGTACGCGTCCATGTCGAACGGACGCCGCCTTGGAGAACCACGACGACCGCCATCGTCGCCCAATACGGATAGCCGAGATCGAACGCGAGCGCCGCGGCGTACATCGCCACTACGCCGGCCGATTGCCGTGCCGCCTGGCGCAGGCCGGGGCGTAATTTGTCACGCCACGTCGAACGATCTTTCTGTGCAGCTAAGTCTTCCGGGGGCCGGCGCCGGCCGCGGTCAGCCATGAGGACCAACGCATCTTCGAGGGCGACAACGCATCCGGCGAGAAGCGGATCGGATAGACGCACGCGTAGCAAAGCGAGTCGCGAGGGGCCACGCCGCACGTTGATCAGCTTGGCCGGATCGTGCCGGACGCGACGCACGTATCGGAGATCAATGCCGAACGCGCGTGTGACAGCCGCCCGCTCCTGCGCCGAGCCAAGCCCGTCGATGAAGGCCTGGTCCAGCGCGATCAGCGCGCTGAACACGGTCTCGGCAAATTCCAGTAGGCGCTGGGTCGGCTCGGTCGCGTCGTCAGGTTCGCCCGCATAGCGGCCGAGCAATCCATGCAGCCGCTCCAGCGAAAGCCGCACCGCGCGGCGGTGCTCGGCGTGCTCACTGTGCCATTGCTTATCGCGATGCGAGCCGCGGCCGATCGCCAGCAGATCGGTTGTCATGTCGATGAGGCGCGCCAGCACCGCGTCGCCGTTTTGGCGCAGCGGCGCCGCCGGGTCGATCCGCCAGATCAGGTTGATCAGCAGCCACGCCCATCCGGCGCCGGCCAGGAAGGCCGTGGCCTGCACCGCCGCCAGATTGAGCGGCCGCGGAAACCCGACCGCGACCACGCCCACCACGGCGAGTAGCGTCCCGAGCAGCGCGCCGTAGGCGACGGACGACGACAGCAGGATTACCGCGAACACGATAAGCGGCCCCGCGATCAATCCGGCGCCCGGCGCAAACGACGCGGCCCACGCGCCGCCGAAACTAATCAGCGCGCCGAAGACGACGAAGCTCAGCAGCAGGCGACGCCGCAAGCGATCCGAGCCCGGACTGTCGCACAGGCAGGTCCAGAACGCCGCAAACACCGACCAGCCCATCCAACTTTGTCCCGAGCCGACGGCGATCAGCAGCGGCACGGCGACGGCGACTGCGGCGCGCGCCCCTTCCTCGAGGCTGAACTGTTCGGGAGCAAGACCAATGGCGCGGAGCTCCAGCCGCCGCGCCGCCCAGCGCAGCCGACCAGCGGCCGATTGCATCATCGGAGTCCGCGCTTTGGCGGGCCGGCTCCGCATCAGGCCTTCCTTCATACTTCTATCCGCGGTCGCCACAGAATTGGTCTGACCAATATACCGCTTGATCGAGATCAAATGGAAGATTATACGGCAAAAATGCGCAAGTCCAGCGCTCGACACCACGCAAAGTGGCCTTACCAAATCTCAAGGGTTGCAACGTTCATGGTTTCCATTGCGGGGCAGATCGAAGCGCTGATTGCCGCCCAAAACCTGACGCCAGGCGATCGGCTGCCCTCGGAGCGGCAGCTTGCTGCAGATCTCGGTGTGTCGCGCCCGACGCTTCGTGAAGCCATCCGGCAACTCGCCAGCCGCGGCCTGCTGGTCAGCCGGCATGGCGGCGGCACATTTGTGTCAGCCCCCGATGCGTCCGACCCATTGCGGGCAGCGCTGCTGCCCCTGGCGTCGTTGGCGCGTAGCGAAGCCGGCTATTGGCGCGATGTGATGGAAATCCGCAAATTGATCGAAGGCGAGACCGCCTATTTCGCTGCGCTCCGCGCCGACGAAACGGACAGGAAACGGCTCGCCGACGCTTATCAGGCCGTGGTGAACGCAAAGGCCGACGATCTGGACTCACAGGCGCGGCTGGACGCCGCCTTCCACATGGCGGTCTGCACCGCAGCTCACAACGTCGTGCTGCAACAAGTGATGAGCGGGCTGCTCGGACTGCTGGAAGCCAGTATCTCGGAGAGCCTGCGCGGGCTCTATCATTTGCCAGGCATCCTCGACGAACTCAACGATCAGCATCGCGAGATCCTCGATGCCGTGGTCGGCGGTGACGCCGACGCCTCCCGCGACGCCGCCGGCCGGCATCTCGCCTTCGTCGAGGATCGACTCCAACGAATCGAAGACGACACGCAACGCCAACGCCGGGCGTCGCGCGCACAACAACACATCGCTCAGGAGTGAACGCCCGCCATGATCATTTCCTCGCCGTTGGATTTCCGCGAAGCCGCACGCCGCCGCCTGCCGCCGTTCCTGTTTCACTACATCGACGGCGGCGCCTATGCGGAGCAGACGCTGCGGCGTAATTGCGAAGACCTGCAGCGGCTGGCACTGCGGCAGCGCGTGCTGAAGGAGGTCGGCGCCGTCGATCTGTCGACGCGCCTGTTCGGCCGTGACGTGAGCCTTCCTGTTGCGCTGGCGCCGGTCGGTCTCACCGGCATGTACGCGCGCCGCGGCGAGGTGCAGGCGGCGCGCGCGGCAACGACGCGCGGCCTCCCTTTCACATTATCGACCGTCTCGGTGTGCCCGATCGAAGAGGTGCAGAGCCAGGTCGATCAACCGATCTGGTTTCAGCTGTATGTGCTGAAGGACCGCGGCTTCATGGCCAATGCGCTGGAGCGGGCCTGGACGGCCGGCGTGCGCACACTGGTGTTCACCGTCGACATGCCGGTGCCGGGCGCGCGCTATCGCGATGCGCATTCGGGCATGTCGGGCCCACATGCCTCGATCCGCCGCATGCTGCAGGCAATCAGCCATCCGCGCTGGGCGTGGGACGTCGGCCTGCGCGGCCGGCCGCATGACCTCGGCAATGTCAGTGCGTATCTCAACAAGAAGATCGAGCTGGATGATTACGTCGGCTGGCTCGGCGCCAATTTCGATCCGTCGATCGGCTGGCGCGATCTGCAGTGGATCCGCGACAGCTGGAAAGGCGAGATGGTCCTCAAGGGCATCCTTGATCCACAGGACGCACGCGACGCGGTGCGGTTCGGCGCCGACGGCATCGTCGTGTCCAATCACGGCGGCCGTCAGCTCGACGGCGTGCTGTCGACGGTGCGGGCGCTGCCGGCGATCGCCGACGCGGTCAAAGGCGATCTCACCGTGCTGGCCGATTCCGGCATCCGCTCCGGCCTCGACGTCGTGCGCATGCTGGCACAGGGCGCCGACGCCGTGCTGCTCGGCCGCGCCTTCGTCTACGCACTCGCCGCAGCGGGTGAAAAGGGCGTCGCCAAGCTGCTCGAGCTGATCGACAAGGAAATGCGCGTGGCGATGACGCTGACCGGCGCGCGGAAGATTGCCGACATCAGCCGTGACAGCCTGGTCTCAGCCGGGATCGCCGAAATGGACCTGGCGGCCTGACGCCGCGCGTTACAGCGCCTTGCGGAACGTCAGATTGATACGCTGACGGCCGAGCAGCGGATGCTCGCCATCCTTCAGCGTCAGCACGCCGTGATACACCAGCCGCGTCGGACCGCCCCAGACGAAGACGTCGCCGTGGCGCAGTTCGTAGCGGCGCGGCTTGTCGCTGCGCGCCATGCCGCCGAACTGAAACACGGCCGGCAAGCCGAGTGACACCGACACGATCGGCGCGGAGAAGTCGCGCTCGTCCTTGTCCTGATGCAGCGCCATCTTGGCGCCGGGCACGTAGCGATTGATCAGGCAGGCGTCCGGATCGAAGCCCGCAAAGCCGACTTCCGCGGCCGCACGTCGCGCGAGATCACGGAGCACCGCCGGCATCTGTGGCCACGGCGTAGCGCTCTCGGGATCGTCCGGCGAATAGCGATAGCCGCGCCGATCGGTGACCCACCCGGCCGTTCCGCAGCTCGTCATTGCCACCGACATCGTATGACCGCCCGGCGTCATCATGTGCCGGAACGGCGCGCGCGCCACCACCTCGTCGATTGCGGCGAGCAGCTCATATTCGTGGGCCCTGGCAAAGCCGCTCAGCAGCGCGGCGCCCGGCGCGACGTCTTCGCGGCGCGGCGGCCCATCGAAATGATCGCACAGATCCGCCATCACGTCCCGCTCCGCTCTGCATCGCCACCGAACCGCCAATCTCCCGCCTCCACAGCCAGGTCGATGAAGGCCCTCACCTTGGCGGACAGCAACCGCGAGGTCGGATAGACGACTGCGATCGGCAACGGCGGTACCTCGTAGTCCGCAAGGACTATCTGCAGCCTCCCCGCCGCGATCGCGTCAGCGGCCTGGTAGGCCAGCACGCGCGTCAAGCCACCGCCCCTCTCCGCATCCAGGATCGCGACATCGGCGACATTGCTGACGAGGCGCGGTGCACACGGCACACGGATGTCGCGGCCGTCGACCACAAAGCGCCAATCAATTTGTGCTCCGGTCTGACCGAAGTGAACGATGTCGTGCGTCGTGATATCGGCCGGCGTCGCAGGCACGCCGTGCTCAGCCAGATAGTCCGGCGACGCCACGACGATCCGCCGCATCGCGCCCAGCTGCCGGGCCACCAAACTCGAATCCGCGAGATGACCAATTCGTACCGCGCAATCGACGCCATCCTCGACAAGGTTGATCATCAGGTCGGACAGCCGCAACTCCCCCGTCACCTCAGGATAGCGCCGCAGATAGTCCGACAGCAGCGGTGCAATATAGCGCCGGCCGAAACCGACGGGCGCCGACACCACCAACCGGCCTGCTGGCGTCACGCGCTCGGCCGACGCGGAACCGTCCGCTTCCGCGACGTCGGCCAAAATCCGCCGCACCCGCTCGAGATAGCGTGCCCCGGTGTCGGTCAGCGCCACCGAGCGCGTTGTCCGCTGAAGCAGCCGTGTGCCGAGCCGCTGTTCAAGCGCGGCAACCATTCGGGTCACCGCGGATGGCGAGAGGCCGAGCTTTCGCGCCGCCGGCGCAAAGCCCTGCAGATCGGCGACCGCCACAAAGGCCGTCATGGTTTCGAGGCGGTCCATGCAACTCTTTCAAACCGCGCAACAATGAAGTGTCAAATCAACTGATTGTTCCGCCCCGGAAAGAGAACGATCTATGGCGAGACAGCAAGCAGGAGGGTCTCATGACCGAAACACTGCACGTCTCCAGCGACATCGCCTTCACCCCCGCCGTGAAGGCGATCCAGGCCCGCAAGGGATCGCGCGAAGCCTATGCGCGCGTCGAACGCAACGGTGGCTGGGCCACCACGATCGACGACAACCTGGCGGCTTTCCTCGGCGCCCAGACCAGCGTGCTGCTCGCCACCGCGAGCGCTGACGGACAGCCCTACATTCAGCATCGCGGCGGACCGGCCGGCTTTCTCCACGTGCTCGACGAGCACACCATCGGCTTTGCCGACTTAAAGGGCAATCAGCAGTTCATTACCCAAGGCAATCTGGCCGAGAACCCGAAGGCCTATCTGTTCGTCATCGACTATGCGCATCGCCGACGCATCAAGATCTGGGGCCGAGCAAGGGTGATCGAGGACGATGCGGAACTGATCGGACGGCTGATGCCGAAGGGCTACAAGGCGCGCCCCGAACAGGCGATCCTGTTCGACGTCGAGGCCTGGGATAGCAACTGCCCCCAGCATATCCCGCAAAAATTCGATGCCGCCGACGTGGCCGCCGCGATCACCACGCGCGATATCCGTATCGCCGAACTCGAGGCGATGCTGGCCGCCGCCACACAGCCAAGGGAGTAACGGCGATTTCGCCGTTCTCCCCGTTCGGGCGGTTTCGCGATCGCCCTGGGCGGGATAAAGAGCACCGATGACCGCCCCTGCTCCGACCGAAGCCGTCAGCCCCTGCCAAAGCTGCGGCGCGTGTTGCGCCTATTCGGCGAATTGGCCGCGCTTCACGATCGAAGACGATGCCGCGCTCGACGCGATCCCTGCGGCACTCGTCAACGACCGTTTGTCTGGCATGCGCTGCGACAACGACCGCTGCGCCGCTCTCAGCGGGCAAATTGGGGAGGCCACCGCATGCACGATCTATGCGCTGCGGCCTGAGGTTTGCCGTGACTGCCAGCCGGGCGATCCGGAATGCACCATGGCCCGGCGGAGGTACAAGCTTCCGCCACTGCCGGATATGCGCCCGGCCTAAGCCAGCCCGACCAGCCCCGTCTCGCTCACCGAGGACTGCGTCTCGTCGTCTTCGAGATCGTCCTGATCGAGCGGCGCAAAGCTGGACAGCGGCTTGGTCGACAGCGTGATCGCCTTGCGATGGCTATACGCCGAGGGCGGACGATGCCGAGGCTTGACCGCTTCCCGCGCCAGCGAAGCCAGCACGGAACCGACCCGACCACCATGATGGATCAGATCGCGCTCGTCGCAGCTTGCCGCGATGGTGAGTGCCAAGGCATGGAGATGCGCACGGCGATAGCAGAACAGCGCAAGTTGGGCACGGACGTCGGAAGAGACACTTTCGACCAAGGCCGGCAGTCCGTTCTCATTGGCGCGATACATCGCACCGAGGAGATCGTCCCGGACAGGACAGTGGTCGTTTTCGAAGGCTTCACGGCTCGACAACATCGGCGTTACTCCGAGGCGACTACGATGCTGAGGATGCGATCGAAGTTATTAATGAGCTCTTAACTATCCCCTCTGATACCTCCGACCCGCCCCATCCGATTCGCATGGAACGAAAACGCGATCACGTTTTTCGGATCGCCCGGAATTGATCACCGTGACGGCCGGATCGGCGTTAACGTCCGATAAATACGGCGTCGGGTCCGCATTGCCCAGTCACGATGGAGGATTCAGATGAGCTATCCCGTGACGCTTTTTCCCAATCTGCTGACATCCAGCGCCAAGTCCTACGCGCCGGCCGGAATCACGTTCTGGGAGAACGAGGAAACAATCCTCGCCAACATGAAGGAATTTGCCGAAGGCTGGTTCGAACGCCGCCGGGTCGGAACCCACGCGGCGCTCGAGACCGCGAAGCGGATCAGCCAGGCGGCAACCCCGCTCGACGCGCTCCGCGAATATCAGGACTGGTTCAGCGGCGCGATGGCTCGGGTTCTGGAGGATGGGCTGGCATTCCAGCAGCAGTTCGCCAAGGCCAACGCCAGGATCGCTTCGCACCTCCCGCAGCCCGAACCGCCTTCGTTCGGCGCGGGCGACGATCGCCTCAGCGCTTAAGCCGCTCGCGTGACGGTTCTGAAAGTGCGTCGGATGTTATCCGCGCGCTGATGCCTTGCGATTGTTGCTGGCCAGCGGACTGTCTTGCGGCATGTCCGGTACCAAAGGGACGTTGGCCAGGAGTTCGCCGTCGAGTTCGACCCGATTCCGACCATGCAGCTTCGCGCGGTAAAGCGCCTGGTCGGCGCGGGCAAGGACGCCGGATGGAGAATCGCCGGGACGAAATTCAGCGGCTCCGAAACTCGATGTAACGGTGCCGACCTGCTCAAACGGCGTATGCGCAATCAGCACCCGCAACTTCTCGGCGACCTCGGCAGCGCCGGCCAGTTCGGTGTCGATCAGTAACAGCACAAACTCCTCACCGCCCCAGCGGGCGAGGAGATCGGTCTGACGGACGTTGGCTTTGACCGTGCGGGCCAGTTGGACCAGCACCTGATCACCTCGCGGATGGCCGTAGGCGTCATTGATCGCCTTAAAGCGGTCGACGTCGAGCAGCACCAGCGAGAACGGCGCGTTCGTGCGCTCGCTGCGTGCCACTTCCTCCTGGAGGCGCTCATCGAACATGAAGCGGTTCGGCACACCCGTCAGGGCATCAGTCGAGGCTTTCTGGGCAAGCTTGCGCGCGCGATGATGCAATTGAACACGACGCAGTCGTAGAATCCGATCGCGAACGCTTCGCTCGCGCCCGATGAAATACACCAGCACCGCGACGGCAATCTGCAGCGTGATGACGAGGCCTAGCAAGCGCCCTGCGAATATGTCCGTCGTGGGGATACTCAGCACCAGGGACCATCCGGTCGCTCCAATCGGCTTCCGGACCACGTAGCCGGGGCGTCCGTCGACCGTGCTCCACTCGCCCCCCTGCACTTCGTGGGCTAGAACCGAGGGGCGGACAGGAGCGCCGAACTGCTCGCTCAAACTCTGCGGCGGCAGCTCCGGCCGCGGCCACAGCGTCCGCTGCAACTCTGCGCGACGGTTGCTGACAAGGATGACGCCGCGCGCATCGATGACGAAGAACAGATGATCGAAGGCGCGCAGATGAGTGGCCAGCGACTCCAGCGAACTCTCCATCATCGCTACGCCGATCACGGCCCCGCTCGAGGAGCGTACCGCATAAGCCGTGACGTAGGATCGCGCGCCGGTTGAATCGATATCCAGGCTGTGGCCTATCCCGGTCCGCACCGCGCCGGCGAACCACGGCTCGGATTGGCGATTGGGAACACCCAGAGGTTCGAGCTGCCTCCGCTCCGTCGACCCCAACAAGCTGCCCGTGCTGTCGAAAATCGCCGCCAGCGAGGCGCCCGACGCGCGGACGTTGAGATCCAGAACCGCCTGAAGGCGCGCGGTATTTGCCGAGTTGGCATCGCGGAGCGTATCGGCGACCAGCGGCTGGCCGGCCAGCACCTGCACCATCGCATCGAGCGTTGCGGTTTCGCGAGCAATCCGTCCGGTCAGCACGTCCGTTTCCGCGATCGCTTCCCTCTCGATCTTCTCGCGAAACAGATCGCCAATGAAGCTGGTGAGATTCCAGCCGAGCGTCAGAATGATCAGCAAGGTCGCCAATGCACCCACCGCGAGACGCTTCAGATATGCGCTGTACAATCGCGAGTCGACGGACTGGATGAGCAGGGAGCCCCATGCGACCGACGCCATCAGGGAGAGAACAACCGCCGTCGCACCGCGGATCAGTTGGATGGACACGCCGGTCAGGTTTGCAAACCAGGCTTCGTTGACGACATTGGCCGGCCAGAACCACGCTGCCGGACCGATCGCGGTGGCGATGCCATAAACTGCGAAGGACGCCGCCACGCCGATCTTGATCGGGCGGATGGCGCGGTCGTAGTCGTTGCGACCGGCGAACATCGTGGCGCTTGTACCAAGAGCGCCAACGAGGCCGAACGAATAGCGCGCCAGAATCTCGGCGGTCCTGATGCCGGCCATGTAGGCCACGGCCGCGAGGACGATGGCACCGACCACATAGATCCAACGTCCGGGCGCGCGATGCCTGAAGCGGATGGCACCCCGCCGCGCGGCTTCGGTCAGCAGCATGAATGAAGCCATCACCAGCGCGGAACGCAGAGCCGAGAACTCTGCGGCGTCGCCAGCGAGGAGAGTCGCCATGGCGATCCACTCGGCGATGCCATGCACGATACCGAACAGGCCGATCATGCGCACGGTGGGGCCACCGGCCGGCCTGCTACGGGCCACGATAAAGCACAACGTGCCGAGCGCGATGAACGCCAGCCCATAGAAGAAATAGATAAAATCGAGCTCGTAGAGGTAGTTTCCGGCCATGATCACCTCGGTCCCCGCTGACCGAAATCAGGTACCGATACAAGCCGGCATCCTGCAGCTTGCAACGCTAAGCGCGAGCCATCATTCAGGAGTTAACACGAGCCCTGGTAGTAATACCGGTACTGTTAAGCACACCTGCCAAACCGATCATCCGCCAGCGAATGGCGCCCCGCTCGCGCGTCGGCTCGTTCGGCTTTGCAGCAGCGCTAAAGCGCTGTCAGGGATTGGCAGCCAAAACCACCGACAGTCCGAATCCGGTGAGGTGGTGCAGCGCCTGGTCGGTGCCGATCAGCCACCAGAACCAGCGCGACTCCTGCGTGACGTTGAAATGCGAGACGCAGAAACCCTTGGCGCGATCGATTGCGAGATGGATGACGAAGTCGATCACACCGATGAACCAGTAGCGCGGAGCAATCGCCAGCATCACGGCGGTGGTCAGCACCAGATGCACGCCGCAATGCGCCAGAAGCGGCAGCGCCCAGCCGGTCTTCTGATCCTTGCCCATCGCCATCCATTTGTTCTGCAAATAGAAGTCGGCGACGACGTGCTTCAGCGTAAGCACGAGCATCCATCCGACGAGCGCACCAACGGAGACCGTCGACGACAATTGGGGAAGGATCAATCTCACGCCCTTTGCCTGGGCCCGAGGAAGCATCACGGCATGAACAGGCGGGCGCTGTTCGTCGTCCGGAGCCCCGCGCGGGCGCTGAGCATCTCAACCGGTCAAGGACCGTGGCTCCTTTATGACACTTCTGGTTCCGGAATGCACGCGGCGGAAACTTCACGACTTCGCAGCGAACGACTTTCTTGGAGATTGAGGTTAGCCGGCCCGCAACGTTTCAAGGCAACGCCGACGCCGGAAGCATACTTCCGCTGGCGCGGCCGCGAATGGCCGCGATGGTCCGTTTCAGCGCGGTCTGGCGCCGATCCGGGACGGCGGCGCCGCGCGCTTCGGCAATCGCAGCCGCAAGATCGTCCAGCTCCAGCGTGCCAGCGAACACCGGCTTCACCAGGCTGTCGATGATCAGTGTCCAATTGGCGAGGCCGTAACGGTAAGCATCCCCGTAGCCACCGATCATCGTTGCGCTCTGCAGCACGGCCCACACCGCCTCCGGCCGCTTGGCAAGGCAGCGGTCGATCATGTGCAGCCAGCGCTCGACCCAGATCCGCTCCTGCGCGAAGCGGATCGACAGCATCCTCCAGCGCCGCAGCCACGCTTCGACCCGCAGCCGACGAATGCCGATCCAATCGGTAGCGTTGAACCGGATCTTGATCGGCATATGCTGCCAGCCGAGCGCGCCGAGTACCTTGAGAAGCGGCTTGGCAACGACGATCGGCAGTGCGGAGACCACTTCGTCGATGCGAAACCGGCACTTGCGATCGACCCGGTTGCGCGGAACGCCATCTGGTCCGATCGCCGCCTCCATCAGCGCGAGCTGCGCCAGCCGGATCGGATCCTCATAGGTCATCCGAGCCGCCATGAGCCGCGCAATCTCGATCAGCAGATCCTCGCCGATATCAAGGCGGCGAGCGAACCGGCCGATTCGCTCGAGATAGAGCTGCGCGTAACGGCGGTTCTGATATTCGACCAGCCGCCCCACAGCCTCGCGCACCAGCCGGTCGACCTCCGGGGAGAGTCCGGCCGGAATCTCGAGCGATACGACACGGTCCCGCTCGCCGAGCAGCTCGGCAAGCGTGGACCGCAACGCATCGATGTAGCCTGCCACCGCTTCGCCCTCGCCGCGCTAGGCTGTTTCGCTCGCGACTTCGGCCGGCACCCCGACGTGAGCTTGCGCCAACCGTGCCTCCAGCGTCTCGATATTCTGGAACAGCCGGGCGCTGGCGAGCCGCAGGAAGTAGAAGCCGAACTCGGGGTTCTGCACGTACAGCTCCTCGACCTGACGATAGCTGACGCCGAGCACGACACCCGCCTCGATGCATTCCAGCGTCTGCGTCCGCGTGTGGGACGGCGACAGCATGCCCAGTTCGCCGACGATCGCGCCGACCGGCAATTCAATGCCGGACTCGACCAACCGGAAGCGGCCGCTGACGATGTAGAACATGTGCTCGGCCCGCTCGTCCTTGTAGAACAGCTCCTCTCCGGCGGCGCACTTCCGTTCCGTCATGAACGGCTTGAGCCATTCCATCGACAGATCGCTATTGACCGATTTCTTCACGTCGCGGACGAGCTGCAGCATCTGGTGCAACCGCCAGACGTTGACCGGCAGCAGCACCGCGTGCAGCGCCAGCGTCGGATAGTTGTGGGTGGGGATCGAGACCGCGATCAGCATTGCATTGGTCAGGATGCCGAACACGCGAAGCGGGATCATGGTCCGCATCGTGGCGGTGGCGACCACGAAGATGGTCGCGAATACGCTGCCCGCCATGCCGGCATGCTGGGCGATATGGGCAATATCCATTGGCCAACCTGTCTTCGAGAACCAGACCGAGACGCCGACACGCGCTGCGGACAAAAGTCCCTGCGGCGCTTCCAGACCTTTCGAACGGCCTGGAATACATGTTGAAACGAACACGATTATAAACAACCCGCTACCGGGAACGCCACCGGCCCGGACGGTGTGAATCATTGACTATAGGGCGGCGTCACGGGCATTGGAGCAATCGTCGGGCCTGGAACGCACCGCTGCCGGCTCGAAACAACGTCCTCGCCCACCTGCCCGTCCTCGGAGGCCATTGATGTCGGACATGAACGGCGACAGCACGCCGCTTCTCACCATTGAAGGTCCCCGCGCGCTCATTCGGCTGAACCGGCCCAAGCACCTCAATCGCCTGCTGGCCGACGACCTCGCCGCCCTGCTCGAACAGTTCGCGCAGATCGACTCCGATCCTTCTGTTCGCGTCCTGGTGCTCACCGGCACAGGCCGCGCCTTCTCGGCCGGGTTCGATCTCGGCCAGATCGCCGAGCGGGCGACCAGCGACGCCGAAAGCGAATCGTCAGGTGCGGCCTTCGAGAAAGTGGTCGATCGCCTCGAGCAGCTCCGGGTGCCGACGATCTGCCGTCTCAACGGCGGCGTTGATGGTGGGTCGATCGATCTGGCGCTCGCCTGCGATTTCCGCATCGGCGTCGACAGCGCCGAGATGTTCATGCCGGCGGCGCGGCTGGGGCTCCACTACTATCCGGGCGGCATCAAGCGCTACGTCACGCGGCTCGGCGTCGACAACGCCAAGAAGCTATTCCTGACAGCGCAGCGGATCGACGCCGCTGAAATGCTGCGGATCGGCTACCTGACGCAGATGGCGGCCATGGACCGGCTCGATCGTGAAGTCGATGCGCTGGCGACGATTCTCGCTGGCAACGCGCCGAACGCCGTGGCCGGCATGAAACGCGCCATCAACGAATTCGCGCGGCAGGCCTTCGACGAACAAGCCGCCGACAGCCGCGCCCGTGCCTCGATGCGCGGCGAAGAGATCCGCGAAGGCATCGCGGCCTTTACGGAAAAGCGGGCGCCGCGGTTTTGAGCGAAGGCACCAGCGCCGCCTACGTCACTCTCCGACGAACGTCGCCACCTCGCCCAGCGCGGCGCGATTGGTGCGATAGCTGTTGGCCTTGTGCTCGGTGTCGGCGTAACCGAACGAGATGCCGCAGACGACTCGGCGGTCTTCGCCCAGACTGAAATGCTTGCGCACCAGCCCGGCGTGGAACGCCAGCGCTGCCTGCGGCACAGTGGCGACGCCGAGGGCCTGCGCGGCCAGCATGAACGAGGTGACGTAACCGCCGCAATCGACCGCGCCATAGACGCCGAGCGCTTCGTCGCTGGTGATGATCGCCACATGCGGCGCGCCGAAGAAGTTGAAATTCTCGAGCGCCTGCTTGGCAGCGGCGGTCTTGTCGCCGCGCGCGATGCCGACCGCATTATAGAGCTGGAAGCCGCTCTCGCGACGGCGATCGAGATACACGCCGCGATACTCGCGCGGAAACTCGAAATCGCCGGTCATCGGGGCGCCCCCGGCAGCAGCCGGATAGATCGCCTCGCGAAACTTCGTCGTCGCCTCGCCGGAGGTGATCACCACCTGCCACGGCTGGCTGTTGCACCACGACGCCGTCTTCTGCGCTGCGCCGAGAATCCGTTCGATCGTGGCGCGCGGCACCGGATCGGACTTGAAGCCGCGACACGAATAGCGCGCCGCCATCAGGTCTTCGAAGACGTCGATCGGGGCAGGACGAGTGGTTTCCGCGGTCATTGGCGATCCATTCTTTCATGTCACGAAGCGTGCCCCGGATGCGGTGCAGCGCGCCGCCCTTGCGGCGTGGTGCACTGCTGATCCGGGGCCCCGGTGATTTTGTCGGCGCACAGACCGGGGTCCCGGATCTGCGCAGCAGCGCAATGCGCTGCAGCGCGTCCAGGACACGGGAAACTAACCGCGCCCCTTGGTCGGGATCTTGTTGAACGGGACGTCCTTGTCGACGCGGATGTCGCCGGGCAGGCCGAGCACGCGTTCGGCGATGATGTTGCGCAGGATCTCGTCGGTGCCGCCCGCAATGCGCATCGATGGCGAGCCGAGCAGCATGGCCTGGAAGCTGCCTCCAGCTTCGGCTTCCGCCGGATCGGTGAACACGCCCGCGGCGCCTTCCAGGTCCATCGCGAACGCTGCGATATCCTGCAGCATCGGGCCGGCCACCAGCTTGCCGATCGAGTTCTCCGGTCCCGGACGCTCGCCCTTCGACAGCGCCGAGATCGAACGATAGGACGTGTACTTCAAGCCGCTGGCCTTGACGGCCCAGCTCGCCAGCTTGCTACGCACCGCCGGATCATTGATGGCGGGGCCGTTCTCGGTGGCCATATCGTTGCAGAACGCGAAGATCTCCGGGAAGCCGGTCGCGAGCCGCGCGCCGATCGACATGCGCTCGTTCATCAGCGTGGTCAGCGAGACGTTCCAGCCGTCGCCGACCGCGCCGAGACGCTGGCTGTCGGGAATCCGCACGTTGGTGAAGAACACCTCGTTGAATTCCTGCATGCCGTTGGCCTGCTTGATCGGCTTCACCTCGACGCCGGGGCTCTTCATGTCCAGGAAGAACATGGTGAGGCCCTTGTGCTTCGGCACATTGGGGTCGGTGCGGGTGATCAGCAGGCCGTAGTCCGAGTAGTGCGCGCCCGAGGTCCAGATCTTCTGGCCGTTGATGATCCAGTCATCGCCGTCCTTCTCGGCGCGGGTGCGCAGGCCCGCGACGTCGGAGCCGCCGGCCGGCTCGGAGAACAGCTGGCACCAAATGTTCTCGCCCGAAGCCAGCTTCGGCAAGTACTTGCGCTTGTCGTCCTCGCTGCCATAGGCCATCACGGTCGGGCCGCACATGCCCTCGCCGATCTGAAACGGCTGCGTGAGCTTGCTGTAGACGCCCTCTTCCTGCTGCCAGATCACCTTCTCGATCGGCGTGGCGCCGCGGCCGCCGTATTCCTTGGGCCAGGTCAGGCACGACCAGCCGCCCTCGGCCTTCTTCTTTTGCCACGCCTTGCCGACCTCGACGATATCGGCATTCTTCAGGCTGATGCGGCCGAGGCCGGACTTAGCCAGTTCCTGCTCGTATTGCTTCGGCGCGTTGGCGTCGATCCACGCCCGAGCCTTGGCGCGAAACTCGGCTTCCTGCGGGGTATCGTCGAAATTCATCTCAGCCTCTCGTCACTTTGTTCTTGTCTCGGCCCTCATGGTGAGGAGCGCGCATTGCGCGCGTCTCGAACCATGAGCTTTTCATCCTCATCCTTCGAGACGCCCAGCTGCGCCGGGCTTCTCAGGATGAGGTGCCGCGCATGCGGCGATCGTTTAGGCCCGCCCCCGCGTCGGGATCTGGTTGAAAGGCACGTCCTTGTCGACACGGATGTCGCCGGGCAGACCGAGCACGCGCTCGGCGATGATATTACGCAGGATCTCGTCGGTGCCGCCTTCGACGCGGGTCGCCGGCGAGCGCAGCAGCATCGCCTGGAAGCGGCCGCCGACGTCGGCGTCCTCGGGCGCGCTCAGCACGCCCGCGGCGCCCTGCAGGTCAAGCGCGTACATTGCGACTTCCTGGATCATCGAGCCCGCGACCAGCTTGCCGATCGAGTTCTCCGGACCAGGACGCTGGCCTTTCGACAGCGCCGAGATCGAGCGGAAGCTGGTGTACTTCAGCCCGCTCGCCTTCACGGCCCAGTTCGCCAGCTTGCTGCGCACCGCGCGATCGTCCAGCGCCGGGGTGCCGTCGAGAGTCAGCGAATTGCAGTAGTCGAACAGCTCGGGGAAACCGGTGGCGACATTGGCGCCGATCGACATGCGCTCGTTCATCAGCGTCGTCAGCGACACGTTCCAGCCGTCGCCGACCGCGCCGAGGCGCTGGCTATCCGGAATCCGCACGTTGGTGAAGTACACCTCGTTGAAATCGGAATTGCCGTTGGCCTGCTTGATCGGCCGCACCTCGACGCCGGGGCTCTTCATGTCGAGGAAGAACATCGTCAGACCCTTGTGCTTGGGCACGGTCGGGTCGGTGCGGGTGATCAGGATGCCGTAGTCCGAGTAGTGC
>NZ_JBMDXE010000342.1:0-12449 GCF_048594845.1 Rhodopseudomonas sp. | reverse complement strand
TTCATGAATCCGGTGCCGCGCATGGAGCTGGTCGAGCTGATCCGCGGCATCGCCACCGACGATGCCACTTTCGAGGCCGCCAAGGAATTCGTGGCCCGGCTCGGCAAGCAGGTCGCGGTGTCGGAAGATTTCCCGGCCTTCATCGTCAACCGCATCCTGCTGCCGATGATCAACGAGGCGATCTACACGCTGTATGAAGGCGTTGGCAACGTCGAAGCGATCGACGCCGCGATGCGGCTCGGCGCCCATCATCCGATGGGCCCGCTGGAGCTGGCCGATTTCATCGGTCTCGATACCTGTCTGTCGATCATGCAGGTGCTGCACGAAGGGCTGGCCGACTCCAAGTATCGCCCGTGTCCGCTGTTGGTGAAGTACGTCGAGGCCGGCTGGCTCGGGCGCAAGACCAGCCGCGGCTTCTACGATTATCGCGGCGAGAAGCCAGTCCCGACGCGCTGAGCGCGAGAGTCGCGCGGTATAGCTCGACGGCGTAGTTACTTGCGTCATCACCGGGCTCGTCCCGGCCATCCGCGCCTTATCTTGTTACTTGCTCTGCAAGGCATGGATGCCCGGGACAAGCCCGGGCATGACGGGCTACTTTGGCTCTTCGCTCATTCGATCCCCGGCACGGTCCTGATCTGCTCCGCCAGAAAGTCGATCAGCAGGCGAACGCGCGCGATGGCGGCGCGCTCCGGGACGATCAGCAGATTGAGCGGCACCGGCTGCAGCCGGTAGTCCGGCAGGATGACTTCAAGGTGGCCAGCGGCGACCAGATCGTCGACCAGCCAGCGGTGCGATGCCGCAATGCCGCGCCCGGCGATCAGTGCCTCCCGGGCCGCGAGACCGTGGTCGATCCGGAGCCGGCCGCCGAACGGGACACGGTAAGTCTCGCCGTCCGGCCCCTCCAGCGCCAGCATGTCGCTGCCGGCGACGTTCAACATGCGGATGCCTTGATGGCCGGCCAGATCCTGCGGGACCATCGGCCGACCGTGCGCCGCCAGATAGTCCGGCGCCGCGACGATCAGGCGCTGGCTTTGGCCGAGCGGCCGCAACTTCAGTGAGCTGTCGGTCAACGGCGCCAGGCGGAGCGCGAGGTCGACGCCCTCGCGCACCAGATCGATGCGCTGGTCTGTCAGGCCGAAATCGACGCCGATGTCCGGGTAGCGGTCCTGGAAGGCGAAGATCAGCCGGCTGACATGCATCACGCCGAACGAGGCGGTGCAGGTGATCCGGATCGTGCCGGCCGACGCGCCCGACGAGCCGAGCGCTTCGTCGTTGGCCTGTTCGAGCAGCCGCAGGATCTGGATGGCACGGGCGTAGTAGCGGCTGCCCTCTTCGGTCAGCGTCACCCGGCGGGTGGTGCGGCCCAGCAAAGGCGCGCCGATCGCTGCCTCGAGCTCCTGCAACTGGCGGGTCACCGTGGACTGGCCAACATTGAGGTCGCGAGCGACCGCGGAGAGGCTTCCGCGCTCGGCAACGCGGACGAAAGTGCGGATGCGCTCGATCGTGACTGCTGACTTATCCATATTTCGGCATAATCATATCGATAGCGGACTTCTACCGGAACAACCGAGGCGGGGCTACTCCAAGGCTCAGATTTATCCGAGGAGGCATCGATGAAAGTCCTGCTGCTTTTCGCCCATCCCGAAGCCCGGTCGTTGAATGGCGCGCTGCGCGATGTCGCGGTCGCGGAGCTGCGGCGCCAGGGCCACGAAGTTCAGGTTTCCGACCTCTATGCGCAAGGCTGGAAGGCTGCCATCGACCGCGCCGATTTTCCCGGCCTCGCGGCCAATGAAAGGCTGGTGCCGGCTGCGGCTTCCAAGGCGGCCTTCGAGGTCGGCGACCTGACGCAGGATGTTCAGGAAGAAATCGACAAGCTGCGCTGGGCCGACGTGCTGATCCTGCAATTCCCGCTGTGGTGGTTCAGCATGCCGGCAATCCTGAAGGGCTGGGTCGATCGCGTCTATGCCTGCGGCTTCGCCTATGGGGTCGGCGAGCACAGCGACAAGCGATGGGGCGATCGCTACGGCGAGGGCAATCTGGCCGGCAAGCGCGCGATGCTGATCGTCACGACTGGTGGCTGGGAGCCGCATTATGGCGCCCGCGGCGTCAACGGTCCGATCGGCGATCTGCTGTTTCCGATCCACCACGGCATTCTTTTCTATCCGGGCTACGATGTGCTGCCGCCGTTCGTCGTGTACCAGACGGGCCGGCTCGACGAGGCCGGCTTCGAGGCCACTGCCGAACAGCTCCGCGAGCGGATGCGCACGCTCGCGACCACGCCGCCGATTCCGTATCGGCGCCAGAACGGCGGCGACTATCTGATCCCCAGCATGGAGCTGCGTCCCGGCCTGGGCGCTCCGAGCAGGACCGGCTTTGCGCTTCATCTGAGAGACGAGGACGCAGGCTCGTCACGATAGCGGACGTCGATACCGGTAGAGAGCAATTGCAGGCGACGAAACGAAAGGTTGTTAACGCTTCGTCGCTAAGCTGCGGCTCATGGACATGAGCATGGTCAGCGCGGCGCTTGCGATGCAGGCGAGCAGCACGCAGATGCAGATCGCGACGACGATCCAGGCGTCGAACGCGCGGATGGAGCGCGACACGGTGCAGACGCTGCTCGGCATCGGGCAGGGCGCGCCGTCGCTCGCCAATGTCGGCGCAGGCGTCGGCGGCAACATCAACGTCACCGCCTGATCCGCGGATCAGAAACTAAACCAGCTTCTTGAAGCCGCCGAAGAACATCCGCTTGGTATCGAACGGCATCGTCTTCGAATCCATGCCGCCGAGCCGCGGGTCCTGCATCGCTTTCGCCATCACCCTGTCGCGCTGCTTGCGCGATTTGTAGACGATGTAGGAAAACACCACGACTTCGTCCGGCTTCAGCTTCACGCTGCGCGGAAACGAGGTGACCTTGCCTGCCTCGACATCGTCGGCGACCCACTCGCGATAATCGAGCGCACCGTGTTCGCGAAACACCTTGTCGGCCTTGCGCGCCAGCTTGATGTAGTCCGCGAGCTTGGCCTTCGGCACCGGCACCACGAAGCCGTCGACATAAGACATCTGTTCCTCCCGATCTCTGCGCGCGCCGCGTCCGCGGCTTTCAGCAAGACGATCGATCGTAAGGATATCCGACAGGCCGTGGCCGGGGCCGATTGTCGCGGCTGTTACTTCGGCAGCGCACCCTTCACCAGCGCGAGCGCGTCGGCGCTGTCCCATTCGGCCGGGCCGGCGATCGTGGCGATCTCGCAGCCCTGGCCGTCGACCAGCACCGAAGTCGGCATGCCGAGGGCGCGGCCGACGCTCTTCAGTTCCTGGAACACGTGGGCAGAGGCGTCGCTGAAGAAGTTCAGCGTCGTCAGCTTCTCATCCTCGAGAAACTTCTTCGGCTTCGCCGGATCGCGGGTATCGATATTGATCGCCACCACCTCGAACTCCGGGCCGCCGAGCTTGGCCTGCAGATTATCGAGCGCCGGCATCTCCTTGCGGCACGGCACGCACCAGGTCGCCCATAGGTTGACCAGCACGGTGCGACCGCGGAAATCCGACAGCTTCTTGGGCTGGCCGGCGCCGTCCTCGAAGGCGAGGTCCGGCAGTTTAAGAGGCTTGGCTGCGACGGTCACGGCGGCGACTTCGCCGCGCGCGAGGGGCTTGAGCTGTTGTGCCAGTGCCACGGCGGGGCGGCAGGTTGGATCGCCCGCATTGCGCTGCAGCCCGGCGATCCCGTATACCCCCGCTGCTCCGGCGACCACCAGCACGGCCATGGCGGCCAGAATCAGCGTTTTGCGCCCCTTGCGGCGTGGCGGGACGGAATCGGGTCGGCTATCAGTCATCGGGCACTCGAACTCGGTAGATCGGACAGAGTCGCAGGTTGGTGGGCTTGAGGCAAAGTTGAGGCGGGCATGATCGTGAGCGGACAGTGAGCGGCGGACAGAAGAGCGGCGGGCAAGGCAACAAGATGTGGGGCGGCAGGTTCGCCGAGAGCCCCGATGCCATCATGGAAGAGATCAACGTCTCCATCGATGTCGATCGGCATCTTTACGCCCAGGACATCACCGCGTCCAAGGCCCATGCCGCCATGCTCGCCGCGCAGGGCATCATCACCGCGAACGATGCGAAAAATATCGGCAAGGGTCTAGACACGATTCTGTCAGAGATCGGCGCCGGGAAGTTCACCTTCAAGCGTGCGCTCGAGGACATTCACATGAATGTCGAGAGCCGGCTGTCCGAACTGATCGGCCCTGCCGCCGGGCGGCTGCACACCGCGCGCTCGCGTAACGATCAGGTCGCGACCGACTTCCGGCTCTATGTCCGGGACGTGCTCGACCAGACCGACGCGGCGCTGGCTGCCTTCCAGCAGGCGCTGGCCGAGCGCGCGCTGGAGCACGCCGAGACCGTGATGCCGGGCTTCACCCATCTGCAGACCGCGCAGCCGGTGACCTTCGGCCATCATCTGATGGCCTATGTCGAGATGGCGGCGCGCGATCGCGGCCGTTTCCAGGATGCCCGCAAGCGGCTTAACGAAAGCCCGCTCGGTGCCGCCGCTCTGGCCGGCACTTCGTTCCCGATCGATCGTCATGCGACGGCCGCCAAGCTCGGCTTCGACCGGCCGATGGCGAATTCGCTCGATGCGGTGTCGGATCGCGACTTCGTACTGGAAACGCTCTCCGCGGCGTCGATCTGCGCCGTGCATCTGTCGCGCTTCGCCGAGGAGATCGTGATCTGGACCTCGCCGCTGGTCGGGCTGGTGCGGCTCTCCGACAAGTTCACCACCGGCTCGTCGATCATGCCGCAGAAGCGCAATCCCGACGCCGCCGAGCTGGTTCGCGCCAAGACCGGCCGCGTGATCGGCGCGCTGAACGGCCTGCTGATCGTGATGAAGGGTCTGCCGCTGGCCTATCAGAAGGACATGCAGGAAGATAAACAGGGTGCGATGGAGGGTTTCGCGGCGCTGTCGCTGGCGATCCGGGCGATGACCGGCATGGTCCGCGATATCGTCCCCGAGCCGGACAGGATGCGGGCGGCAGCCGGCGAAGGCTACGCTACTGCCACCGATCTGGCCGACTGGCTGGTGCGGACGCTGAAAATGCCGTTCCGCGACGCCCATCACGTCACCGGCCGCATCGTCGGCCTCGCCGCGAAGGCCGGCGTCGCGCTGCACGAGCTGCCGCTCGCCGAGATGCAGGCGGTGGAAAAGCGCATTACCAAGGACGCGCTGGCGGTGCTCAGCGTCGATTCCTCGGTGAAGAGCCGCACGAGCTACGGCGGCACAGCGCCGAAAAACGTCCGCGCCCAGGCCAAGGGATGGCTCAAGCGCCTCGAAAAAGAGCGAAAAGCGGGTTGAAGCAGGGGCTCGCCACGGCCGGGCGTTCTCTGTAGGATGCGGCCGCAATTGGGGATTTCGACGTGAACCGCACTGCCGGCCCATCCCGATGGGCGCTTGTTGTGATCGCCGCGGCGACGCTGGCCCTTGCGGGCTGCGGTCGTAAGGGCGCTCTGGATCTTCCGGCCGGGGCCGCCGACACGCCCGGCTCGCCTGCAGCATCGGCGGCGCCGTCGCCTGCGCCGGCCGCCAAGGGCGACGTGTTCGACCCGTCCTACGGCACCAATGCGCCTCCGGTCGCCGGTAAGGGCCAGAAGAAGCGCATCGTCCTCGACTCGCTGCTGGACTGATCTGCGATGCGTCATTTCGACTACCGCAACGGCGTGCTGCACGCCGAAGGCGTCAGCCTTGCCGCGCTCGCGCGCGAGGTCGGCACGCCGTTCTATTGCTATTCGACCGCGACGCTGGAGCGGCACTACCGCGTGTTCAGCGAAGCCTTCGCCGGCACCGACGCGCTGGTGTGCTACGCCATGAAGGCGAACTCCAACCAGTCGGTGCTGCGTACCCTGGCCAAGCTCGGCGCCGGCGCCGACGTGGTGTCGGGCGGCGAGATGCAGCGCGCACTGGCGGCGGGTATCCCGCCCGGCAAGATCGTATTCTCCGGCGTCGGCAAGACCGAGGCCGAACTCCGCACGGCGCTTGGCCACGACATCAAGTGCCTTAACGTCGAGTCAGAGCCCGAGCTCGAACTGCTGTCGCGGCTCGCGGTCGAAATGGGCCGCACCGCCAAGATCTCGATCCGGGTCAATCCGGACGTCGATTCCGGTACCCATGCCAAGATCTCGACTGGCAAGTCCGAGAACAAGTTCGGCATTCCGCTGGCGCATGCGCGCGAGGTTTATGCCCGCGCCGCCAAGCTGCCGGGCATTCAGGTCACCGGCGTGGACGTGCATATCGGCAGCCAGATCATCGACTTGGCGCCGATGGAAGCGGCGTTCCGGATCGTTGCCGAATTCGTGCATGTGCTGCGTGGCGACGGCCACACGATCAGCCATGTCGATTTCGGCGGTGGCCTCGGCATCCCCTACTACGAGGATCGCGACGCGCCGCCGGAGCCGTTCGCCTATGCGGAGATGGTCAAGCGCGTCACCCACAATCTCGGCTGCGCGCTGCTGTTCGAGCCGGGCCGGATGATCGTCGGCAATGCCGGCATCCTGGTCGCGCAGGTGATCTATGTGAAGCACGGCGACGGCAAGACCTTCGTGATCATCGACGCCGCGATGAACGACCTGATCCGGCCGACGCTGTACGAAGCGTATCACGAGATCCTGCCGGTGGCCGAGCCGGCCCCGGGCAGCGCCACCATGGTGGCCGACGTCGTCGGCCCGGTGTGCGAGACCGGCGATTACCTCGCGCTCGACCGCAAGCTGCCGGAGCTGAAGGCCGGCGACCTGATCGCCATCATGACCTCGGGCGCCTATGGGGCGGTCCAGGCGTGTACTTACAATACCCGCGCGCTTGTGCCCGAAGTGCTGGTGAAGGACGATCAGTACGCACTGGTCCGCCCACGCATCGAGGTCGAGCAACTGATCGCGATGGATCGTCAGGCGCCGTGGCTGTGAGCCTTCGGTGCCGGTTCGGTGCGCGCCGCGCAAAGCGCGGCCGAGCGGGCACCTCATGATGCCGATGCTAACACGGGCTTTGTTCGATCGCCGGCAGACCTGCGTCGGCACTTCTCAGTCCCGATGAGCGAGAGTGGGACCGCCAGTTGCGGACAAAATACTGGCGGTCCCGATCGCACGTTTGCAATCCCGCCGGGAACGTGCGGCGTCCGGCGGGTACGCGCGACAGGTTCAACCTATCGGTGTTGTCCGGCACGGCAATGGAAACCGCTGCTTAACCTAACCGATCAACCTTAACGCCGGAGCGTCGTCGATTGAGCCGGCGCCCTGCACGTTGGACGTGAGCCTTACATTCGCCACCGGCCTGCCACTACACGCTGCGACGGCAGGCGCGCATCTGCGGCGCGACGGATGCAGGGACAAGCAAACATGACCGAGACGGCTCAGCATGCCGCGCACGAAGCGATCGACAAATACCCGACCTCGCTGCGCGTGCTGCACTGGCTGCGCGCGCTATTGATCTTCGGACTGATTGCCGTCGGCTGGACGATGACGTCGCTCGACGACGAGATGGCCGAGAAATTCGGCGAGCTGTATCCGCTGCACAAATCCTTCGGCCTGCTGGTGCTGCTGATCGTGCTGGTGCAGCTCGGCATCCGCGCGCTGTCGCGGCTGCCCGGGCCAGCCGATCTGCCGGCGCACGAGCGCGTCCTCTCACAGGTGGTGCATGTCGCGATCTACGCGCTGCTGCTGATCGTGCCGCTGATGGGCTACGCGATGTCCAGCACCTTCGCGCACAGCGACGGCGTGACGTTCTTCGGCCTGCATGTGCCGGAGCTGCTGCCGAAGAACGACACGGCGTTTCGGGTGTTTCAGTTGCTGCACAAGGTGCTGGCCTACACGCTGCTGGGGCTGGTCGTGCTGCATGTCGCCGGTGCGCTGAAGCACCGCTTTGTCGACAAGAACCCCAAGGCCGACGTGCTGTCGCGAATGATCTAGCAGCGGCGGTCAGCCGCTGCCGGGCTCAGCCCTTGTCGAGTTCTGCAAACACCTCGCGGGCGATGCGGAAGCTGTCGACGCCCGCCGGCATGCCGGCGTAGCACGCGACCTGCATGAAGATCTCGCGGATCTCGTCTTTCGTGACGCCGTTGGTCAGCGCGCCCTTGAGATGCGCGCGCAGCTCGTGCGGACGGTTGAGCACGGCGATCATCGCGAGGTTGAGCATGCTGCGGGTCTTGCGCGGCAGCTCGTCGCGGCCCCAGATCGCGCCCCAGCAATATTCGGTGACGTGTTCCTGGAACGGCCGGTTGAAGTCGTCGGCCGTCTTCAGCGCGTTCTCCACATAGGCCTCGCCGAGCACGGCCTTGCGGATTTCCAGCCCCTTGTCGTGGGTCGTCTTGTCCATCGTCGATCCTCTGGTTGAAGCGGCGGGACGTTACGGGCTGGTGGCTGCGCCGTCACGCATTCGTGTGGGACGAGAAGGGCGAGGTGATCACCGGCGTCAGGTGCCTCATTGCCGCCGCTGTGGTAGGCTGTCGTACGTGCAACCCGGAGAGCTTGTTGAGCGGCCGCATCCCCGACCCGTCACAGACCCCGCAGGATCCAGACGCGCTGGCGCGGCTGCGCCTCGCCACGGCGCTTCGGCGCGCCACGTTCGCGATCGCGTGGGAGCGCAGCTGGCCGCTGCTGGTGCGGGTCCTCAGCGTCGTCGGCTTGTTCCTCGCTGCGTCCTGGGCCGGGCTGTGGCTGGTGCTGCCGTTCACCGGTCGCATGATCGGCCTCGCGTTGTTCGTCGTGCTGGCGCTGGTCGCGCTCTACCCCGTTCTCAAGTTCCGCTGGCCGAGCCGCGATGACGCGCTGGCCCGGCTCGACCGCAACACCGGCCTGAAGCATCGCCCGGCCACCGCGCTCACCGATACGTTGGCTTCGACCGATCCGGTCGCCCTGGCGTTGTGGCGGGTGCAGCGCGAGCGGACGCTGGCGGCGCTGCGTGGCATCCATGCCGGCCTGCCGACGCCGCGGCTGCCGAAGCACGATCCCTGGGGCCTCCGCGCGCTGGTGGCGGTGCTGCTGGTAGCGACCTTCGTGGCCGCCGGCGAGGAGCGCAGTGCGCGCGTCGCGGCGGCGTTCGACTGGAACGGTGCGCTGGCGGGGCCGAACGTGCGCGTCGATGCCTGGGTGACGCCGCCGGTCTATACCAACAAGCCGCCGATCATCCTGTCAGCCGCCAACAAGGATCTGGCCGCGAGCGATGCGGCGCTGCCGGTGCCGGCAGGCTCGACCCTGCTGGTGCGCTCCAGCGGCGGCAATCTCGACGTCGCGATCAGCGGCGGTGTGGCCGAAGCCGCACCCGAGGGCCAGGCGCCGGCGGGCACCAGCGAGCAGCATTTCAAGATCACCAGTGACGGCACCGCGCAGGTGCGCGCGCCGTCCGGTCAGCCGAAATGGACCTTCAAGGCGACGCCGGATCATGCGCCGACGATCGCGCTCGCCAAGGAGCCCGAGCGGCAGGCCCGCGGCTCGCTGCAGCTGTCCTACAAGATCGAGGACGACTACGGCGTCGTGGCTGCTTATGCGCTGATCGCGCCGGTGGTTTCGGCCGCGGATCAGAAGGCCGGCACGCCGCGGCCGTTGTTCGAGCCGCCGCAATTCCCGCTGACGCTGCCGAACGCGCGCACCCGCGCCGGCGTCGGCCAGACCGTGAGGGATCTCAGCGAGGATCCCTATGCGGGCGCCGAGGTGATGCTGACGCTGACTGCCAAGGACGAGGCCGGCAACGAAGGCCGCAGCGAACCGCATGCGATGCGGCTGCCGGAGCGGCTGTTCACCAAGCCGCTGGCCCGCGCGCTGATCGAGCAGCGCCGCATCCTGGCGCTCGACGCGAACAAGAACGGCGACGTGTACACCGCGCTCGATGCGCTGATGATCGCGCCGGAAGCGTTCACGCCGGATGCCGGCCAGTATCTCGGCCTCTATACGATTGCCGATCAGCTCGAACGCGCCCGGACCGACGAGCAACTGCGCGATGTCGTTGCCAACCTGTGGTCGCTCGCGCTCAGCATCGAGGACGGCGATACGTCGGACGTCGAGAAGGCGCTGCGCGCCGCGCAGGATGCGCTGAAGCAGGCGCTCGAACGCGGTGCCTCCGACGAGGAGATCAAGAAGCTCACCGAGAACCTGCGCGCCGCGCTCGACAACTTCATGCGCCAGCTCGCCGAGCAGATGAAGAACAACCCGCAGCAGCTCGCACGTCCGCTCGATCCGAACACTAAGGTGATGCGGCAGCAGGACCTCAACAACATGATCGAGCGCATGGAGCGGCTGTCGCGCTCCGGCGACAAGGAGGCCGCCAAGCAACTGCTCGAACAGCTCGCCCAGATGCTCGAGAACCTGCAGATGGCGCAGCCCGGCCAGGGCGGCGACGACGATATGCAGCAGGCGATGAACGAGCTCAGCGACATGATCCGCAAGCAGCAACAGTTGCGGGACAAGACGTTCAAGCAGGGCCAGGACCAGCGCCGCGACCGCATGCGCGGCCAGAAAGGCGAGCAGAATCTCGGCGATCTGCAGCAGGATCAGCAGAACCTGCAGGATCGCCTGCGCAAGCTGCAGCAGGAACTCGCCAAGCGCGGCATGGGTCAGCAGCAGGGCCAGCGCGGCCAGAAGGGCGAGCAGGGGCAGCAGGGCCAGGGTCAGCAAGGCGAGCAGGGTGATGGCGACGGTGGCCTCGATCAGGCCGACTCCGCGATGGGCGATGCCGAGGGCCGGCTCGGCGAAGGCAATGCCGACGGCGCGGTCGACTCGCAGGGCCGCGCGCTCGATGCGCTGCGCAAGGGCGCGCAGAAACTCGCCGAGGCGATGCAGCAGGGCGATCAGCCCGGGCAGGGCGACGGCCCTGGCCAGCGTCCGGGCCGACAGCAGAGCAGCGGCAACGACACCGACCCGCTCGGCCGTCCGCTGAAAGGCCGCGAATTCGGCGACGATCTGTCTGTGAAGATTCCCGGCGAGATCGACGTCCAGCGCGTCCGCCGCATCCTCGAAGAACTCCGCCGCCGCCTCGGAGACACCAACCGCCCGCAGATCGAACTCGACTACATCGAGCGGCTGTTGAAGGATTACTAAGCGATTAGCTCACCCCGGGCATGGCGCAACCTCTCCCGCCTGCGGGAGAGGTCGACGCGCGAAGCGCGGCGGGTGAGGGCACTTCGCTCCGCAACTCGCTGAGTCATTGCCCGTGTCGCCCTCACCCCAGCCCTCTCCCGCAAGCGGGAGAGGTGGCGAGAGGCGGTCGGGGAGAGCGCTCGATCAGATAGTCTTCCTCGTCGCCAGCGCATCCGCCACGGCGGTGCGGATGTCGGCGACGGAGAACGGCTTGGTGACGACGTCGTGGACGATGGCGTCGAGGCCGGAGGCGCGTTCGCGCTGGTCGGCGTAGCCGGTCATCAGCAGGATGGTGAGGTCGGGAAAGTCGCGCGCGGCGGCGAGCGCCAGCGCGATGCCGTCCATCATCGGCATCTTGATGTCGGTCAGCAGCAGGTCGAACCGGCCGTCGTTCTCGACCAGGATTTCGAGCGCCTCGCTGCCGTCCTCGGCGGTGGTGATGTCGTGGCCGTCCATCGCGATGGCCCGCCCCACCAGCAAGCGCATCGATTCTTCGTCATCGGCGATCAGGATTCGCGACATACCAGTGTCCCAGGCTGACGGCCGTCGCTGCGGCCGGTCCGCGTCGCACCACGCGGCAAAACAACGATCGTGAGCTCTGCTCGATTCGGTCCAAAGCTCTACGCACCGCCGGTGGCGATATCGCGCCGATTGAAGAAGCGCACGTCGAGGGTGCGGGCCTCGGGCGGCGGCGATGCCAGCCGCGACCGGAACCAGGCCTGCTCGCCGGGACGCAGCACGGTCTGCTCCAGCACCGCGTTCCAGGCATAGATCTCGGTGCCGTGGTCGTCGCGCACAACGAAGCGCAGCCGCGGCAAATCCGCCGGCTTGCGGCCGAGGCCCATGATCATGCCCTCGATCACCAGCACCGGCTTGGCGTCGACCATCTCGCGCGTGACCTTGACGTCCTTGATGGCCAGCGAGCGCAGATTCACCTCGAAGCCGACCAGCCGGTAGAACGTCGCGGTCTGCGGCAGCAGCCTTACCACGTCGGCGCGCCAGATCAGGAGGCCGAGCGCCAGCGAGCCGAATGCCGCGCAGGCGGTCGAGGCGGTCATCGCCGATTTCACCGTGCCGATCGGATCCTGCCGCAGCGGTTCGATCAGCGCCTTGATGCCGCGCCGGCGGCGCGAACCGAACGAGCGATTGTTACGCTTGCGGCCGACCGGCTCGGGTTCGGCGATCTCGTCCGGCTCCGGCGCGCGGGCGAAGACATCGCGCTCCTCCGGCGTGGGAATTTCGGCTGCGATCGGCGGGCTTTCGACGACAGGGGTATCCTGTTCATCCTCCGTCATGCCCCAGCCCGGATCGTCTGCCAGATCCGATCCGCCACGCCGTCGATCGCG
>NZ_JBMDXE010000341.1:0-5119 GCF_048594845.1 Rhodopseudomonas sp. | reverse complement strand
CATCGACCCGTCGATCGCGCTGGCGCACTGAGCGACGTGACGGGCATTCCGACCATATCCGACAAGCCATCCCGGCGCGGCCGCGCTGCGCCGGGACGATGGTTCGCGGTCGGCCGCCCGCCGCGCCCGCGCGCGCGGCTGATCCTCGGCGTGCTGTCCTTCGCGCTGCCGCTACTCGCATGGTACGCAGTGTCCTACGTGCCGTTTCTCTGGCATCCGCTGATCGAGATCACCGATCCGGGTGACGTCAGTTACTTCCAGAAGGGCATGCGGGCCCCCAAGGAGGCGTTCGCCGAGGAGGTCGCGGCCGCCAAGGCCGCCGGCACCGACGCGCCCACCGGCGTGCCGGCCAATCCGGTGTATCTGCCGGCGCCGCACGATGTGGCGCGTGCGCTGTGGAGTGCGGTCACGCCCGCCGCCGACATGCGGGACGAATTCCGCCTCGGCCTCAGCCTCTGGCACTCGATCCAGATCATCTTCTGGGCCTTCCTGATTTCGTCGGTGATCGGCGTGCCGCTCGGCATCCTGTGCGGCGCCTACAGCACGATCGGCCGGCTCACCGAACCCTTCGTCGAATTCTTCCGCTATCTGCCGGCGCCGGCCTTCGGCGCGCTGTGCGTCGCGGTGCTCGGGATCTACGACGCACCGAAGATCGCCATCGTGGTAATCGGCACGTTCTTCCAGCAGGTGCTGATCATCGCCGCGACTACCCGGCGGGTCGACTACGCGCTGCTCGAAGCCGCGCAGACGCTGGGCGCGCGTAACCTGCGGCTGGTGCGCCATGTCGTGGTGCCGGCGATTCTGCCGGATCTCTACAACGACCAGCGCATCCTGCTCGGCTGGGCTTGGACCTATCTGATCGTCGCCGAACTGGTCGGCGCGTCGTCGGGCATCACCTTCTTCATCACCCAGCAGGCGCGCTACCAGCATTTCGAAAACGTCTATGCGGCGATCCTGGTGCTCGGCGTGGTGGGCTTCGGGAGTGATCTCGTGCTGGCGCGGCTGGGGCGCTGGCTGTTTCCCTGGAAGAAGACCACCGCATGAGCGTGACACTGACCAACCAGGAGGCGGTCGCGGCGCGCTTTGCGCGGCTGAAGGCGCGTGAGCCGATCCTGCAGGTGCGCGGGCTGACCAAGACCTTCCCGACCGCGGAGGGTGAACGCACGGTGCTCGATCGCATCGATCTCGTCACCCATCGCCGGGAGTTTCTCTGCGTCGTCGGTCCCTCGGGCTGCGGCAAGTCCACGCTGATCCGCACCATCGCCGGGCTGGAGGATCCGCAGGGTGGCGACATCCTGGTCGCGGGCCAGCCGGTGCATGGGCCTGGCCCCGATCGCGCGATGGTGTTTCAGGGCTACACCCTGTTTCCGTGGCTCACCGTTTTGGGCAACGTCATGTTCGGCCTGCGGATGGCCAATATGGCGAGTACCGAAGCGAAGCGACAGGCCGGGCAATGGCTCGATCTGGTCGGACTCGAAGCCTACGCCGATGCCTATCCGGCGCAGCTCTCCGGCGGCATGAAGCAGCGCGTCGCGATCGCCCGCGCACTCGCGATCCAGCCGCGCATCCTGCTGATGGACGAGCCGTTTTCGGCGCTCGACGCCAAGACGCGGGCCCGGATGCAGTCCTATCTGGTCGATATCTGGAGCAAGATCGACATCACGGTGGTGTTCATCACCCACGACCTCGACGAGGCCGTGCTGCTCGCCGATCGCATCCTCGTGCTGAAAGCCAATCCCGGCGCGGTGGTCGACCTGATCGAGGTGCCGGCCCTCCGGCC
Source organism: Rhodopseudomonas sp. (assembly GCF_048594845.1). Taxonomy (GTDB): domain Bacteria; phylum Pseudomonadota; class Alphaproteobacteria; order Rhizobiales; family Xanthobacteraceae; genus Rhodopseudomonas. The sequence continues at coordinate 3,339 of NZ_JBMDXE010000341.1, read as the reverse complement.
CGCGGGCGGCCGCAGTCTCGAGGACCCGGCGTTGAAGGCCACGCTGTCGCGGCTCGAAGACATGATCCACCGGCACGAACGCGCAGCCACCGACGACGAGGAGACGATCACTCCGGTGGTTCGGCTCGCGGCTGCTGGCGACGAGGTGAACTAAGCGATGCAGTGGGCCGAACGGACCTGGACCGAACTCCCCGGCGATCTTCAAGCGGTCAGCGCCGCCGCGATCCTTCCGGTCGGCGCGACCGAGCAGCATGGGCCGCATCTCGGCTGCGGGATGGACTTCGTGCTGGCGGACGCGCTGTGCCGTGCGGCCGCCAAGGCGACCGGCGTGCCGATGCTGCCCACGCTGCCCTATGGCTGCTCGCTCGGCCACAGCCGGCGCTGGCCCGGCACGATCGCGCTCGATCCGATCCTCACGACGCAGCTCGTCGCCGCGATCGGCGAGGGCGCCTATGCGTCCGGTGTCCGTCGGCTGTTCATCGTCAACGCCCACGTTACCAACGCAGCGCCGCTTCGCTCCGCGCTGGAAATCCTGCGCGCACGCCACGATGGGCTGATGGTGGCGCTGGTCAACACCGCGACGCTGAGCGAGCGGGTGCGCGAGGCGCATTTCGCCGACGCCGCCGACTGGCACGCCAACGACGCTGAATCCTCGCTGATGCTCGCGATCGCGCCCGACCTCGCGCGGCCCGACCGCTTCGCCGACGCCGACGATCCCGACCGCACCGAAGGCCTCGTGTTCGCGCATCCGGTCAATCGCACCAGCCTCAACGGCGTCACCGGGCGTCCCAGTCTGGCGACGCTGGAGAAAGGTCAGCACCTGTTCGGCTGGATGGTCGAAGACCTCTGCGCGCTGATCCGCAAAGGCGTCACCGAGACGCCGCCGCTATCCCACGGCTTCGACGAGCCGGCCACTATCCCTACCGCAAGAGAGAAGTCATGAAAGCAAGTGAAGACGTGAAGGCCGTGATGGAAGGCCTGCGCGCCAAAGGCGTGAAGTATTGCATCGGGGCCTACGTCGACATCCACGGCGCCCAGAAGGGCAAGGTCGTGCCGCTCGACCATCTGCCGCAGATGGCGGCGGGCTCCGAGCTCTACACCGGCTATGCGGTCGACGGTCTGGGACAGGCCCCGAACGAGGACGAGTTCGCCTCGGTGCCCGACATCTCGCGGTTCATCCAGCTTCCCTGGGAGCCCAAGATTGCCTGGGCCCCGGCCGATATCTCGTTCAAGGGCGAGCCCTATCCGCTGTCGACGCGCGTGCTGCTGAAGAACGTGATGGCCGAAGCGGCCCAGATGGGTTTTGGATTCAATCTCGGCATCGAATGCGAGATCTTTCTGCTCAAGCAGCAGCAGGGAGGCGCGCTCGCGATTCCCGATCCGGACGATAAGCTGGTGAAGCCTTGCTACGATGTGCGCGGCTTCCTCTCGAACTTCTCCTGGGTCGACCGCGTCGCCGAAACCATCAACGATCTCGGCTGGGATCTGTATTCGCTCGACCACGAGGACGCCAACGGTCAGTTCGAATTCGACTTCGCCTATTCGGATGCGCTTACCACGGCCGACCGGCTGACCTTCTTCCGGCTCATGGCCAAGCAGTACGCCAAGGACGAAGGCCTGATCGCCACCATGATGCCGAAGCCGTTCGCCAATCGCACCGGCAACGGCGCGCACTTCAACATGTCGCTGTCCGATCTGAAAACCGGCGCGAATCTCTTTGCCCGCGCCCCGAAGGATGATCCGCGTGGGCTCGGCCTGTCGGAGATCGGCTATCACTTCATCGCCGGCGTGATGCGCCATGGCCGCGCCTTGTGCGCCGCGTTTGCCCCAACGGTGAACAGCTACAAGCGTCTGACGCGGCGCGGCGCCATGGCGACGTTCTCATGGGCGCCGGTGTTCAATTCCTACGGCTCGAACAATCGCACCAACTCGATTCGCGTCCCGATGGGCGGTGGCCGCTGCGAGAGCCGCAACGCCGACGGCGCCGCCAACCCTTATCTCGCGGCGGCGCTGGCGCTCGCGGCGGGTCTCGAAGGCGTGCGCCAGAAGCTCGATCCTGGCGCGCCCAACGAGGACAATCTCTACGAACTCACCGAGGCCGAACGCGCCGCTCGCGGCATCGAATTCCTGCCGCAGACGCTGGCCGAAGCGGTCGACGCTTTCGAGGCCGATGCCTTGGTCGAGAAGACGTTGGGCAAGGCTCTGCGGGACGAGTTCGTGGCCTACAAGCGCGAGGAATGGCGCGAGTACCACGCGACGATCAGCCAGTGGGAGATCGATCGTTACAGCCATATGTTCTAGGCTGTCCCGGTTCTGACCCGGATCAGAACCGAAGCTCGTCCTCCTTGAGCGATGATGCGGGCGCGCGGCGGGTCAACGCAAGCGAACGGCGTGCGGGTATTGTTCAACTCCCGCCCGCCGCCTTGACCTCCGCCAGGCCGGCATGGCACCCCCCTGCACCGTCGGGGTTGCCATTCGCGCGAGCCTCGGAAGCTGCCCGAAATGCGGCGGATTTTCGCGCGCATGTCGGCGGCTTCGCGCGCGTCGCGCCCAGGGGAAGATCACGATCATGCATGAGGATTTCGAAGCCGATCTGCGCGGGTTGGCGGCGCGGGGGCGGCTGCGGGCGCTCAAAGAGCGCGCGGGGGTCGACTTCACGTCGAACGACTATCTCGGGCTCGCCGAATCCGAGGAGCTCAATCGCGCGGCGGCCGAGGCGGTGGCGCGCGGCGTGCCGGTGGGGTCGGGTGGCTCGCGGCTGCTGCGCGGCAATCATCCGGAGCACGAAGCGCTGGAGGCCGAGGCGGCGGCATATTTCGGCGCCGAGACGGCGCTGTATTTCGGCGGCGGCTTCGTCGCCAATCAGGCGATCTTCTCGACGCTGCCGCAGCGTGGCGATCTCGTCGTGCACGACGAGCTGATCCACGCCAGCGCGCACGAGGGACTGCGCCGCGGCCGGGCCGAATTCGTCAGCGCGGCGCACAACGACATCGACGCGTTCGAAAGCGCGATCGTGCGCTGGCGTGCGGCCGGCGGCAAGGGGCGACCGTGGCTGTCGGTCGAGAGCCTGTACAGCATGGACGGCGACAGCCCCGATCTCGATAGCCTGGTCGCTGTGGCCGATCGTCACGACGCGATGCTGGTGATCGACGAGGCGCATGCCACCGGCGTGCTCGGGCTGAATGGCCGCGGCCTCGCGGCGAAGTTCGAAGGTCGGCCCAACGTCGTCACGCTGCACACCTGCGGCAAGGCGCTCGGCACCGTCGGCGGCTTCATCCTGGCGCCCCGCGTAGTGCGCGACTTTATCGTCAACCGGTCGCGGCCTTTCATCTTCGCCAC
>NZ_JBMDXE010000340.1:0-15100 GCF_048594845.1 Rhodopseudomonas sp. | reverse complement strand
TCGCCGGAGATCTCGCGGAGCCGCACACGCCCGAGCTCCTTGCCGAAAAGATCGTCGCGGCAGCGCGTGCCGATCTGGATGCGCCGGCGCTGGATATCCTCGTCAACAATGCCGGCGTCGGTCTGCGCGCGACGATCGAAGAGATCGGCGACACCGACTTCGAAGAAGTTTTGCGCATCGATCTGGTCGCTCCGTTTCGGCTGATCAAGGCGCTCGCGCCGCGGCTGAACGACGGCGGCCGCATCATCAATATCTCCTCGATGGGGACGCGCGCGGCCTTCGCCGACATGGTCGCCTACGCGCCGGCCAAAGCGGGGCTCGAGGCTCTGACCCGCGCATTGGCGGTGCATTTCGGGCCGCGCAACATCACCGTAAACGCCGTCGCGCCCGGCGCAACCGCGACCGATCTCAATCCCGGCGCACGCGATCCGATCCGGGCGCAGGCCGTCGCGACCAGCATCGCGCTCGGCCGGGTCGGACAGCCGGACGATATCGCCGCTGTCGTGTCGTTTCTGGCATCGGACGATGGACGCTGGGTCACCGGACAGACGATTGACGCCAGCGGCGGTCAACGTCTCTAGTCGAGATGCCGCTCAGACGCTACGCCTCGTAAAGGAAGTTCGCATGGGATTTGCAATCGATCACGTCGTCATCGCCGTCGCCGACCTCGACCGGGCGATCGCCGACTATCGCCGGCTCGGTTTTACGGTCGAGGAAGGCGGTGAACACCCGGGGCGCGGATCGAAGAACGCGCTCGTCGTGTTCGCCGACGGCTCCTACTTCGAACTGATCGCCTTCGGGCGGCCGACGCCGGATTTCCGCTGGTGGCGCGTGCTTGACCAATCGGGCCCCGGTCTCGTCGATTTCGCCCTGCTTCCCAACGACATCGACCGCGATGTCGCGGCGGCGCAAGCGCGCGGTCTCGATTTTGAAGCTCCGGTCGACGGCGGCCGCGCCCGTCCGGACGGCGAACGTTTGGTCTGGAAGACGGCTCGCTCGCCGCAAAGCGACACGCCGTTCTTCTGCGGCGACGTCACGCCACGCGCGCTACGGGTGCCGGAGGGAGCCGTCCGTACGCATGCCAACAACGCGCAGGGCATCGGCACGGTGGTCGTCGCCGTGCTGAATCTCGAGCGCAGCATCGCGCGCTACGCCGCCTTGTTCGACGAACCGCCGGCCGCGACCTATGCGCTGCCGGGCCTCGGCATCCGCGTTGCGCACCTTGGCGCCGGACGTGGATCGATTACATTGGCGACACCGTCGGGCAAAGGCGAAGCCAGCGACGCAATAGCCGCGCATCTGGAGAAGCGCGGAGAAGGACCGTTCTCGGTCGGGCTGACTGGCGCGGCCGGAGCGCTTGATCGCGCCTTGTCGCACGGTGCCCTGCTCGACTTCATCGGCAGTGCTCAGTCCTAATCCTTTCATCAGCGAGCTGAAAGAACTCATGACGATCGATCCCCGCATCAGCGCCATCGCCGAAGAAGCCACCGAATGGCGCCACGACCTGCACGCCCATCCCGAACTGCTCTACGATCTCGACAGAACCTCCGCGCGGGTCGCAGATTTGTTACGCCAGTTCGGCTGCGACGAAGTCGTCACCGGCCTCGGGCGGACCGGCGTGGTCGGGCTGGTACACGGCAGCAACCGAACGGCAAACCGCGCGATCGGGCTTCGCGCCGACATGGACGCGCTGCCGATCGAAGAAGCGACCGGTGCTGCGTACGCGTCACGTACGCCGGGCCGGATGCATGCCTGTGGCCATGACGGCCACACCGCGATGTTGCTCGGCGCGGCGAAGCATCTCGCCGCCAATCGCGCTTTCAACGGGTCGGTCGCCTTCATCTTCCAGCCGGCCGAAGAAGGCGGCGCCGGCGCCAAGGCGATGATCGACGACGGATTGTTCACGCGGTTTCCGATCGACGAGGTCTACGGCATGCACAACAAGCCGGGGCTCGCGGTCGGTGAATTCACCATCCGCCCGGGCGCCGTGATGGCGTCGATGGATCGGGTCGAAATCGAGATCGATGGCGTCGGCGGCCACGCGGCGCGCCCGCATTTCGCGATCGATCCGGTCGTGGTCGGCGCGCAGATCGTCACCGCTTTGCAGACCATCGTGTCGCGCCGGCTCGATCCGCTCGACTCCGCCGTCGTATCGATCACCACCTTCAACGCCGGGTCGGCATTCAACGTCATTCCGCAGACCGCGCGGCTGGTCGGCACCGCACGCGCCCTCGACCCAGGCGTCCGCGATCAGCTGGAACGGCAGATAGAAGAAATCGCCACCAATATCGCGAAGGCGCACGGCGCGACGGCGCGCGTCACTTATGGACGCGGCTATCCCGTCACGATCAATCACGCCGAGCAAACCACGTTCGCCGCCGACACGGCCGCGTCGCTGATCGGCGACGACAAGGTCGATCGCGAACTGGCGCCGATGATGGGAGCCGAGGACTTCGCCTACATGCTGCAGGAGCGTCCCGGCTCGATCATCTTCCTCGGCAACGGCGACAGCGCGGGACTGCATCATCCGCGATACGACTTTAATGATGCCGCGATCCCTTATGGGATTTCGTACTGGACCCGATTGGTCGAGCGCGCGCTTCCACAATCAAAGTGATGAATCAACGCCGCACAAGCGCGCCACCTCGAGGCTACATCGCCCCCGCCACGACGTGATCGGAGGCGCGCTCAAGCACGTCGCCCTCGCTGATGCGAACCGGCGCACATATCTCTTGGCGGTCAATTCGCCGCCAAAGGAAGACCTTGCACACTGCACTTGGTGGAGATGATGGCGATCTGAGCAAGGTCTCGATCGGCATTGCGCGGCACAACGAGTTCGCGCGGCAGGCTGTCGCCAAAGTGCTGCACGATCGATAACGCCGTCCCCGCGGCTCGATATCGTCGATCCGATCGCAGGATGTACAAGGGCCGGGACCCGTGGATTCCGGCCAGCGCTTCAAGGTCGCTGAAGCTTGGTCACCCCGTCCTGACGGAGCTCTCGATCGCGGCTGCCTTGCCGTTCCAGTACTTCGGGAACCAGGTGGTGTGGGTCAGCACCGCGAAATGTACCAGAATGGCGATCACCGCGACGCTGCCGAGGAACAGCGGCAAACCCACGGACGGTTTGACGACGGTCCATATGCGTGCCTGATTGGACATGTGCTGATCTCCTTAATTCAGCCAGGCCGAATAGGCGAAGGCGAGAAAGTGAGCGACGATCGCGATCGCGCCTAAAATGCGCGTGCCATCGATCACATGCTTGTGGATTTCCTCCGATTCCGCGATCGTCAGTCCGGTCGGCCAGACCCGGTTCGGATCGTCTGCCATGAAACAATCTCCTTGATTAAGTGCAACATTGGCGTGCGCCCCCCCCGTACGCAGGCGAACTGCCCCCTTCGGCCGACGCACTTCAAGTCAGTGCAGTTACCACTGCACTGTCTGGCGATCGACCATCAGAACTAATCAGCAGTCGACCTCATATCAATTCATTATCCAAGCGCGGTCAATTTCGTAGTTACCAGTCTGCTTGGCACATTCCTCCCGCAATGAGCGTTGCAGCGGACTAATTCAACCAAAACCTCTCTGTTGAAAATCATTAGCTCATAGTTTTCGTTGGCGTGGTGAAGCCGCATCAATGCTGTGGGCGCATGTCGGCCGGATCGATTCCCGCCACCACGACCGGCTTCTTCATCGCGTCGCGACGGAACGGCTCGCCGAGCTCCTGATTGAGGACGGCTTCGATAATGGCAGTAACGCCTTCGTGCTGCGCCGCGCAGGCCGCGTGGATGGCTGCGGTCAGTTCGGTAAGGGATCGCGCCACCACGCCTCTCAGACGGCACGCCTTGGCGACGCGCGCGTAGCTGAGATTCGGATTGAACTCCTTGCCGACAAATGTCTTGCGCTGCTTCTTGATGATCTTGTCCGGCAAATTGCCGAGCGACGTATCGGCCACTACCAGCGTTGCGAGTTCGCGGGCGCGGTCCGTCCGATAGATCGCCCATGCCAGTGCGCGAACGGGACTTGCAAAGGCGGATCACCCGCCCCTGTCTTAACTGTCCTATTTGGCGATCAACGGTTTCTTGGCCGGCGCGTCCGGATTCCATAGCGGTACGATCACGCGGGTCCAAAACCGCGTGTCGTAGCCCGAATAATTACTCTCGGCGATGTCGCGGGTCAGATAGAATTGGGTGATCACCGGGCCAAAATTGTAACCGACGAGGCCCCCAAGCGCGAACTGGCTTTGCTTCTTGCCGTAGAGACCGCCAGCGGTGCGCAGCGGCCACGGATTGGCGAGGTCGGTCGAGCCATAGCCGACCAGGCCGACTTCCCATTTGTTGATGTGCTTGCTAACGGTGAAGTCGATCTGCGCGGTGTCGGGCTGAATGTGCACCCCGGTGCTGCGATCGTTGCCACTGCTCGAATAGGTGAAGTTCGCCGTGGCGCTCCAGGTATCGCGGTTGTAGGCGAGCGTGGCGAGTTCGAGGAAGGTCCAGTAGTTGCCGCCGAGGTTCAGCGTGTTGCCGAGCGCCGTGTTGACGGGCGCGAAGGCTCCGACATAGTTGGCGAAGCCGAAGCCGCCGCCGAGATCCCAGGCAACACCGACAAGGCCGGCCGGATTGTAGAAGTCGCGCCACGAACTGCTGCCGACGCCGGCGTTGGGATTAACCCCGACCGCCAGCTCCGGCACGATGCCCAGCACCTCGACGCGGCCGCCGAAGATGGTGAACGGCGTCGCCCACGCCACCACCGGGATGTTGACGCCCGTATCGATGGTCGGCGCACCAGTACCCGACTTCGGTGATCGCTCGAAATAGGTCGCGGTGTTGATGAAGTACACACCTTCCGGCAATGGCGCGCCGAGGGCGATGCCGGCCGTCCACCCTGCCGGGCTGACCGGATCGGCGGAAGCCGCGCCGCCAGCAGCGAGCAGCGCGGCGCCTGCGATCACGGCCCGCGCAAGACCGTGAGCTGGTTTGGTGATGAAGTCCCAGTTCGACATGCCGTCCCCCAAGAGAAATGCCCCAATCGTCCGCTGCGCCTCGCCGCTTGGCCGCGCCGTCCGCAAACAGGCCGTTAATGGAATGTGATAGTAAGTTGACTGAATTCCTGGACCAATTCCAAATCGGCGCTGAAGCTGGGCCGCGCTTTTCGTTTGCGCGCGAGATACAGCAGATTCTCACCTGACAATTTGGCGATTGGTATCAGCGCACTATCAGCGGTCGCGGCGCCTCATACTTTCTGCCGAGGGTGCCGAACGCCGTCGCATGATCGCGCAGCGCCGGCGAGTTGCGCAGTAAACGCCGCATCGAAGCCCGATCAAACTACTTCCGAACGAACGCGCGTCGCGACACGCAGATTCTGCAGGTCGGATGAAAATGAGTTAGTCCTTCCAATTTCTCGACTGCACGTTTTTCATCCTTGTCGGAGCGGAGCCGCCTATGCATTTTCCTCATCCGCAGCGTCGCTCGCTTCTCCCTCGCATCAAAGCGGATCGATACCGATGGCCATCAATCTTCGCAGCCCTTCCGCCGAAATTCGCGAACAGCGCCTCGGGACCATCACCGCCTGGGACGGACCGGCCTCGCGACTCGCGACCGAGTCGGCGTTCTCGCGCGGTGACTGCGGTCCCGGCTGCGGCGGCCGCAGTCAGCGTATCTGCGAATTGGAATCGCCCTTCAGCCAGGGCTCGACCTGCAGCGAGCAGATCGCCGAAAGCCAGGCCAGCAATGTCCGCGACGCCGTGCTGGTGCAGCACTCACCGATCGGCTGCGCCGCCGGCCATATCAACAGCAACGCCTTCTTCCGCAACGGACTGCTGCGCCGCGGGCTCGCCCCGCGCAACGTCACCGGGCTGTCCAGCAATCTGGTCGAACGCGATATGATCTATGGCGGCGCCGACAAGCTGCGCGAGACGATCCGCGCCGCTGTCAATCGGCATCAGCCTAAGGCGGTGTTCGTCGCCACCTCCTGCGCCACCGGCATCATCGGCGACGATGTCGAGAGCGTGGTGCGCGAGTGCGAGGACGACCTCGGCGTACCGGTAGTGGCGATGTATTGCGAGGGCTTCAAATCCAAGCACTGGAGCTCCGGCTTCGACGCCATCCAGCACGGCGTGCTGCGCCATGTCGTCAAGAAGGAGCCGGGCAAGCGGCAAGAGAATCTCGTCAACATCATCGTGCTGTGGGGCAGCGACGTCTTCACCCCGATGTTGGCCGAACTTGGCCTCGAGGCCAACAACATCCTCACCGTCGCCTCGGTCGAGGAGATCGCGCGGGCCTCCGAGGCTGTCGCATCGGCGACGTTCTGCTATTCGGTCGGCGGCTATTTAGGCGCCGCGCTGGAACAGCAATACGGCGTGCAGGAGATCAAGGCGCCGCAGCCCTATGGCTTCGCCGGCACCGACGCCTGGCTGCGTGCGCTGGCCAAGGCCACCGGCCGCGAGGAATTGGCCGAGGCTTATATCGCCCGCGAGCATGCCCGCGTCCGGCCGCAGGTCGAACAGCTTCGCGAGCGGCTGAAGGGCGTGCGCGGCTACGTCTCGATGGGCGCCGCCTATGCGCATGGCGTGATCGGTGTGCTGCGTGAACTCGGTGTCGAGGTGCCGGGCTCGCTCGTATTCCATCACGACCCGGTCTACGACCGCCACGACACCCGGCAGGACTCGCTCGGCCACATGGTCGACACCTATGGCGATGTCGAGCATTTCAGCATCTCCAACCGCCAGCCCTATCAGTTCTACAATCTGCTGAAGCGCGCCAATCCGGACTTCATCATCATCCGCCATGGCGGCCTCGCCGGCCTCGCCTCGCGGCTCGGCGTGCCGGCGATCGCGCTCGGCGATGCGTCGACGGCGATCGGCTATCAGGGCATGATCGACCTCGGCGAGGAGATCGTCGACGCGCTGGCGCAGCGCAAGTTTCATCAAGACCTCGCCGGCCATACCAGCCTGCCCTACAAACAATGGTGGCTGGATCAGACCGACCCGTATCTGCTAGCCCGTCAGGCGGCTTCGTCGCAGCCAGCTCCCGCCCGCGCTGCGGGAGGCCGGTGATGGCGCTGAACCCGCTCAAAGTCAGCCGCCCCGGCCCGGCTCTCGAGATTCCCGACCTCGCCCATGAAGGCCCGATCGAGCAGGTCCGCTACGCCTGCGCGCTCGGCGCAATGCAGAGCGTGGCGGCAATCCCGCGCGCCATTCCCATCACCCATTGCGGTCCCGGCTGCGCCGACAAGCAATGCGGCGCGCTCGCCTTCAACAATGCCTATCAGGGCGGCGGCTGGGGCGGCCTCGGCGTCGCGCCCAGCACCAATGCTACGCAGCGCGAGGTGATCTTCGGCGGCGAGGAGCGGTTGCGCGAACTGATCACCCACACGCTGGATCTGATGGAAGCTGACCTGTTCGTCGTGCTCACCGGCTGCATTCCCGATCTGATCGGCGACGACGTGCCGTCTGTGGTCAAGGAATTCCAGACGCGCGGCGCGCCGATCGTGTACGCGGGGACCGGCGGCTTCCGCGGCAACAACTACGCCGGCCACGAGGTGGTGACGCGCGCCATCATCGATCAGTTCGCCGGCCCCTACGACGGCCCACGCGAGGACGGCCTCGTCAATCTGTGGTCGCCGCTGCCCTATCAGGATCATTTGTGGCGCGGCGATCTGACCGAACTGAAGCGGCTGCTCGAAGGCATCGGCCTGCGCGCCAACGTGCTGTTCGGCCCCGGCTCCGCCGGCGTGTCGGAATGGCGCGCCATCCCAAGGGCGCAGTTCAATCTGGTGCTGTCGCCCTGGCTCGGCCTCGCCACCGCGCAGCATCTCGAGGCCAAATACGGTCAACCGTTTCTGCACATCCCCGCGCCGCCCATCGGCGGCAAGCAGACCAGCGAAGTCTTACGGAAGATCGCTGCCTTTGCGGGCCTTCCGCAGCCGCAGATCGAGTCCTTCATCGCCGCCGAGGAGCGCGATTACTACGGCTATATCGAAGCGTTCTCGGAATTCTATTCGCAATATCGCTGGGGCCTGCCGGCGCGGTTCGCCGCGGTCGGCGACGCCGCCACCACGCTGGCGCTGTCGAGCTTCGCGGTCCGCCAGCTCGGGCTGGTGCCGGCCGCCGCGGTAATCACCGACAACACCCCGGCCGAGCATCGCGCAGCCGTCAGCGCCGCCTTCCGCAGCCTCGACACCGACGTGTCGATCGACCCGGTGTTCGCCGAGGACAGTTACGAAGTGCACGCCGCCATTCGCGCCGCCGATTTCAAACGCAAGCCGCCGCTGATCTTCGGCACCACCTGGGAGCGCGATCTCGCCAAGGAGCTGCGCGGCTTCATTCTCGAAGTCGGCTTCCCGGCCTCCTACGAAGTCGTGCTGTCGCGCAGCTACGCTGGCTATCGCGGCGCGCTGACGCTGATCGAGCGGATCTACACCACCGCAATCAGCCGCAGCGCCTGAGCGGCTCGAGACGCGATCAGTGACGACCGACTTCGACAATGCCTCGGGCGCTTCCGGAAACCCGATGCCACAAATCCTGGCGCCGACGCGGCGGCGTCTGCTGGCATGGTCGACGTTCGGCCTCGCCGCGCTTGCCTGCCCGCGTACGGGCTGCGCCGTGCAGACCGACGCCGACGGCCTGCGCACCATCTTCGTCGCTCGGCGCGGCTCGAACACCTTATCGGCGATCGACATCACCACCGACACGCCAACCACCCCGCTCGACCTCGGCCTCGAACCGCACGCGCTGCAGATCTCGCAGCGGGGCGGCCGCCTTGCCGCAATCGACCAGCGGAGCTCAGCCGTTGCGGTCGCCGACATCGCGACGCGATCCAGCCGGACCATCGCGCTTCCGCTGCTGCCCTCGCGACTCCGGATCAGTCCGGATGGCAAGCGCCTCGCGCTGTTCGACGATGCGCGTGGCACCATCCTGCTGCTCGACGGCGACGGTCGCGAGGCTAGCCTGATCAGAGCGGCGCCCGGCATCCGCGAAGCGATCTTCTCTGGCGACAGCGCGACTCTGTTCGTGGTCGGCGGCGCCCAAGCCGGCGTCACAGCCTACGACGCCGCCGACGGCCGACCGTCACAGCCGATCGCGGCGCCGCGACTAGATGCCCTTCTCCGCGCACCCAACGGCCGCGAAGGATTTGCGCTGTCGGCGGACGCGCCTCGCACAATCTTCCATTTCGATCTGCAGCGACGCTCGGTCATCACCAGCGTGCCGTCTCCCGACGCGGCCGAGCTGTTCGCCACCGGCACCGGCGTTCAACTGCTCGCGCTCGGCCGCTCCGGTGAAGGCTTTTACATTCTGCCGGCCGAACCGCTGCGGCTAGGCGTGACGCTCTCGGCAGCGGCCGGATCGTCGATCGCCTACAGTGCCTGGTCCGATACGGTCGCGTTCGTGCCGGACGAAAAATCGCGCAGACTACTCATCTTCGATCTTGAGCGCGGCAAGGCCGCAGGCAGCATCGCGCTTGGCGGTGTGCCGGGCGCAGGTGTCGTCACGCCGAATGGCGACAAGCTCTATCTGCCGCTCGAAGACACCGGCGCAGTGGCGATCATCGACACCCATCTGCGGCAACGCACGGCCTCGATCGCCATCGGCCAGGCGCCGACCCAGGCGATCATCGCCGGCGGCTACGGCCTCTGCCACTAGCACCGAGCGAGCAAAGGAGACAGCGCATGTCGACAGCATCGACCGATGTTCGCACCAGGCCACAGAACGCGTCGTCCCTTCTCCGCTTCGATGCGCGGCACTATCTCGACACTCCTGGCCTGTCTCGGATTAAGGACGACATCGAGATCGAGGTTGCCGACCGCGCCTATCTGCCGGATCTGACCGATCTGAAGCGCGACTGGGTTGCCAGCGTGGCTGCGCCGGCATTTCGCGTCCTCGCCGCAGGCCGCGCCTCGCGGCCGCACGCCTTCGCCTCGATCGGCACCGGCTCCGGCATCGATGCGCTGGCGGCGATCGAGATCCTCGGAGCCGAGGTGGTCGGCATCACCGACCTGTTCGACGAAGTCGTCGCCGCCGCCGCCCGCAACGTCCGTCGCAACATTCGGGCCGGCACCGACGTAGCGCTGCACGCCGCCGCCGGAGACCTGCTGACGCCACTGGCGCCGTCTCGCGTGAAGTTCGACGTGATCTACGAAAACCTGCCGAATCTGCCGGTCGACGACACACGCGCGATCGAGAAGGACAAGACCAGCGCCGCCTTCCTGGCGCCGCGCCGCGAAGCCATTCCTGCGTTCGTCGCCGATTGGCTGCTGACAATGCATTACCTGGCTCTGGTCCAATCGCATGATGCGCTGACGCGGGACGGCGTGGTGCTGTCCACCATCGGCGGCCGCGTGCCGCTCAGCGTGCTGACGCAGATGTCCCGCGACGCCGGCTTCGTGCCGCGCATTCTGACTTATGGATGGAAAGTGCAGGCCGACGCAGACGACGTGATTTCGACCTACGCGAACTGGGAACTTCAAGGACTGGGGCCGTTCCGCTTCTACACGGTGGACGCGCTCACCGCGGCGTTCGCCGATCTGAAGCCGGGCGAAGCCGGCGCCGACGCGAGCGCGATCGAGGCGAGCCTCGCCGGTGAGCAGCTCGGTGCTGTCGCAGCGTGGGAGGCGCACCGCAGCGGCGTGCGTATCGGTCATACATACGTCGTGCTGCAATCGAGCCTGGCCGAATGAGCGCTGCCGATGAACGGGCCCTGCTGCTCGGCCTTATCGCAGCGCTGCGCCGCGCCTTCACCGATCCGGCCGGGGCCAACGCTGCGGCGAGCGCCGAGATCGAGCACGTCGACGCACTGATAAGCGCCGCGACGGCCGCACCCCGACCACTGCAGCCGACGCATCATCCGCTAACGCAGCATCTTCCAGCCGTGCTCGACCTCGCCGACAAGAGCGCGCCGGACACCGCTGCGGCGCTGCGCTCGCTCGCCGCCCGCCTGCCCTGGCGCTATGGATACGAGCCACGCGGCGATGCGCCCGGGCTCGAGGGTGCGATGGGATGGGCCGAACTGATCGGCCCGCTGGCGCCGATCGTGAGCCACGAGGTCTGCTTCGGTCTGACGCTGATCGGCCCGCGCGCCCACTATTTACCGCACCGTCACCCGGCCGTGGAGCTCTACCGCGTCGTCGTCGGACATCCGCAGTGGACGGTGGGATCGGTCACCTCGCTGCGCGCGCCGGGCGCGGCCATCTTCCACGACAGCAATGTCGTGCATGCCATGCGTACCGAAGACGAGCCGCTGCTGGCGATCTACTCGTGGACCGGTGATATCGAGACGCCGTCGATTTGGGCGTGAGACAAAAGCGATGATGACCGAATCGGTCGTCTGCCTATAGCTGCTGATCGACTGCTGTGATGATCGCTTCGAGCAGCGCCAGGCTGCCGCGGAAGCCGCCGAAGCCGGTCGTCAGGCTGAGGCGGCGCGTCGGCGCCGCGCATTCGATCAGCGGAGCGCGGAGTGCTCGCGCCGCGCCACGTTCGAGCGCGCTGCCGAACAGGATCTCGGCCCCGCTCTCCACGATCGCCCGATTGATCTCGTCGTCGTCCTCGACGTAGCGCAACGACGCCAGATCGCCTTGCAGCAAAGCGCGTTCGCCGACAGGCGGATTGTCGGTGACGAGAATCGTCGCCGGTAGCCAGCCGAGAGTCTCGATGAGAAAACGCGCGACCGAGGTGGCATGCAGGCTAGGCGCGGCGATCGCGAAGGTGCGCGGACCTCCCTGCCGAAACAGCGTCTCCAGCAGGCCATCCAGACAATACGCCTCGTGCCGTCGCTCAGCGTCGATGAAGGCTAGCGCGGCCGCGTCGTCGACCTCGCCGACGGCAACTAGCAATTGTTCGAGCAGAGAAGATGTCGCGCGCGCGCCAACCGGTACGCCGCCGCTCTCCACCCACGGAATGTCGAACCGGTCGTCGAGCAATCGACTGGCGCCACTGCTCCAAGGCGACACCGACAGCGTCAGCTCGGCGCGACCCAAGCTGCGCAAGCTGTCCAAACCGCCGCGCGGGCCGAACACCGGATTCGGCGCGAGACCGACGCCGGCGATCAGGCGCGACAGTTCGGCGATCTCCGCCAACCAGAATGGATCCTGCTGCGGCACCGGTCCCAGAATGTTGACCAGGCCGGCATGGCGCGGCGGCGCGGTGACCGAACTGCCGATCGCCGCTTCGAGCAGCGATGCGTAGCCATGATACGCCGAGCCGCGAAATCCCGCGGTCGCCAGGTCGAGAACGTCGTCGCCAGCATCGCGCGCTTCCTGCGCCATGGCGGCCACGTCGTCGCCGATCATCTCCGCGGGGCAGCCGGTCATCACCACCGTCAGGGCCCCGCGGACGATCCCGCGCGTGTTCTTGATCTGCTCGCGCAGCCGCGACGCGCCGCCGAACACAATGTGCTTTTCCGACAGATTCGACGCCGGCGCTGCGTTGCCGCAGCCGTGCTGGCTTTGCCACAAGCCGGCCGCAACGCTGCATCCCGGCGTCGCATGGACCAGCGGCGTGACGCCGTCGATTGCGGTGGCGGTATAAAGCGCGCCGTGCAGTGCGCAGCCGGCGCGCGGCCGGATCAAATGCGAAGCCATCACCTCACCTCGCGCTTGATGTGCCAATCGGGGCTGCGCTTGAGCCAGCCTGGATGATAGGTCGCGGCGGAGGTCGCGCGGCTCGCAAGCGCGGCGTGGCTGCCAAAAGCGCGCTCGATCCGCGCGACCAGCCGCGTTTCTCCGCCGGCACCGAGCAGATCGTCGCCCTCGATCGCCGCTGCGGCAACGCCGGCGCGCGCCGCGTCGGCCGCCGCCGCCGCGTTGCCGATCACCAGATCGGGCTTCAACCGCCCCAACCAGTTCACCAGCTCGAACGGCTGCCCGGCGGCGATGTGCAACGACACCGTCGGGGCGTTGCGCAGCGCCTTGAGGCCCTCGACGTGCAGATTGTCGATCCAGTCGACGCTCAGTCCGGCGAGCACGCCGCCGAACTGATCGATCAGCTCCGCCGCAGCGAGCGCCTGCGACGGCGGCAGTACGATCGCGACGCGCTTGCCGTCTAGCAGATCGGCCCGCGGATCGTGGTTCGATGTGGGCGGCAGCGGGCGCTCGGTCGCCTCGGCGACGGCCAGCAGGAACCGACGCGTCGCCGCCACGCCGATCGGCGGCGCGACATGGAGGAACGGGACGCCGTGCATGCGTTCGAGCTCGCGGCGAAGGACGTCGGCTTTATCCTGATACACCGCGACGGACAGCACCGCTTGTCCGGCCCTGGCGAAAACCTCCTGGCCCGCCCCAGCGGGCAGGACGTTCACCTCGAGGCCGAGCGCTGAGATCTGCTCCGCGATCGCGTCGAGCCCGGCTCCCTGCTCGAAGGCGAGCAGATTGACGAGGTCGCGGCAACGGCGCTGTCTGGGCTGGACCAGCCCCGCGAGCGCTGCGGCGGCGATGTCGCACCCGCTCGCGGCGATCCGCGAGCGGAAGCCGTCGGTACGTAGTTCGATCACCGGGATACCGAGTTCTTCGCTCAGTTCCTCGGTGACGGTGCGGATGTCGTCATTGTTGATCGCCACCACCGGCGTCGCCACTACCACGATCGCCCACGGCCGATGCCGCTCGTACAGGCTGCGCAGCGAACGGGCCAGGGCGCCGTCGGCGCCCAGGATGGTGTCGCGCTGATCGAGATTAGTGACAGCCCAAGGCCGCCCCGCCTCGCCGCGCGCGAGCGCGCCGGCGCAGCCGCGGGCACCGTGAACGACGACACCGAGACCCTCGACCTCGGCGAGGACCTGCAGCGCGGACGAGACGTCGTCGGCGGCGACCTGCGAAAAGGTGCGGATGCGGGGCGCCGGCGGCCCGGCTTCGAGCTCGGCGACCAGCGCCGCGACATCACCCAGATAGGCGCTGACGCCGTTGAGCCGCCGCTCGCGCGTCGGCGGTTGCAGGGCCTTGTTCACCTCACAGCGCCTCGGCGAGCGGTCGCTCGGACACGCCGAACGCCCGGTCGCCCCACTGCTTGGCCCAGTCCTTCAGCGCCGGGGCGTTCAACGGCTTGGGGATCGACGTCGAATGATCGCCGGCGATGTGCCGTGCCAACGCGCGATAGACGTCGGCCTGCTCGGATTTCGGCGCGGCCTCGATCACGGTCTGGCCGTAGAGTTCGCTTTGCGACACGGTGAGCGAGCGCGGCACGTAGCCGACGACGCTGGTGCCCGTCTTCGCCGCGAAGTCGTCGATCAGCGCGGTCGCATACGGCGTCTGGATGCTGTTGGCGATGACGCCGCCGAGCCGCGCGCCGCCGGACGGCGCGTACTTGGCGATCGCCGTGAACAAATTGTTGGCTGCGAAGATCGCCATGAAATCCGACGACGTCACCACGAAGGCGGAGTCGGCGATGCCGTTGCGGATCGGCACAGCGAAGCCGCCGCACACCACGTCGCCGAGCACGTCGTACAGCATGTAGTCCGGTTTGAATTCCTCGAACAACTTCAATTCGTGCAGCAAATCGACCGCCGCGTTGATGCCGCGCCCGGCGCAGCCGACGCCGGGCACCGGCCCGCCCGCCTCGATGCACAGCACGCCGCCGAAGCCGGTCGCCGAAACGTCCGCGATCGCCGGCCGTCCGCTGTCGCGGAGGCTGTCGAGCACCGTCGGCAGATCCTCGCCGCCACGCAGGATCGTGGTCGAATCGCTCTTGGGATCGCAACCGATCTGAATGACGCGATGACCAGCCTCGGCCAGGGCCGCGCTGATGTTCGACGTCGTGGTCGATTTGCCGATGCCACCCTTGCCGTAAATGGCGATGTGCCTAGGCTTCGCGCTGCTCACGCCGCCTCCTCTGTCCTAGCTATGACTTTGATCGAGACGCTATTCGACGGGTTCGAGCTGCTTGGCCGTTGCGAAGATCGGCAGCGTCTCGTCCTCGATCCGGTAGATGTCGTGCTGCAACGTGTCGGACGAGGCGTTGCTGTCGAACACGTGCTCGTAGGTGATACCGTTCTTCTTCCAGATCGCCACCAGCTTGTGGGCGAGGTCGAGATACCAGGCCGGCACCGGCGGCCGATGGCCCTCAAGCTCGGATCCTGGGTTAGGGCACCACACCGCAAACGTGCCGACGACACCTTTC
>NZ_JBMDXE010000034.1:0-17151 GCF_048594845.1 Rhodopseudomonas sp. | reverse complement strand
GCGCGCCCGCTTCCTCGGTCTGCTGCCCTACGTGATTCGCTAAGATCCAAAGCTCCGCGGCGTTCGCGCCGCGGAGCTTCATACTTCTCTCTCATAAGGCTTCCGGGTCATCCGGTCGCCGATGGTTGGGGCGAAACGCCTCTAACCGCTCGAAAGGAGCGGGACAGCTGATGATGATCAACATTCTGATCGCGCTTGCCGCCGGCTGTGCCTCGGCGCTGATGTTCGTCTCGATCGTCTCGGGCGCGCTGATCTCCCTGCTGCTGTTCTATCTGGCGCCGCTGCCCTTGATGGTGGCCGCACTCGGCTGGGGCCCCGTCGGCGCCGCGCTGGGCGGCCTGCTCGGCGCTGCCGTGCTCGGTGCGAGTGTCAGCTTCCCCTACGCCCTCGCTTTCATCATCACCATCGTGGCGCCGGCCTGCTGGCTCGGCCACCTTGCATTGCTAGCCCGTCCGGCAGGCGAAGAAGGCGGCACGCCGACGCTGGAGTGGTACCCGGTCGGCCGGCTGGTGGCCTGGATGGCTGGCTTCGCGGCGCTGACCACGATGGCGGCGCTGCTGACTCTCGGCACCGACGGCGCGACAATCACTGAAGGCCTCCGCACCGGCCTGCAGCGCGCCCTCACCACCCGCAACTCCGCGGACGCCGACCGGCTGATCGATGCGCTTGTCACCGTCGCGCCCCCGGCTGCCGCCACGGTGGCGATGCTGACGCTGACGCTCAACCTTTGGCTCTCCGCCAAGGTCACGGCCACCTCCGGCCGGCTGAAGCGGCCATGGCCGGACCTGCGCACGGCGGCGCTGCCGGCGATGACGCTGGCGGTGCTGTCGCTCGCGCTCGGCCTCAGCTTCGTCGGCGGCCTGGTGTCGCTGATCGGCAAAACCGCAAGCGCCGCCTTGTTCGTCGCCTACGGCCTCGTCGGCGCCGCCACGCTGCACACGCTGACGATGGCCGCGCGCCACCGCGGTTTCCTGCTGAGTTCGACTTACGCGCTGGTGCTGATCTTTCTGTGGCCGGCCATCGCGCTGATCGCGCTCGGCATCGCCGACGCCGTCTTCGGCCTCCGGCTGCGCTACTTCCAGCGCCGCTCGATGCCACCTCCGTCAAATACTTAGACCTTCAACCTGACAAACCAATCGAGGAGAACAACATGGAAGTCATTCTGCTGGAACGTGTCGCCAAGCTCGGACAGATGGGCGAACTGGTGCGCGTCAAGGACGGTTTCGCGCGCAACTTCCTGCTGCCGCGTGGCAAGGCGCTCCGCGCCACCGCCGCGAACCGCGAGAAGTACGAGCACATGAAGGCCGATCTCGAGGCCCGCAACATCGAAGCCAAGGCTGAGGCCTCGAAGGTCGCCGAGAAGATCGACGGTCAGAACGTCGTGGTGATCCGCCAGGCGTCCGAAAGCGGCCAGCTGTTCGGCTCGGTCTCGGTGCGCGACATCGTCACCAGCTTCGAAGCCGAAGGCGTCAAGATCACCCGCAGCCAGATCCTGCTCGACGCGCCGATCAAGACCATCGGCAAGCACGAGATCCAGGTCGCCGTGCATCCGGAAGTGGAAGTCGGCGTGTCGGTCACCGTGGCGCGCAGCGCCGACGAAGCCGAGCGGATCAACCGCGGCGAAGACATCTCGACCCGCCAGGAAGATCAGGACGCGGCTGCCGAAGCGATCGCGGCTGCCGGCGAGTTCTTCGATCCGGACGCGGATCGCGACGAAGAGCCGGCCGAGCAGTAAGCACAACGGCCGTCGCTTCGGCGGCGGCCAACCGCTCCCAACGAAAAAGCCCGGCGTTTTGCGCCGGGCTTTTTTGTATCTGATGTGTCTGCGGAAGAGTGGACGACGCTGCGTCAGCGCGAGATCGGCGCGTCCGCAGAGCCCGAAGCCGGCGGCGGCGCGCTCGGCGTCACGGCGATCGAAGGCGCGCTCGACGACGGTCCGGCGGCGGACGGAGCCGGAGCCGACTCGGTCGGCTTCGCCGGCGGCGGGCCGGCTTCCGGAGTCCGCGCCGTCTGGGGCGCCGGCGTCACTGCCGGGACCGGATCGGCCCGGGTCGGCTCGACGGTTTCGGACTTCGGCGCTTCGGTCTTCGGCGCCTCGGACTTTGCAGCATCCGCCTTCGGCGCGGCCGGCTTGGCCGCCTCGGATTTCGCGGCATCCGACTTCGGCGCTTCCGTCGCGGCAGGCGCGGCCTGAGCCGGCTTCTCCTTGCGGCCGTGACGACGGCGTTCCTTCGGCGGAGTCTCAGCCGCCGGCTCGGACGATTCGACCGCCGCGGCGCCTTCCGCCGGCTGCTCGGCCTCCGGCTTCGGCTTGCGCTTGCCGCGCACGCGGCGCGGCGGCTCCTCGGTCGGCGCTACCGCCTGGGCCGGCGCAGTGGCCTCGGCCGGCGCGGCTTCCTCAGCACCCTGCCGCTGCCGACGTCCCTTGCGGCCTTCAGGCTGTCCCGGCTCGGTGCGGACGTCGTTCTGCTTGTAGCGGGTGTCGGTCGCGCCGTTGGAAATCAGGTACGAGGCGAGCAGCCCGGCCATGTCGCTGCTGGTGGTGTAGTGCTGGCGGAGGAAGGACGGCAGCGAGCTCGGCGGCACCGAACGCAGCAGGCCGCGTGCGCTCTTGTGACAGGCCGCGCACGTCCCGGCGAAAATCTGGGCAGGGCTCTTGCCCGCCTCGAGATTCTGCGCCTGCGCGCTGCCCATGCCGGCCATCGCGGAGCCGATCAGAAGCATCACCGCCGCTGAAGTGAGCGCTCGGCTCGCCATTCGATTCTCCAATGTTCTGAAAACTGCCGCGCGCGCGGCGCAGACCTTTTAGACGATTGTCCGCTGAATGGAAGCGGGCTCATGCCCTCTCCCGCCCCGCAAAAGCGCACTACCAACAGCTTCAAAGCCCGCTGATGCCTGTTTTCGGGCCGCATCCGCCATGTTCGCTGTCCGAGGAACAGCCAAGCGTTCCACGCGCCTCGCTCATGCGCCTGGCGCTTGGAACGCGGAATATTCGGCAAGGTTTTTGCATTGCTGCGTCAAAATGTCGTTGGGAAATGCGATGGACCGTTTGCTGCGTCTTCTGATTGGGCAATTCATCCAACGCGGTGCAATCACCTTCACCACCGCGAGCGGCTTCAGCTTCACCTGCGGCGACGGCACGGGCACTCCCGTCCACGCCCGGTTCACAACCAAGGAGGCGCAGTGGCGCCTCATCTTCGATCCCGAGTTGGCCTTCGGCGAAATCTACATGGACGGCGAACTGGTGATGGAGCGCGGCTCGATCGCGGATTTACTTGCCATCGCAATGGATCAGCCGGCCTGGACACCGCGCTGGACCAAACTGCACGGATGGCTGCGCTACCTGACCCGGTCACTCCGCCAGTTCAATCCCCGCCCCCGCTCGCGCGACAACGTCGCTCATCATTACGACCTCGACGGCCGGCTGTACTCACTCTTCCTCGATGCCGACAAACAATACAGCTGTGCCTATTTCGAATCCGCCGACAGCACGCTCGACGACGCGCAACTCGCCAAGAAGCGCCACATCGCCGCCAAGCTGCTGGTCGAGCCGGGACAGCGCGTGCTGGATATCGGCTGCGGCTGGGGTGGTCTTGGTCTCTATCTCGCGGAGACCTGCGAGGCCGATGTCACTGGTATTACGCTGTCGCGCGAACAGCTTCAGGTTGCGAACAACAGGGCCGAAGAATCCGGCCTCTCGTCATCGGCGAAGTTCATCCTGGAGGACTATCGCGATGTGCCTGGCCCGTTCGATCGCGTCGTCTCGGTCGGCATGTTCGAACACGTCGGCGTCACGCACTACGACACGTATTTCCGGCGCTGTGCCGAGCTGCTCGACGATGACGGCGTGATGCTGCTGCACTCGATCGGCCGTTCCGAAGGTCCGGGCTTCACCAATCCTTGGATCGCGAAGTACATCTTCCCGGGCGGTTATCTGCCCGCGCTGTCCGAAGTGCTGCCGGCGATCGAGCGGGCCGGACTGCTGGTCTGTGATATCGAGATCCTGCGCCTGCACTATGCCGAGACGCTCAAGGCCTGGCGCGAGCGCTTCCTGGCGCGGCGGGAGGAAGCCGAGCGGCTGTACGACGCCCGCTTCGTGCGGATGTGGGAATTCTATCTCGCCGCCTCGGAAATGAGCTTCCGCAGGCAGAACACCATGGTGTTTCAGATCCAGCTCACCAAGCGTCAGGGCATCGTCCCGATCACGCGCGACTACATCATGCGGGAAGAGCAGCGGCTGCGCATGATCGAAGGACGCCCGGTCCAGCTGCTGCAGGCGGCCGGCGAGTAGCTCAGGTTGCGTGTGTGAGCTTCCGCGCCCGCGGCTTCGACGCCGCGCGCGCCGCCAGATGAGCCTGCGCGGCGCGAACCACGGCCCGGCTGCAAGGAACCGAGCGAACGCGTTTCTGAGAGGCCTTTTCAAACGACTCGATCAGCTTGGCCAACCACAGCCGGTCCGATCCTTCGCGTCGCACGTTCTGAGCCATCGCCATTCCCGTGTTTCGTCGTCGTTATTTTCCGTGATCAACACGGTGCGCTGCCATCCGTTCCAGTCGACAGCCCCTGCACCTCGCCGTGAGGCCGCCCTGGCTCGCTCTTGCGCACCACCGAGCATCGCTGTCATTTAGGTCGGTCCGTGCCGCAGCAAGGTTCAATCCGCGCTCGCGCCGGGGCCACAGCCTCCATTCCCGTCAAGCCCGCCGCCCCGCCACCAACCGATCATCCACATGTCTTGTACGGCTTGGTGCATAACGCGCGATTGTTGCTTTCACTGCGCGCTGAATTGGCGCTTTAGTCGCGCCCCGCATCCGCCAAAAACCGAAAGAACAATCCAGAGCTATGGCTGCCATTGATTCGAACGTTCTGAAGCTCGCGCCCGACGCGGCGGCGCCTGCCTATCGGACCGCGCCTCACAATATCGAGGCGGAACAGGCCCTGCTCGGCGCCATTCTGGTCAACAATGACGCGTTCTACCGGGTTTCGGACTTCCTCGAATCCAAGCACTTCTTCGAACCGATCCATCAGACGATCTTCGACACCGCGGCCAGCATCATCCGCGCCGGCAAGATCGCGACACCGATTACGCTGAAGACCTTCCTGGCGGCGGATCTCGACCTCGGCGGGCTGACGGTGGCGCAGTATCTGGCGCGGCTCGCCGCCGAAGCCACCACAATCATCAACGCCCAGGATTACGGCCGGACGATCTACGAATTGTCGCTGCGCCGCGACCTGATCGGCATCGGCACCGACATGGTCAACGTCGCCTACGACGCGCCGGTCGATTTCGCGCCGAAGAACCAGATCGAGGACGCCGAGCGGCGGCTGTACGAGCTCGCGGAATCCGGCCGCTATGACGGCGGCTTCCAGAAGTTCTCCCAGGCGCTCACCACCGCGGTCGACATGGCCGCCAAGGCGTTCCAGCGCGATGGAAAGCTGTCGGGCATCGCCACCGGCCTGCGCGATCTCGACACCCGCATGGGCGGGCTGCAGCACTCCGACTTGATCGTCCTCGCCGGACGTCCCGGCATGGGCAAGACCGCGCTCGCCACCAACATCGCCTACAATGTCGCCAAGGCCTATCGAGGCGAAGTGCAGCCGGACGGCAGCACCAAGGCCATCAATGGCGGCATCGTCGGCTTCTTCTCGTGCGAAATGAGCGCCGAGCAGCTCGCCACCCGTATTCTCGCCGAGCAGACCGAGATCGCGTCGAGCAAGATCCGCCGCGGCGGCATCAGCGAGGCGGATTTCGACAAGATCCGCGACTACTCGATCGAGCTGCAGACCTTGCCGCTGTTCGTCGACGAAACCGGCGGCCTGTCGATCGCGCAGCTCACAGCGCGCGCGCGGCGGCTGAAACGGCAGAAGGGCCTCGACCTCATCGTGGTCGACTATATCCAGCTGCTGCAGGGCTCCAGCAAACGCGGCGACAACCGCGTGCAGGAAATCACCGAGATCACGACCAACCTCAAGGCCCTCGCCAAGGAGTTGAACGTTCCGATCATCGCGCTGTCGCAGTTGTCGCGTCAGGTCGAATCCCGTGACGACAAGCGGCCGCAGCTCTCCGACCTTCGCGAATCCGGCTCGATCGAGCAGGACGCCGACGTCGTGATGTTCGTGTATCGCGAAGAATACTATCTGCAGAACAAGGAGCCGCGTCCCGGCACGCCGGAACACGAAAAGTGGGCGACCGAGATGGACCTCGTGCACGGCAAGGCCGAAGTCATCATCGCCAAGCAGCGCCACGGCCCTACCGGCACCGTCGACGTGCAGTTCGAAGGCCAGTTCACCCGCTTCAGCGACCTCGCGGACGACAGCCACCTGCCCGACCGCGCCTGACGCAACTCCGTTCAGCGGAATTCAGGCAGAGACGACGCCTGACGTTCTGATAGAACGAACGTGAAGAGCCGGAGTCGTCTCGACGCGTTTTCGACACGCGGACGGGATCGTCTTCGCTCGAAAGCGCCAGAGTGTGAGACATGACCATCCTTCCCGATCCGAATGCGAGCGTTGCCAGCCTGTTGACGCCGGACGCCGCAAAGGCGGCGTCACTCGCGGCCTCGACTGCGACCGCACCCGGCATTCTCACGATCGATCTCGACGCGATCGTCAGCAACTGGCGCAAGCTCGAGAAGACAGCGGTCCCGGCCGAAGCCGCCGCCGTGGTCAAAGGCGATGCGTATGGCTGCGGCACCGGCCCTGTCACCCGCGCGCTCGCCGGCGCCGGCTGCAAGACCTTCTTCGTCGCCACGCTCGGCGAAGCCGCTGCGGTACGCGCGGTCGCGCCCGATGTGACGATCTACGTGCTCGACGGCTTCTTCCAGACCACCGGCGATGAGTTCGCGCGGCTGAACTGCCGGCCGGTGATCGGCGATCTCTACGAACTCGCCGAATGGGACGTGTATTGCCGGCGCACCGGCTGGAGCGGCGGCGCCGCGATCCATATCGACACCGGCATGAACCGGCTCGGACTCACCACCGCCGAAGCGCAGAGCATCGTGCCGAGGATCTCCGTCGGCGATCACGGCATCACGCTGGTGATCAGCCATCTCGTCGCGGCGGAGTCGCCCAACCATCCGATCAACGCCAAGCAGGTCACGGCCTTTCGCGAGATCGCCAGCCTGTTCACCGGCGTGCCCGCGTCCCTGTCGGCATCATCCGGCATTTTTCTCGGCTCGCAGTTCCAGTTCGACCTGGTCCGTCCCGGCGCGGCGCTGTACGGCGTCAATCCGACACCCGACGCCGACAATCCAATGCAGCCGGTGGTCGATCTCAAGGCGCGCATCGTGCAGGTCCGCAACGTCGAGCGCGGCGACACCGTCGGCTACGGCGCGACCTGGAGCGCGCGGCGGCCGACCAAGATCGCCGTGCTGTCGGCCGGCTACGCGGACGGTTACTTCCGCGCCGCCGGCTCCAATGACGGCACGCGCGGCGCCGACGTGATCATCGCGGGCCAGCGCTGCCCGGTGGCCGGCCGCATCTCGATGGACCTGCTCGCGGTCGACGTCACCGACTTGCCGCCGAACGCCGCGCGCCGTGGCCATATGGCGACGTTGATCGGCGACGGCATCACCGTCGATGAACTCGGCCATCACTTCGGCACGATCGGCTACGAAGTGCTGACCAGCCTCGGCCCGCGCTACGCACGGGTCTACACCGGCGGCGACGCGAAGCCGGCCGCGCCGCTGGCGAGCGCGCCTGCGGAGCCGGTCGCACCGGCCAACTGAGGCCGGCGCGCTTTTCGCACAAACTCCTTCTTCATTGCGAGCGCAGCGAAGCAATCCAGCGCCGTGCACCGCGCTCGATTACTTCGCCGCGGGGCCTCTAGTCGGATCGCGCGACGCCACGATCGAAGTGCTCGTCGCAGTAACGGCCAGATTTCAGTCCTCGTGGACGAGGAACAGAAATCCCGTGATCGCCGCGCAGAACGCAAACGATCCGGCGATGCCGACGATCAGCACCGCCCTCACCAGCATCGGCGCCTCACTGGTGTCGATCACCCTCGCCAGACCGAAGTAATTGCCGAGTAGCAGGACTACCGCAAAGCCGGCGCCGAACACGGCTCCCATGACGAAGTGTCCGGCGATCTGCCGCCACTTCCGCCGCTCATAGTCCCTGCGCTCGTCGTCCCGCATCGTCGCCTCACATCAGGTCGAGGCAGACCATCGCAATTCCGTGACGCGGCTGTCCACGCTCATGCGAAGCGCCACCAGGTACAGCGGTAAAATGAACAGGGGTCCGAGCGCCAGCCCGGTGGGATGCGCCAGCGCACTGGCGGCCAGCGGCAGGACCAGCAGCAGTCCTGAGCAAATGAGTAGCGTTAGCGATGAGTTCACGCTGCCACAGGTTTGCCACAACCACGCGACCACCAGAGTGGCGAACACCAAATCGTAGTCCTGGAGGTAAGGACTTGCCAGGCACGTGCCGAGCACGAGCACGGCATTCTTTACGCCCGCCGGCGCCCGCCCCCACCACACCCATGCCACCGCGACGCTAGCCAAAAGGCCACTAACAATCTGAATCACATAAGCAGTTTCGACCGGCGCACCCAACCGTCGGGCCGCGACGAATACCGAGACGAAGCGGTGCCACACGCCCGTCCCATCCTCCAGAATGGTCTTCCGCAGCAAGCCGACGTTGCGCAGGTTGTCCGTCCAAACCTCCGGCCCAAAGCAGACGACACTCAAGGCCAGCAGACCGCCAGCCACGACGCTCGCCGCCGCAAGCGCTCGCCATTGCCGTCCCGCCACCAGGGCAATCGGGATCAGCAAACCAAGTTGTGGCTTGTAGATCAGCAATCCCAGCACGCCGCCTGCGAGCAGCGGCCGCCGCTCCATCAGCCCCAGTCCGCCCCCGAGCAGCGCGGCCGTCCAGGCGCCGTTCTGTCCGCCAATCGCGTTGATCAGCACCGCAGGACTCGCCAACGCGAACAGCAACGCGCCACCTTGCGGCATCGCTAGTCGCAGTGCGCGATAGAACGCGTACCAACTGGCTCCCAGCCATACGAACAAGGCCGGCACATAAGGCATAACCGCCAGCGGAGCGGTCAGCAGCAGCAGGACCGGCGGATAGCTGTAGTGATAGTCCTGGATCGGTGCGCCGATCACCGACTGTTCGAAAATATGAAAGGCCTGGAAGTCGTAGATTTCGCTCGCGCGCCCATGCCAGGCCAGATAGGCAGCCGACCAGTAGTTGATGAAATCGTCACCGAACGGACGGCCGGCTCCGTTGGACAGATGGTCCCGCGTCTGCGCCAGGAGGTCGGCCACATAGACGATCGCCGCCACCACAGCAAAGCTGCGCGCGACGGCAGGCGTCAGTCTCGGAAGCTCCGGCGAAGGCATGCCGGAGTGACGCATGACATCCGTTATGTTCCGATTAATCCAGTCGACGGAAGCCGGACGATGCGGCGCTGATCCCAAGCTCCGCTCAGCACACCAGCGCGGCCAGGCGACCATCGCAATCGCGTACGTCGTCCGGACACGTCGTGATGGCGCTCGAACAGGAACGAGGACGGCCGACTTGACCAAAAGAACAGACTATGAACACAACGAACGCTCACCGACCAGCCGCATGCGACTCGGGCATCACCGCTCATGGCCAAAGCCTCTTCCTCCTTCGTCTGCCAGAACTGCGGAGCCGCGTTCAATCGCTGGCAAGGCAAGTGCGAGGCCTGCGGCGAGTGGAATACGCTGGTCGAGGAAGCGGGCGACAATGCCGTCCCGGTCTCGATCCGAGCCAAGCGGCGCGGCCGGACATTCAAGCTGGAGTCGCTGGCCGGCAAGAGCAACGACGCTCCCCGCCTGCCCTCCGGCATGAGCGAACTCGACCGTGTCACCGGCGGCGGCTTCGTGCGCGGTTCGGTCCTGTTGGTCGGCGGTGATCCCGGCATCGGCAAGTCCACGCTGCTGACCCAGGCCACCAGTCTGATGGCCAAGGCCGGCCACCGCGCCGTTTACATTTCCGGCGAAGAAGCGATCGCGCAGGTGCGGCTGCGCGCCGAACGACTTGGCCTCGCGAGCGCGCCGGTGGAGCTCGCCGCCGAGACGTCGGTTGAAGACATCATCGCGACGCTGTCCGAGGGGGCGACGCCGCGATTGATCGTCATTGATTCAATTCAGACGATGTGGACCGACACTGTCGAATCCGCACCCGGCACGGTGACCCAGGTGCGCGCGTCGGCGCAGGCGCTGATCCGCTTCGCCAAGAAGACCGGCGCCGCGATCATCCTGGTCGGCCACGTCACCAAGGACGGCCAGATCGCCGGCCCGCGCGTGGTCGAACACATGGTCGATGCGGTGCTTTCGTTTGAAGGGGAAGGCTCGCAGCAGTTCCGTATCCTGCGTTCTGTGAAGAACCGCTTCGGCCCCACCGACGAGATCGGCGTGTTCGAGATGACAGGACTGGGCCTGCGCGAAGTCAGCAACCCATCCGAGCTGTTCCTGTCCGAACGCGATCTCGGCTCGCCCGGCACGGCCGTATTTGCCGGCATCGAAGGCACCCGGCCGGTGCTGGTCGAACTGCAGGCATTGGTCGCGCCGTCGACTCTGGGCACCCCACGGCGCGCGGTCGTGGGGTGGGATTCGGCGCGGCTGTCGATGGTGCTGGCCGTGCTCGAGGCGCATTGCGGCGTCAAGCTGTCGGGCTACGATGTCTACTTCAACGTCGCCGGAGGCCTGCGCATCAACGAGCCGGCGGCTGATCTGGCCGCCGCTGCCGCGCTGGTGTCGTCGCTGGCAAACTCCCCGTTGCCTACGGACGCGGTGTATTTCGGCGAAATCTCCCTGTCCGGCGCGGTGCGGCCGGTCGCGCAGACCCCGGCCCGGCTGAAGGAAGCCGCGAAGCTCGGGTTCGGTCGCGCTGTTCTCCCCGAGCAGACGCGCGGCGACGCGCCTTCCGATGCCGGCCTGTCGCTACAGAGCGTCGGCGGCCTCACCAGCCTCGTTGCCGACATCGCCGCGCGGGGAACACCGCGCCCTGCCTCGCGCGAGCGGGAGCCCGCCGAGAAAAATGCCACACCGGCGCGATTCCGGCAGCGGGAGAGCTGAACCGGCGTGACCTTTCCGGAACGCGCCGCTATACAACCCGCGCGCATGGCGGGCCGAGGCCGACGGTCCATCGGCCCGGCAAATCTATGCTGTGTCGAGAGCTCCGTTGACGGTTTTCTCGCCTTGCGCGGCGTGCCATATCACCGTCACGTGCCCTGACGGCGCGCACGCGATTCGCCGTTTCTTGCACATCCAGCGGACCCGACTGGCCGATGCCGATCACGATTCTCGACTTCGTTGTCCTCGCGGTGATGCTGGTCTCAGGCCTGCTGGCGATGGTCCGCGGCTTCATGCGCGAAGTGCTGTCGATCGCAGCCTGGGGCGCCGCCGCACTGGTCACGCTCTACGCCTTCCAGAAGCTGCTGCCGACCGCAAAGACCTACTTCTCCAACGACACGGTCGCGGCCGTCGTCGTCGTCGCAGGTGTGTTTCTCGGCACGCTGATCATCGTGTCGATCATCACGGTGCGGATCTCGGACATGATCCTGGATTCGCGCATTGGCGCGCTCGACCGCACCCTCGGGTTCCTGTTCGGCCTCGCCCGTGGCCTGCTGATCGTGGTGGTGGCCTATCTATTCTTCAACTGGCTGGTGCCGGAAAAACAGCGGCCCGACTGGGTGGTCAACGCGAAGTCACGCACGGTCCTGCAAGGAACTGGTGACTGGTTGATGACACTCTTGCCGGATGACCCTGAAAACACCATCTTGAAGAGGTTCAAGAAAAATAAGCCGGAGGAAGAGCAGACCGACGATTCGGCGGCTCCTGGCAATGGTGACGGCTACAGCAAACCCGCCCGCGACAGTTTGAAAAAGCTGATAGAGGGCAAACCGGCTGCGCGCTGAGCGCGGCCCAACTGAGAGGCGCGATGGACGCGATGCAGAGCCTTTCCGACGACGCCGCAACGCCCGCATCGGACGCTCGCGACCCGCAAACTCCCGATCATCACGTCCCTGACGACGTGTTCGACACAGACGGCGACACGCTGCGTGAAGAATGCGGCGTATTCGGCATTTTTGGACACCCCGACGCTGCCGCTATCACGGCGCTCGGGCTGCACGCGCTGCAGCACCGCGGACAGGAAGCCGCCGGCATCGTCTCGTATGATCACGGCCGGTTTCACTCGGAGCGCAGGCTTGGCTTGGTCGGCGACACCTTTTCTCGCGCGGATGTGATCGCGCGGTTGCCGGGCAATCTCGCGGTCGGCCATGTCCGCTACTCGACCACGGGCGAGACCATCCTGCGCAACGTGCAGCCGCTGTTCGCGGAACTGAATGCCGGTGGTTTCGCAGTCGGCCACAACGGAAACCTCACCAACGGGCTGACGCTGCGCCGCGAGCTGGTGCAGAGCGGCGCCATCATGCAGTCGACCACTGACACCGAGGTGATCCTGCATCTGGTTGCGCAGTCCAAGCGCAATCGTTTCATCGACCGCTTCATCGAAGCCCTTCGTGCGATCGAAGGCGCCTACTCGCTGGTGGCGCTCACCAACAAGAAGTTGATCGGCGCCCGCGATCCGCTCGGCATCCGTCCGCTGGTGCTGGGTGAACTCGATGGCAGCCCGATCCTTGCCTCGGAGACCTGCGCACTCGACATCATCGGCGCGAAATACGTCCGCGACGTCGAGCCCGGCGAGATCATCGTGTTCGACGAGAAGGGCGTGCAGAGCCACAAGCCGTTCCCGCCGCAGCCGCCCCGTCCCTGCATCTTCGAGTACATCTATTTCGCCCGCCCGGATTCGATCGTTGGCGGCCGTTCGGTTTACGACGTCCGCAAGGGCTTCGGTGCCGAGCTTGCGCGCGAAAGCCACGTCGAAGCCGATGTCGTGGTGCCTGTGCCCGACTCCGGCGTTCCGGCGGCGATCGGCTACAGCCGCGAGAGCGGCGTGCCGTTCGAGCTCGGCATCATCCGCAATCACTATGTGGGCCGCACCTTCATTCAGCCGACCCAGAGCGTTCGCGAACTTGGCGTGCGGATGAAGCACTCCGCCAATCGCGCGGCGATCCAGGGCAAGCGTATCGTGCTGATCGACGACAGCCTGGTGCGTGGCACGACCTCGAAGAAGATCGTCAAGATGATGCGCGATGCCGGTGCGCGCGAGGTACACTTCCGCATCGCCTCGCCACCGATCACCCATCCCGATTACTACGGCATCGATACGCCGGATCGTGCCGGCCTCTTGGCCGCAACGCATTCGCTGGAGCAGATGCGTGATCTGATCGGTGCCGACTCGCTGGCGTTTCTGTCGGTCGACGGCATCTATCGCGCGATGGGTGAACGTGGCCGCGACCCGGCGCAGCCGAAATTCACCGACCATTGCTTCACCGGTGAATACCCGACGCCGCTGACCGATATGAACCAGACCGAGACGTCGCCGCGTCAGTTGTCGCTGCTCGCCGAAGCAAGTTGACGGCTTTCCGGTTCGCCTGACTAAAGTTCGTGGTGCCCGGCCTTGTGCCGGGCATCAACGTCTTTAGAACAACGGTATCGTTCAGGACGGTCCCGATCCTGACAGCAACCTTCAAGTGCCGGCCATGAATCACCCCCTCGCCTCCCGCATCGCTCTCGTCACCGGCGCCTCGCGCGGCATCGGCTACGCGACCGCACGCGTCCTCGCGCGAGCCGGCGCTCATGTCATCGCCGTCGCCAAGACGCAGGGCGGGCTCGAGGAGCTCGACGATGCGATCCGTGCCGAAGGCGGCCACGCCGCCACGCTGGTGCCGCTCGATCTCAAGGATCTGGACGCAATCGCCCGGCTCGGCGCCTCGATCTACGAGCGCCACGGCAAGCTCGACGTGCTGGTCGGCAATGCCGGCGTGGCCGGTCCGTCGTCGCCGCTCGGCCATATCGAGGTGAAGTCCTGGTCGGACGTGATCAGCCTCCACCTTACCGTCAACTTCCAGCTGATCCGCTGCATGGAGCCGCTGCTGCGCGCCTCCGACGCCGGCCGCGCCGTGTTTGTAACGTCGCGCGCAGGCGGCCGGGCTCCCGCTTATCGGGGCCCCTACGCAGCCTCGAAAGCGGCCCTTGAGACTTTAGTCGAAGTCTGGGCCAAGGAAGTGGCCAATACGACACCGATCCGTATCAACCTGTTCGATCCTGGCCCGACGCGTACCAAGCTGCGCGGGACCATCATGCCCGGTGAAGACCCGGAAACTCTGCCGACTCCCGATGAAGTCGCCGAGAAGTTGTTACCTCTCTGCCTGCCGAGCTGGACCGAAACCGGCAAGCTCTTCGACGGCACGACCGGCGCGCTGAAAGACCCCGTCGCGGATTGACTTCCGCAGGACGGCAAGATTGACTGACCGCAAGCGGGGACCACACCCGCTCACAATCTGCCATCCAAAAAGGGGGAAACTGATGAGAGCCGTATTCTCGCGTCGTCTTGCTATCGCGCTCGCGCTGACCGGCGCCGCGTTGACGTCGCCCGCGCTCGCCCAAGACAAGACCGCCAAGATCGGCGTCCTCAACGACATGTCGAGCCTCTACGCAGATATCGGCGGCCCGAACTCGGTCGTCGCCGCGAAGCTGGCGATCGCCGACTCCGGCCTGGAAGCGAAAGGCTGGAAGATCGAACTGGTGTCCGGTGACCACCAGAATAAGCCCGACGTCGGCGTCAACATCGCGCGCCAGTGGATCGACGTCGACAAAGTCGACATGATCACCGATACGCCCAATTCCGGCGTCGCGCTCGCGATCAGCAATCTCGTCAAGGAAAAGAACATCATCCTGATGAATTCGGGCGGCGGCAGCGTGGACCTCACGGGCAAGGCCTGCACCCCGAACACCATCTCGATCGCCTACGACACCTACATGCTGGCACACGGCACCGGTCAGGCGCTGACCAAAGCCGGCGGCAATACGTGGTTCTTCCTGACCGCCGACTACGCGTTCGGCGCGGCGCTCGAGCGCGACACCAGCGCGGTGGTCAAGGCCAATGGCGGCCAGGTTCTGGGCAGCGTCAAGCACCCGATCAACAACGCCGACTTCTCGTCCTTCCTGCTGCAGGCGCAGGCCTCGAAAGCAAAAGTCATCGGTCTCGCCAATGCCGGCGGCGACACCACCAATGCGATCAAGCAGGCGGCGGAATTCGGCATCACTTCGGGCGGTCAGAAGCTCGCCGCGCTGCTGCTGTTCATCAACGACGTCCACGCGCTCGGCCTCAAGGTGGCGCAGGGCCTGACCTTCACCGAGTCCTACTATTGGGACCTCAACGACAACACCCGTGCCTTCGCCAAGCGCTTCTCCGAGAAGGCGAAGAACAACGCCATGCCGTCGATGACGCAGGCTGGCGTCTATGCGGCCGTTCTGCATTATCTCAAGACGCTCGAGGCAATGGGCGGCAATCCGCACGACGGCGCCAAGGTCGTCGCCAAGATGAAGGAGATCCCGGCCGAGGATCAGCCGTTCGGCAAGTCGATGATCCGTGCCGACGGCCGCCGCATGGTCCCGGCCTATCTGTTCGAGGTGAAGACCCCGGCGGAGTCGAAGGGCCCGTGGGACTATTACAAGAAGATCGCCGACATCTCGGCCGAAGATGCCGCCCGTCCGCTGTCCGAGAGCGAGTGCCCGCTGGTGAAGAAGTAAACGCTACCCGCACGCACGATCTGCGTCACTGCGAGCGAAGCGAAGCATTCCAGCGCAGAACACAGAGCTGGATTGCTTCGTCGCAAACCCCGTGACTAGACGGCCCAAAGTGCCGGTCCGGGTGTTCGCAACGGCGATCCACTAAACATCAGGCGCCGCTTGCGGCGCCTGATTGTTGTCGGGACCACGCGCCACGCCTGCCGCAATCAACACGGACACGATCAACAGCGCACCGGCGAGCAGGAACGGCGCCCCCGGCAGTGCGAACGGCGCGGTGCCGCCGATGAAATACGCGAAGATCAGCGTGAAGAGGAATGGCCCGATCAGTTCGGCGATGCTCTTGACGCTGGTCATCGCGCCCTGCAGTTGGCCCTGCTGGTCGGCCGAGACGAAACGCGTCATCATTCCCGAGGTCGCGGGCCCGGCGATGCCCCACAGCGTCATCACGGGGATGCCGATCCAGAACAGCGTGCCGCTCGGCGCCAGTGCGTAGATCAGAAAACCGAGCGCGCCGCCGCCATAGCCTATGATCTGCGCGTTGCGTTCGCCGAGGCGCTTCACGGCCGGGCCGACGAGCCCACCCTGCACGATGGCCGTGCAGACGCCGACGAAGGCCAGCGCCAGACCGATAGTCGTCTCGTCCCAGCGATAGCGATAACTCGCATACAGCACGAAGATCGCCGGCAATGCGACGTGCGCAACCTCGGCGCAGAACTCCACCACCGCCATCGCGGCGAGCCGGCTGTTGGACGCGAGCAGCCGCACGGCGCCGACCGGATTGGCCGACTTCCAGCGGAATGGCGAGCGCCGCTCGGGCGGCAACGACTCCGGCAACACGAACAGGCCGTACAGCGCGTTGCACAGGCTGAGCCCGGCCGCGACCCAGAACGGCAGCCGCGGATCGACGCCGCCGAGCAGCCCGCCCATCGCCGGGCCGATGATGAAGCCGAGCCCGAACGCCGCGCCGACCTTGCCGAACACCGCGGCGCGCTTCTCTGCCGGCGTCACGTCGGCGATGTAAGCGAACGCGGTCGAGATACTCGCCGACGTAATGCCGGAGATGACGCGGCCGAGAAACAGCCAACCCAGCGACGGCGCCAATGCCATCAGGATGTAGTCGAGGCCGAGGCCGAGATTGGACAGCAGGATCACCGGCCGTCGGCCGAAATGATCGGACAGCCCGCCGAGGATCGGCGACGCCACGAACTGCATCAGCGCCCAGGCGGTACCGAACAGGCCGTAAATCCGCGCCGCGTCCGCGGTGTTGTTGTGGGCGAAACTCTCGATCAGTTTCGGCAAAATCGGCAGGATCATGCCGATGCTCAGCATGTCGAGCAGGATGGTGACGAAGATGAATCCCACCGCGGCGGGCCGCGCGCCCCCCGCCCCGATCGTCTCGGACGGTTGGTCGCCTTGGGTCATGACTTCCGCTTGCGCTTATGGGCGAACGGGTTGGCCTTCTCGCGCAGCGTGATCCGCACCGGCGTGCCGGGCAGCTTGAACACACCGCGCATCGAATTGA